>NZ_JAQAHF010000026.1:0-51132 GCF_027871645.1 Agrobacterium sp. ST15.13.015
TCATGCACCGGCGACGCACCGATCGGCTTCTCGACCCGCCACCGGACAAACCCAGAAACCAAAACCAGATGGCCTTCCAATGGCCGCAAATTTAAACCGGACAGTAGTGGGCTTGTCCCGAGGATCTGCAACGTATTGATTTTATTCGACGTGATCAGATCCTCGGCACATGGCCGAGGATGACGTCGAGAGAAAGTTGACCCTCCATTATTGACTTGAAAGGGGCTGCCCGCCGTCCGCGCCCCATACGATCACGCCAGTCCATTCGATGTTCGATACGTGATGACAAGCCGGAAAGCTGGGCATATCTTCCGGATTGGCCGATAATCGGCACATCGTGTCTGGAGTTTTCGGGGGCTTTCGCTTGGCAGGGATATCGACAAGCCGCATGGCTCTTGCCCTGTGTCTGCTGACCGCAGCCTTCGGCGCGGCGCAAGCCGAAGAGCCCGCCGGGAAAAAAGCCGCCTGCGCCTATAGCCATGATGTCGCGCCGGACCTGTGCATCAATGCAGGCAGTTACAATAATGATCTTTGCCATGCCATTGAGGTGCTCGCCGCCCGCCATGCCGTTCCGCCGGATTATTTCGCCCGGCTGATCTGGCGGGAAAGCCTGTTCCGGCCCAATGCGGTCAGTCCGAAGGGGGCGGAGGGCATTGCCCAGTTCATGCCGGGCACGGCCCGGTTGCGCGGTCTCGAAGACAGTTTCAACATCATCGCCGCGCTTGAGGCGTCTTCCCGATATCTCTCCGAATTGAATGTGCAATTCGGCAATTTCGGCCTTGCCGCCGCAGCTTACAATGCGGGGGAGGCGGGCCTGCGGAACTTCATCGCCAACGGTCGCCTGCCGACCGAAACCCGCGATTATGTGTTCGCGATCACCGGTTATCCGGTGGAGACATGGAAGGACAATCCGCCAGAAAAGGCGGCGCCGGCGCTGGATGGCAACCGTTCCTTCCTCGATGCCTGCGTGCGTCTCGCCGACACCCGCACCATGAACGATCCCGTTCTCATTGCATCGGCCGACTGGGCGCCCTGGGGCGTGCAGCTTGCCGCGCATTATAATCCGGCCGTGGCGAACCGGCTTTTCACCCGGTCGATCCTGCAGCTTTCGGAACCGCTGAATGCCGAGCGGGCTTTGATCGTGCGCCAGCGGGGCGGAAATTTCGGTTCGCGGCCGCGTTTTGCCGCCCGCATCGGCCGGGAGACCAGAGCCGAAGCGAATGCGCTTTGTGGCGATATCCGGCGCGCTGGCGTTCCCTGCACCGTGTTCCGCAACAGGTGAAAACGGCGCGCGCCGGACCAGTAAATCGTCTTCCCGCGACAGGGCTGGTCATAACAAGTTGATCGGCTTTACGGACGTTCCATCTTTCCGTGCAAAATGATCGTGCCTAGATTTGCCCCCGGACGCCGGCCGAGAACCGCGGCCGGCGAGGTTTTGTAGGGAATGATCTGGAAATGAGATGGCTTGAAAGAGGATGTCTGGCGGCCGTGCTGGTCGTCGTTGCGGCGTGCACCAGCGCCGGCGAGACGGAGATTTCCCGCACTGTCGCCGGTTTCGTGGGGCAACCGCGCGAGGCCGCAATCGCCCGACTCGGCCGCCCGAACAAGGTCATCATCGAGAACGGCGACACCGAATCCTACTGGCTGAAAGTCGATAGGGAGACCTATGCCGGTCTCAGCAACAGGCGCGAAGTCAAGACCGTAGACGGGCAGGCGCAGGTCTCGGAAATCGAGGGCATGAAGATCAAGGAGCATCGCCGCGACTGCATCATCAAGATAACCGCAGATGCCGCCTCCATCATCAGGACAAGCGAGATCATCGGCAATCCGGCCAATTGCGAGAACCTTCTCGACAGCCAGGCCTCCTGAGGAACTGCTGTCGCGGCCGCTCCGCTTCCCGAAGCCTCAAAGCTCCATCTTGATCGTCAGCATATATTCGGTGCCCTTCGCCCGGTCGCGCGTGCGGGAGACTTCGAGCGTGACCTTATCCATCTTGTGCCCAAGGGTTTCCTTGATCGTTCCTCCCGGCGTATCCTCGCGCCGGAACGAGGTGTCGCCGTAACCGACGCCGATTTTGCGGGTAATGGCGTTTTCCGTGTAGGTTCTTCCGAACATGGCGGAAGCCTGGCCGCTGCGCACCGTCGTTTCGAAACCGCGGGATTCGAGGTCGCGATAGGCCGAGGCGGCAATCGAATTGTCCGAGGTGCTATAGCTGCCGCCGGCGCTTATTCTGGCGAGGCGATGGCCGTCATGTTCCAGGGAAAAATTGCCATCCGCCGAAGGTCCGAAACGACCGCCGTTCATGGCATCCTTATAGGTGAAGCGGAAGCGGCCGCTGCGTGCGTCCACCTGATAATTATAGGAGGCGTCGCCGCTGCGGATCTGGATGCCCGGCGCCGGCTCGCTGCCGAGAATCGGCGATACCTTGTCCGCAAACTGGAACAGGGGTTTGGTGACCTCTTCGAATTCCGACTTCGACAATGCCAGCGGCTTGCCATCCGGGTCGAACTTCCCGACCGCCAGGCACGGGCGCTGGTTGATGATGCTCTTCAGGGCAAAGACCGTGCAATTGTCGCTTGTCGTGCCGGCAATCGCGGCGTGCACGGAATTGCGCAGGGTGTAACTGCCGCAGCAGGAGAAGGCCTCGTTGTCGAGGCTCGCATCGCGCGTATAGCCCGTAAAGACAATGCCGCTCGCCCCGTTGGTGAGGCCTGCATTCGCGAAATGCGGCCCGCTTTGCAGCGGAAACAGTTTTAGCCGGCTCTGGTCAGCGAGCGTTTTCGGGTTGGAAGGCGATGGAAGCGGCATTCTTCTTCTCTCCTGAAACACGGGAACGGTGCGCTTTTTTTACCATCGTAAATTGAAGTCGCAACCCTTAACTGTACCCCGTGAGATATGCCGTTTCTGTGGATGAGAGCGACCGCTGTTGTTACCGTGAGCCTGTGCGCATATGCTGGAATACTCAATCTTGATTTCCGGGCAAGGCGGACAGGCGCATAATGACCTCCCAGTTGGATTTTTTCGCACCCGCGGCAGCGCGGCTTCCGCAGGCTGAAAGAGGGCGAAAAGCCGGTGGTCGCGAAACGGCCCAAAAGACCGGTACGGACGATGAGGCCCTTACCGCCTATCTTGAATCCACCGGCAATTATCGTGTCCTGCGCCGGCTGCAGCCGCGCGCGGTCGTTGATCGGCCAAGGCCGGAATTTGCCCGTCAGGGTGTGATCCTCGATACGGAAACGACGGGTCTCGACCATCGCACCGATGAGATCATCGAAATCGGCGTCATCACCTTCACATTCGACGATAACGGCACAATCGGCGATGTCACCGGCATTTATGGCGGGTTGCGGCAGCCAGGTATCGCCATTCCCGAAGAAATCACCCGTCTGACCGGGATCACCGACGACATGGTCGCGGGACAGTCGATAGACATGGACCGGCTGACCTCCCTCGTTGCCCATGCCGATCTGATCATCGCCCACAATGCCGGTTTCGACCGTCCCTTTTGCGAGGCCTTCTCGCCGATCTTCCGCGACAAGGCATGGGCCTGCTCCGTTTCGGAAATAGACTGGCGCACGCGTGGTTTCGAGGGCAACAAGCTCGGTTATCTGATCGGCCAATCCGGCTATTTCCACGATGGCCATCGCGCGGTGGATGATTGTTTCGCGCTGCTGGAAGTGCTGGAGCAGACGCGCCCCGGCCAGAGCAGCACGCCCTTTGCCGAACTTGATGAGGCAAGCCGGCGCTCAAGGGTGCGCCTCTACGCGGAAAACAGCCCGTTCGACATGAAGGACCACTTGAAAAAGCGTGGCTATCGCTGGTCGGACGGCTCCGATGGCCGGCCGAAATCCTGGTGGGTGGAGCTGCCGGAGGAAAAGCTCGAAGAGGAGCTGCATTTCCTGCGGACCGAAATCTACCGCTGGGACGCCGATCCGACGGTCAAATATCTCACCGCTTTCGACCGGTTCAGGGCCGGGTGAAGCGCGGGGCATTTTGGGCTTTCAGATTGCATACAATTTCTGCAATGAATCGAAAACAATCGCTGTAAAATTGGGCAGGTCCGCGCACGGGTCTCCGAAGCGCAAAAAAATATCATTTTACATCAATGGCTAAGCCGATTGGCACGCCTCCTGCATGACAGAGACGTCGCAGGAGAGTGTTTATGAGCAAAGCCGCAGCAATCGACATCGCGTCCGTATCCAAGATTTACGGCAACACCACCGCCGTGCATGCGATAAGCCTCAAGATTCCCGCCGGGAGCTATTGCTGCCTGCTTGGCCCGTCGGGCTGCGGCAAGACCTCGACGTTGCGGATGATTGCCGGCCACGAAAGCATCTCCAGCGGCGATGTCCGGCTCGGCAATACAGTCGTCACCGATCTGCCGCCCGCCCGGCGCGGCACGGCGATGATGTTCCAGTCCTATGCGCTGTTTCCGCATCTCGATCTCGTCGACAATGTCGCTTTCAGCCTCAAGATGAAGGGCGTGGACAAGGAGACCCGCCGGGCGAAGGCGCTCGAAATGCTGCGGCTGATGCAGCTGGAACCCTATGCCAGCCGCCGGCCGGCCCAGCTTTCCGGCGGGCAGCAGCAGCGCGTGGCGCTGGCGCGTGCGCTGATTACCGATCCCGAGGCGTTGCTGCTGGACGAGCCGCTTTCGGCGCTCGATCCGTTTCTCAAGATCCGCATGCGCGCCGAGCTGAAGAAGCTTCAGACCTCGCTCGGCATCACCTTCGTCCACGTCACCCACAGCCAGGAAGAGGCCATGGCGCTGGCCGATATCATCGTTGTCATGAATGACGGCCGCATCGAACAGGCCGCCACCCCGCGCGAGGTGTTCGAGCGTCCCGCCACCGCCTTCGTTGCCCGCTTCATGGGCGACCACAATGTCATTTCCGGGCGTTACCGGGAAAAAACGGATGATTTCGTCACGCTCGAAGTGGCAGGCGGCGGCACATTTATCGCCAGTGGCGTGGCCCCGGATGACGGCGCGGTCGATATTGCCGTGCGCACCGACCGCGTGCGCGTCGGCGAGGCGGATCAGCCGGGCCTCGGTTTCACCGGCATCGTCTCGAATGTCGAATATCGCGGCGCAAGCGTGAAGATCGCCGTCGCCGGCGCGGGTATCGAGGATTTCAACGTCATCCTCAGCGATGCCGCCTTCTTCGAAAATCCGGTCAGGACCGGCGACGCCATACCGCTTTCATGGAATGCGGCCGATGCCATCGTGCTCGGCCGGGTAGAGAAGTGACCCCAAAAATAACCAGAGGAGAACTTTGAAATGACCGATACCACCAACAGCAAAAAGGGCCTGTCCCGCCGCGGCCTCCTGAAGGCGGGCGCTGCCGCCACGGGTGCGGCGATCGGCTCCGGCCTCATCACCGGCTTCCCGACCATCTGGGCGCAGAACCCGATCACCATCCGCCAGTTCGGCACGGGTGTGTCGAACCTCAACGCCATTGCCGAAAAGTGCAAGGCCGATCTCGGCATCACGCTCGAAATGACGGCAACGGATTCGGATGCTGCCGCCCAGCGCGCCGTCACCCAGCCGAATTCCTACGATATCGCCGATATCGAATACTGGATCCTGAAGAAGGTCTATCCGGCCGGCGTTATCCAGCCGATGGAAATCAAGAAGCTGAAATATTACGACGAGATCGTGCCGCTGTTCAAAAACGGCAAGCTGAAGCCGGACAGCGTCGTGGCGCAGGGCACGGCCCCGCACACCGTCGGTTTCGTCGAAAAGCCCGGCGACAAGAAGTTCGCCAAGGGCGAGACCGATTTTTTCACCATGGTTCCGACCATCTACAATGCCGATACGCTCGGCATTCGCCCCGATCTCGTCGGCCGCGATATCTCCAGCTGGGCCGATATCATGGACCCGAAGTTCAAGGGCAAGACCTCCATTCTCAACATCCCCTCCATCGGCATCATGGATGCGGCGATGATCATGGAAGCCATGGGCAACATCAAATATGCCGACAAGGGCAACATGACCAAGGAGGAGATCGACAAGACCATCGACTTCCTCATCAAGGCGAAGAAGGACGGCCAGTTCCGCGCCTTCTGGAAGAGCTTCGACGAAAGCGTCAACCTCATGGCCTCGGGCGAAGTCATCATCCAGTCCATGTGGTCGCCCGCCGTCGCGGCGGTCCGTTCCAAGGGCATCGCCTGCAAATACCAGCCGCTGAAGGAAGGCTATCGTTCCTGGGGCGGCGGTCTTGGCCTTGCGAAGCATCTTTCGGGCGCGAAACTCGATGCGGCCTATGAATATATCAACTGGTACACTTCTGGCTGGGTCGGCGCTTACCTCAACCGTCAGGGCTATTATTCCGCCGCCATGGAAACGGCCAAGGAACACATGAGCGCCGACGAGTGGGGCTACTGGGTCGAAGGCAAGCCGGCGCAGGGCGATATCATCGCGCCCGACGGCAAGGTCATGGAAAAGGCCGGTGCCGTGCGCGATGGCGGCTCCTTCGAGGAGCGCATGGGCAAGGTGGCGTGCTGGAACTCCGTTATGGATGAAGACCGCTACATGGTTCGCCGCTGGAACGAATTCATCGCGGCTTAGTACCCGAAACGGTTAAGATCGGTGGCGTTGGCTGCCGGTCTTGACGGCAACAGAGCCTCTAAACTCTCCGTCATCCTCGGGCTTGTCCCGAGGATCTAACGACCCACCACATCAAACGTGGTTGGGTCCTCGGGACAAGCCCGAGGATGACGTCGCGTTTGAAGAGAGCTTTGCCTGACACAGTGCCTGGTGCGAAAGCTGCCGGTACTTCTGCAAATCCAGCGAAAGGCACACCCATGGTGACGGTCAGACTCATCGGCGTCAGCGATAAAAAGGACAGGCCGCCCCGCAGCTTCGCGCTGCCGCAAAAGCTCGTGTCCTATGTTCAGGCCGCTCCGCTTTTGCTGATCCTCGGCTTTTTCCTGGCTCTGCCGATCCTCATGATCGCCGTCGTCAGCTTCTGGGATTACGATTTCGCCCAGATGTATCCGGATTTCGTGACGTTCAACTATCTGGAAACGCTCGGCTCGTGGGTCACCTGGCAGACCTATCTCAACACCCTGAAATATGCTGCCATGGTCTGGGCCATCACGTTGTTCTGCGGTTTCTGGATCGCCTATTTCCTCGCCTTCCACATCCGCACCACCACCATGCAGATGGTGCTCTTCCTCGTCTGCACCGTGCCCTTCCTGACGTCGAACATCATCCGCATGATTTCCTGGATTCCGGTGCTTGGGCGAAACGGCCTCGTCAACAGCGCATTGGTCGGCACCGGCATCATTCCCGAGCCGATCGAATGGCTGCTTTATTCGGATTTCGCCGTGGTGCTGGCCATGGTGCATCTTTATACGCTGTTCATGGTCACGCCGATCTTCAACACGCTGATGCGCATCGATAAATCGCTGATCGAGGCGGCGCGTGACGCCGGCGCGACGGGCTGGCAGACGCTCACCAACGTCATCATTCCGCTTGCCAAGCCCGGCATGGCCATCGGCAGCATCTTCGTCGTCACGCTGGTCATGGCCGATTTCTCCACGGTTCAGGTCATGTCCGGCGGCCAGAGCGCCTCGGTGGCGCTGATGATGAAGAACCAGATGTCGCTGCTGCAATATCCGGCCGCCGCTGCGAACGCCGTCATCCTGCTCATCCTCGTTCTTCTGATGGTCGCGGGCATCCTGCGCATCGTCGATATCCGCAAGGAGCTTTGATCCAATGCATCAGGAAAAACGCGGCCGCGAATTCTACATCCTCGCCTTCTTTTTCGCCCTCTTCGTGCTGTTCCTCTACGGTCCGCTGTCGGCCATCCTCATCCTCGCCTTTCAGGGGCCGAATGGCGGGCTGACTTTCCCGCTGAACGGCGTTTCGCTGCACTGGTTCGGCAATCTCTTCGAACAGCAGGCCGTCGGCGATTTCGGCGGCTCCTTCCGCCGTTCCCTCGGTCTCGGGCTGATGGTCATGGCCGTTACCGTGCTGGTCTCGCTGCTGGCGGGCCTTGCCTTCCGGCGCAAATTCATCGGGGCGACGCCGTTGTTCTATCTGTCGGTCGCAAGCCTCGTGGTGCCGTCGATCATCATTTCGCTCGGCATCGGCGTTCTGTTCCAGCAGCTCGGGCTGGAGCCGTCATGGTATACATCGGCCTTCGGCGCGCATCTCACCTGGACGCTGCCTTTCGGCGTGCTCATCATGCTGGCCGTCTTCAACCGCTTTTCGCCGTCCTATGAGGAAGCGGCCCGCGATCTCGGTGCATCCTCCTGGCAGACCTTCGCCCATGTGGTGCTGCCGATGATCGCGCCGAGCCTGATCGGCGTCGGCCTCTTCGGCTTCACGCTTTCTTATGACGAGTTCGCCCGCACATTGATGACGTCAGGCACCTACAACACGCTGCCGCTGGAAATCTACGGCATGACCACCAATGTCACGACGCCGGTGCTTTATGCGCTCGGTGCTGTTACAACCCTGTTTTCCTTCCTGGTGATCGCGGCCACGCTCGGCCTGATCGTCACGCTCAATCGCCGCCATTCACGCGGATAAAGAAACGTAAAATGCGCATACTCGTCATCAATCCCAACACCACGCAATCCATGACCGCGACCATCGCCGACGCCGCGACGCGGATAGCCGGCCGCGATACGGACATAATGGCCGTTACCTCGTCCATGGGGCCTGTCTCCATCGAAGGTTATTACGACGAGGTTTTCGCCGTGCCCGGCCTGCTGCTGGAGCTGGCAAAGGCGCCGGCGCTTGGAGCCGACGCGGCGATCATCGCCTGTTTCGACGATACCGGGCTCGATGCCGCCCGGGCTCTCGCCGATATTCCCGTTATCGGCATCTGCGAGGCGGCGGTCTCCGCCACCGCCTTCATCGCCCAGAAATTCACCATCGTCACGACGATGGAACGCTCGCGGCTGCCGCTGGAACATCTTCTCCATCGTTATGGCATGTCCGCCCGCTGCAATGTGCGCGCCGCCGATATTCCGGTTCTGTCGCTGGAAGATCCCGCCTCGAACGCTCGTGAAAGGCTGCGCGCGGAAATCTCGCTGGCCCTGAAAGAGGACAGGGCGGAGGCGATCGTGCTCGGTTGCGCCGGTATGGCGGATCTTGCCGCCGAACTGCGCGATGAGTTCGGCGTGCCGGTTGTCGATGGCGTCGCGGCGGCCGTCAAGCAGGCGGAATCGCTGGTGTCCATGGGGTTGTCCACCGCCAAGCGCGGCGCCTATGCCACGCCGCTTGCCAAGCCCTATCGCGGATTGCTGGAGCCATTCCGGCCGGACAGGCTCTCCGGGGCATCGGCAGACGGCGGAGACGTTCTCACCGCTTCCGCCCATAAAACGACGAAGGCGAGCTGATAGGCCAGATCGCGCTGGACGTTCTGCAATGCAAGATCGCTCAGAACTATTCTGGATCCGTTTCTTTGCAAGATGTTCAAACGCTCGGCCTTGGCGAGTATGGCCGTGACATGAGCGCGACTGACCCCATAGGCGCGCGCCGTGGCCTTGCGGGAGAACACGCAACCCGTCGCATCGCACGCGTCTGTCTTCGCGGCGGACAGCAGGTCCAACAGGATCAGGAAACCAGGCGCATGCCCAAGGAACATCCGCATTCCCTCTGAGAGAAAAGGCAAATCCTGCGCGTGCCGCAGAAACCAGCTCACACCGTCGATCAGCGCGCCCGTTCCGATGGCTTCCTCCGCAGGCGTCTCCGTTGCCGGGAGGGTTTGCCATGGCGAGGCCGCGACGCAATAGGTGCTGGCAAGCCTCTCGATTGCCGAAATAATCCAGCCATTTAGCGACCATGGCCGCTCACGGTTATCGCCGCCGGGCGGGTGACGCTGCGCGGTATTTTCCAGTTCCAGCCAGTCGATCAAGGCGCGTGTCCTGCGGCTGGATGCCCAGCCGGGTGGAACGACGAATGCCTGAACCGCCGCCAGCGTAAATTGCCCGCCATGGACCGATGCGATACCCACGGCGCACATGACGGTGGCGAATGCGCCGAAGTCTCCGAGCGCACGGACGAGGCGCTGCTCCTGTTTGAAGGCGTTCGATAGGTGGGTGCAAAGATAGGTGACAGCATCACCAAAGGCATCGTCGTTCAGGATTCGGTTCGCAAGTAGGTCCAGCCTCTCTCGAAGCATGTCCGGCCGAGGCCGGGCGAAGTCCCTCCTCGGGTGCGTCTTTGAAGCTGGGGCGCCTGCTTTTCCGGATACCTTTCTCCCGTGGTTTTTTGCGCATCGCTACTTTATGGCGAATTCGAAAACGTGAGTTCTGTTCGCTGACAACGGCCGTGCAGGGCAGTCGTGACAGCCGGAAGGTTCCCCTCCGTAAGATGCGTGCATTTTGTTGCACTCCCCCGAGGCCCTGTTGAGCGGTATTAAAAAATACTCTCATAAATTGAATGTTAAGGGGCGCGTAAAAATGTGTTCCCTTTTGAAACGGTTTGCGGGAGTAACGCTGACAATAGCGTTATATGCTGTTTTTATTGCATAATTTAATGAAGCATCGGATGTGGAATCTTTCGTCCATTTTCCCGGAATGCAATCTTTGATGGTTGCTTTTTAGGTCTTGACGACGTTGCAGACGATGCGTCCGAAAGCGCCTGATATCCGAATGTTACTGCCATGTCTCCGGCACGGTCGGCAGCGATGCCGGGCGGCGCATGGAGCCCGTCATGCCTTTTATTCATCCCCAATTCTCCAGAGGAGGTTAAAATGATGCAACTTAAACACGTTGTTTTTGCCGGCCTTGCGGCCTTCGCAATGCAATTCGATATCCCGTCCATGGGCCAGCCGGCCATTGCGAACGCGGCCACCCTCACCGCCGAGCAGACGGCGGCTTTCAAGTCGAAACTGGAACAGGCGGAAGCGAGCCGCGAGTTGCTCGGCCGCCGATCCGTGTGCCTGATGGACCATCTGACGGCGCAACAGCAGCTCAGCGCCGACCGCGAGAAGGCGCTGGGGGAGGCCATGTACCTGCAGATCGAGCTGGAGCGGCAGGTGGTGCAGTCCGAAACCAGCGTGAAGGGCTATGAGGAGCTGGTTCAGTCCGAAAACGAGAACGTCAAGGCGCGCCAGGCCACCTTCGAAAAAGCCCGGAAGGAAAGGGACGAGCAGGCCAAGCGAGTAAAAATATGCAGCGGCGTCCTCTTCTTCCTGCCGGGAATTTGCCAGGCCGGTGACGCCGCGGTGAAGGCGCTGGGCTGGATGAATGATGCGGAGCGGGAATACCGGACCGCGCAGCCACGGCTGGACAATGCCCGGGCGGCTCTTGAAGGCGTTCGCAACCAGCTCGAAAACAATCGCCGCCAGCTTGCGGCGGCACAGCAGAGCCACGCGGAAAACCAGAAGGCGGTGAAAACTCTGGAGGAGCAGATCACCAGGCTCAAAGCGGCGATCTCCACCATCAACGTCAAGGTTCAGGACTTCAACATTCAGGTCGGCAACTTCACCAGCGCTCTGAAGGAAGCGAGCGAGGTCAATCCCGACGACGCGAAAATACGTCAGGTTACGCGGCTGTCCGCCGAGATCGACGGCCTGACCAAAGACGTGCCGCAGTTCATTTCCTCCACCGAGGCCGGACTGCCGGACGACGCGAAGAAACAATGCGGATCGTGAACGATCACTCCCCAAAAAAAAATGACTCTCCGTAACCACCCATCAACAGGAGCATGAAAATGAACAATGTCGTGACTTTCGAAAGCCGGACCGCCCAGATCAACAGCGCAATCGACGCCGGCGTCGACGCTATCGTTTCGCAACCGAATTTCAGCCTTCCCAAGTCGGATACGGCGCTTGTCCGGTCTTATGTCGATAAGATCCAGGGAACCTATGATGTCGAGCGCGCCAAGCGCGACACCGACAATGCGATCGATCTGCTTTACATCGCCTATAACACCACGCCGCAGGAAAACGGCGATATTCGCGTCCGCATCAGCGCTATCATGAACAGGCTGATCACGTCCCAGCAGAAAAGCGAAATAGTCATGAAGAACGCGATGGAGGCAGCCACCCGCATCGGCCTGTCCATCGCCGATCTTTTCCCGGACTGGCTCGATGTCAGGGAAGAAAACGATCAGGCCGAAATCAAGGCATTTGTCTCTAACGATCTGATAAAGCTCGCAACGAATATCCGGGATAGGGCGCTCAGCGTTCGAGACGAGCTTCTTGCCCTTGCTGCAACCTATGACGCCATCATCAGGGACACGGCGCAAACCACGGATATGAGCGAAACGGCCTTGAGCAAACGCCTCGCCGATAAAGCGGTGATGGAACGGGAAATCCGCGAGGCGGACGCACGGCGGGAACAGCTTGAATCGCTTGTCAACGATCTCAAGGAACAGGTTGCGGCATTCGAAAAGAAGGCCCGGGAATATGAGCAGCGGGCCAATACGGCCGAGCAGCGTGCTTTTGTCATGTCGATCGTCCGGGTCGGCGCGCAGATGATTTCAAGCGCAATTCCCGCCATCGCCATGGTGGCGGGCGGTCCTGCCTCCATGCTGGCCTCGTCGGTTGGCGGCGCGCTTTCGGGACAGTCCAAGGCCGGGCAGGATGCAGACGGGCAGGGGCAGGGCGGCGGCTCCCGCACCCCGTCAGGCGGCGGAAGCAAGGCCGATGCGGCCGCCAAGCAGAGCGAGCTTTCCGAAAAGAAAGC
The DNA here is from genome assembly GCF_027871645.1 of Agrobacterium sp. ST15.13.015. Lineage (NCBI taxonomy): Bacteria > Pseudomonadati > Pseudomonadota > Alphaproteobacteria > Hyphomicrobiales > Rhizobiaceae > Agrobacterium > Agrobacterium sp. ST15.13.015. The sequence goes on from NZ_JAQAHF010000026.1 coordinate 12,652, forward strand.
CGAGCTTCGCAAGAGCGAGGAAAAACGCGACGCTCTGAAGGGGGATGTCAAGTCGCTCGAGGACGCCAAGGCGAAGCTTGCGCAGGACGCGGAGAGCGCGGACCCCAAATCGAGCAAGGCCATCGAGCTTGCCGAACTCGACAAGCGTCTGGCTGCACGTGCCGCGGAACTCAAGGCGCAGGAAGAAAAGATCGCCGCTCAGCAAACGGTTATTTCCAGCCTGCAGGCTTCGCTCGATGCTTTGGACAAGGGGCTGGGCAAGCTCTCCGAAGAGCAGCAGCAACAGGCGGCCAGCCTGCGCGAAATCCAGATGCAGATGATCGACAAGGCGGAGGCCTATGAGAAGGAACGCCGTACCCAGGCGGCCGAGCTCATCAGGATCAACGCCTTGCTGAAGGGAAAGCAGGCCGAGGATGACAAGATCAAGCTTGCGGTGCAATCGCTCAACGTCAGCATTTCGGCGCTGAAACGCATGAAGGAAATCGTTGAAGAAATCGCCTTCTTCTTCAAGGGCTTTGCCGATTTCATGCAGGCGGTTGCAGATGATGCACAGCGTCAGATCACCGGCATCGAAAATGTCGCCGGGCAGGAGACGCTGCGAAAGAACCGCTTCGCGCAGCTCATCCGCTCCGTCGACGAGTTCTTCGTCAGGCAAACCGCCCAGTGGCACGCGGTGGTGATCGTCTCCGACCGCTTCAACCGCAGCTTTGCCGAAGGATGGTCGAAGCTCAACAAGTTGCAGGGTGGATATATCGACAGTGCCAATCTGCCGGCCTATCTGGCGGGTGTCGCGGAGAAGCTCTCGGCCATCGTCGCCGAACGTGAGGCTGCCGCGGACGCAAAAATCGCGTCGTTGCAGGCCTATCGTCAGGACCTCAGCAAGACCGCCTGATCCCTTAAGAGCCTGCCGCTCCTGTTCCGGCCCGACAGGACGCGTCTCCATGATCCCGGCCGAACACGTCCCCTCGGGCATGGGATCATGGGCAATGTCCTGCCGGCGCAGATGCCGGCAGGACGGCCAACACCACCCAGACCTCAACACCCGGCAGATGTAATCAACGACGGGCACCCGGCTGTAACCCGTACCCCGTCATTTTCAACAAGGAGAAGACCATGCCAACAGTCAACAACCCTCCCGCCCTGGTGCCCCAGCTAACCCCCGCCTGGTGCTTTGCCGCCGTCGAACAGATGGTGCGGGCCTATTATGGACTTCCCGCGGCGACGCAATACGTCATTGCAAGGCGCAACACCGCAGCACTCGCCACCGTCGATCCCGCGGTTCGAGAGCGCTGGGAACTGGCGGAGGTTCTGGATCAAACCGGCGGCATCAATGAACAGGCCGGCGCCAACCAGAACAGCAATATCGTCCAGCTGGTTTCCAGCCAGTGGAACGCCTTCGATCACGAAACGACCGGCGGCCACTTCGTCAATGGCCTGACGGCCGATATCGTCAGACACGAGATCGATAACAACCGCGTCTTCGTGATCGGCACGGAGTACCACTATTACCTCGTCTATGGCTACACCGTGAATGGCAAGGATCTGGAACTTCATATCCTCGATCCATGGCCAGCCGGGCAGGGCGGTGCCAGAACGCGGCTCGGCCTGCAGGCGTTTTTGGCCATGCCGGCCCGCGTCGCCATCACCTTCGGCTAAGCCGCTAGGCCGAACTCCGGCCGCATTTCCATCGATTGCCGGATTATCCGGCGCCCAATCAACCACAGATCCCACCATGCTATCCTGCACGCCAACGTCCGGGAACAGGTGGTCCATGTCCAAAAGGAGATACACATGCCACTTCTTGGCAATTTCGTCGTCAAGCATATCCGGCCCTTCGGTGAAGCAGGCTATAATGCTTTCGGCAATGATCAAACCATCGAGTTCCTCTCAAGTCTTGGGCTCAGCGGCGGGGATATCGCCAGTATCTTCGCCGCCTGGCGTCTTGCGGCCCTGGCCGATCCCATGGGGCAGAGCAGCCTTCTCGTTGCGGCAGCGAATGGGCTGGCGCAGGCGCGATGGGAATATCTCTATGAGACCCAGATGAGCACTGTCCTGTTCCTCGACGATGTCCAGCTTGAATCCCTCAGCCACCTCGCGCCGGGCGCCAACCAAAACTTCTCATGGCGATCCCCAACCCCCATCGCCGCCGCGGTGACCATCCACAACGGCAGCAACCGGCATCACATCATCTGGGATGCGACGGGCTTTTCCGGCGGCACCGATGAAAATGGCTGGATTTCGCACTTCACCGCATTGTTGCCCACCGAGCGATAGGCCCTTCGCCGGATAATCGCCAAATGACGCCGGAACGTTATCGCAACGTTCCGGCGTCAACGCCGTCAGTCCCTTCATATGCCTGTCATAATGGTATCTGATACCGAAACCGTCTTGAGGCTGATATGTGTTGACGACTAGCCGTTGCACGCAGGGAGTTCTTTGGTGAAATCGTCAACGCGAAGCATGGAGGCCGAAGTGCACGGCCAGAGACACGGCACGACCAACGAGGTTTTCGCAGCTTTCCTGAAGCTCGGCGTCACCTCCTTCGGCGGCCCCATCGCCCATCTCGGTTATTTTCGCGATGAACTGGTCGTGCGGCGCAAATGGATCGATGAGGCCGGTTATGCCGATCTCGTGGCGCTGTGCCAGTTTCTTCCCGGCCCGGCCTCCAGCCAGGTGGGGTTTGCGCTCGGGCTGCTGCGGGCAGGCCCGCTCGGTGCGCTGGCGGCCTGGACGGCTTTTACCCTGCCATCCGCCATTCTCCTCTTTTTCTTCGCCATGGTTGCCGCCTCCATCGAAGGACCAGTCGGCACCGGCCTCCTGCATGGGCTGAAAATCGTCGCCGTCGCCGTCGTGGCGCAGGCGGTCTGGGGCATGGCAAAAAGCCTTGCGCCGGATCGTGAGCGGGCCAGCATCGCGCTTGCCGGCATCGTCTGCGTCGTGTTTGTCGCCGGCGCCTTCGGGCAGATCCTGGCGCTTGCCGTCGGCGCGCTCGCCGGCCTTGCCTTCTGTCGCGCCGATGCCGCGCGGCAGGCCACCCATCTCGCCTTCCGGGTGCCAAAAAGTGCGGGATACATTACGCTCGCCACCTTTGCCCTGCTTCTTGGCCTCCTGCCGCTGCTTGCGGCGGTCGCGGCGTCACAGGGCCTCTCCTTGTTCGATGCCTTTTATCGCGCCGGCGCGTTGGTTTTCGGTGGCGGGCACGTGGTGCTCCCGCTGCTGCAATCGGAAGTCGTCGCCACGGGCTGGGTTACGGAAGATGCCTTCATCGCCGGATATGGCGCAACCCAGGCCGTGCCCGGCCCGCTCTTCACCTTCGCCGCCTATCTCGGTGCGGTGGCAGGGCCACAGCCCAACGGCGTTGCAGGTGCGGCTATCGCCCTTGTCGCGATCTTCCTGCCCGGCATGTTACTGCTCGTCGGCGCGCTGCCCTTCTGGGAAGGGTTCCGCAAGCACCTTTTGGCGCAGGCTGCCATGCGCGGCGCAAATGCCGCTGTCGTCGGCATTCTGGGCGCAGCGCTTTATGATCCGGTCTGGACAAGCGCCATCTTCACCCCGAAGGATTTCACCCTGGCGCTCACTGGCTTCATCCTGTTGACGATCTGGAAAACCCCGCCATGGGCCGTGGTGGTCCTCTGCGCGGCCGGCGGCGTTCTGCTCGCCCTGGCATAGGCCTTATTCCGCAGCGCCTATGCTTTCGAACATCCAGTCGGAAAAGGCCTGCATGGCGGGTGTCGGCGGTTTCGATTGCAGCCGGGTCAGCCAATAGCTCCCGAGCGAAATGGTAACCGGAAAAGGCTGGATGATCGCGCCGGAGGCGAGATGCCGCGAAAACATCGATGGCGGCGCCAGCGCCACGCCCAGCCCCTGCAGGGCGGCCTCCATCATGCCCAGAGACGTGTCGAAAACAATGCCGGCATTCACCTGCGCGGCGGGCGTCACGCCGGCCGCGGCAAACCAGTTGCTCCATTCATCGGCCCTGTAGCTGCGCAGCAGCGTCGATTCCATCAGATCAGCGGGCGTTTTCAGCGTCTCTGCCAGTTTCGGCGTGCAGAGCGGGGAGAGAGGCGCCTCGAATAACCGAAAGGCATCCGTGCCATGCCAGGAACCCTGGCCGAAACGAATGGCGAAATCCAGCCCTTCAGCCGCCATATCCACCCGGTTATTATTGGTGGAAACCCTGACATCGATGAAGGGATGCTGCTTCTGAAACGCCTTCAGCCGGGGCAGCAGCCAGCCCACGGCAAAGGTTCCCACAACACCCAGAAACAGCAGTTCGCGCACCTGACCGGCCTCGATCCGGTCGAGCGTCGTCGCCATCTGGTCGAAGGAACTCGTCACCGTCGGCAGCAGGGCCTCGCCTTCCGCAGTAATCTTCAGGCCGCGCGGAAGCCGCTGAAAAAGCGAAACGCCAAGCCGCTTTTCCAGCCCTTTCACCTGCTGGCTCACAGCCGCCTGCGTCACACATAATTCGATGGCCGCGCGGGTGAAGCTCAGGTGCCGCGCCGATGCCTCAAAAGCCCGTAAGCCGTTCAGGGGAAGAAATTGCCGAACCATTCGAGACCTAGATTTTCTTGTGTCTTCTCCGAGATATCATGATTTGTTCGTGCAATGTAGGCCGGTTAAACGTCTTTCGCTGGGAACGGCCCACGGGCTGAAAATCCACCCTAGGTTTTGGAGAACGCGAAAGATGAAACTTAATCGCAGACATATCGCACTGGCCACTTTGCTTTCGACGGGCCTGCTCACGCAGGCGCTCGCCGCCGATGATGCGACGCTGAAAGCGATAACGGATGCAGCGATCAAACCGGTCATGGAGAAAAACGGCATTCCGGGCCTTGCCGTTGGTATCAGTGTCGATGGCGAAAGCCACATCTTCACCTATGGCGTCATGTCCAAAAGCTCGGGCCAGCCGGTGACGGCGCAGACGCTTTTCGAACTCGGCTCCATCTCCAAGACTTTCACGGTCACCCTCAGCACCTATGCCGAAATGAATGGCCAGCTTTCGCTCTCGAGCAAGGTGGAAAATCATCTTCCCTCCATGAAGGGCAAGCCCTTTGGTGATGTCACGCTGATGCAACTCGGCACCCACACCGCCGGCGGCTTTCCGTTGCAGGTGCCGGATAACGTCAAGTCGGAGCAGCAGTTGCTGGCCTATCTCAAGGCCTGGAAACCCTCATACAAGCCCGGAACACACAGAACTTATGCCAATCCCAGCATTGGAATGCTCGGATACATCACCGCAAAGGCCATGGGCCAAAGCTTCGATGACGCCATGAAAGATACGCTCTTTCCCGCTCTGGGCTTGAAGAACACCTTTACCGTGGTTCCTGAGGCAAAGATGGCCGATTACGCGCAGGGCTACAAGCGAACGGGCGAGCCCGCCCGCGTGACACCGGCCGTTCTCTCTTCGGAAGCCTACGGCGTCAAATCGACAGCGGAAGATATGATCCGTTTCGTCAATGCGAATATGGGACTGGAAAAGCTGGACGGAAAAATCCAGCAGGCGCTCACCAACACCCATACGGGATATTTCAGCGTCGGCGCAATGACGCAGGACATGGTCTGGGAGCAATATACCCATCCCGCACCGCTGAAGACATTGCGAGAGCTAAATTCCGGTGCCCTGCTCAAGACTGTTCCGGTTTCCGAAATTTCACCGCCCATGAAGCCGCGCCAGGATGTCTTCATCAACAAGACCGGCTCCACCAATGGTTTTGGCGCTTATGTGGCGTTCATACCAAAGCAGAAATTGGGCATCGTCATTCTGGCCAATAAAAACTACCCCAATGAGGAGCGGGTTTCGGCGGCCTATGAGATTCTGACGGCGCTTGAAAAAGCGCGCTAATACCGTCGATCTGGTATCTTTTTACCGGCGCGGGAGCTGATTGTTCTGCGCCGGAATGCGTAACAGTGGGAAACGGTCCGTTGCCGATGACAGGTGCAGCCGATCGCGCTAACGGAGAAAAGATGCATCGGCTGCCGATTCGATCTCCGGAGGCGGGCGCAAATCATAAAAAGCAAATCTTTTGCACGGCGACGAACTGAAACCGGAAAACCCGGGAAGCGTGTGCCGGCTGTTTCCTGGGGGACGACATGAGTGATACCGGTGGTTATTTTCCACGCTGGCGACTGAAAACCGAAGGGCGCATCCTGCCCGATGAGCGTCTGCCTGCGGGGCAGACCGCGGTGCTCGGTCTTCAGCATGTCGTGGCGATGTTCGGATCGACGGTTCTTGCACCATTGATCATGGGGTTTGATCCGAACGTCTCTATCCTGTTTTCGGGCATCTCGACACTGATTTTTTTCATCGCCGTTGGCGGACGTGTCCCGAGCTATCTTGGCTCTTCCTTTGCGTTCATCGGACCGGTGCTCGTGGCAACGGGTGCGGCCGCGGGCGCGGCGAGTCCTGATATCGCGCTGGCGCTCGGCGGCATCATCGCCGCAGGTGTGCTTTATGCCCTGATCGGCGTCATCGTCATGATCGCCGGCCATGACTGGATCGAAAAGCTGATGCCGCCGGTTCTGACCGGCGCGATCGTTGCGGCAATCGGTCTCGTTCTCGCACCCATTGCGATTGCAAGCGCTTCCGGCTCCGGCCCGGGCAATCCCGACGGCGACCAGCTGTCGCGCTGGATTGCGATCCTGACTGTCACATCGGTCGGCGCGATTGCTGTCTACGCGCCCGGCATGGCGCGCCGCTTGCCCATTCTTCTCGGCGGCGCGATTGCCTATATCGCTTATCTCGTGGTGGCGAACGGCCTCGGTCTCGGCAAACCGGTCGATTTTGCAGGCGTTGCGGCCGCATCGTGGTTCGGTCTGCCGACATTCACCGCGCCGGTATTTTCCGGCTCCGCGATTGCGCTGATTGCTCCGGTCGTCGTCATCCTCGTGGCGGAAAATCTAGGGCATATCAAGGCGATAGGCGCGATGACCGGGCAGAACCTCGATCGTTATCTCGGTCGCGCCTTTATCGGTGACGGCATTGCGACGATGTTCTCAGGCGCCTTCGGTGGCACCGGCATGACGACCTATGCCGAAAACATGGGTGTCATGGCGATAACCCGCATTTTTTCGACGCTCGTCTTCGTCGTAGCTGCACTGGTGGCCATCATTCTCGGCTTTTCGCCGAAATTCGGTGCGCTCATTCAGACCATTCCCGGACCGGTCATCGGCGGCCTTTCCGTCGTGGTCTTCGGCCTCATCGCGGCGACAGCTGGGCGGATCTGGGTTGAAAACAGGGTCGATTTTTCCGAGCCGCGCAACCTCATCACCGTGGGTATCGCTCTGGTGCTGGGTGCCGGCAACTTCAAGCTCAATGTCGCGGGTTTCACGCTCGATGGCATCGGCACGGCAACAATCGGAGCGATTGCCTTTTACCACCTGCTGGGCCTTGGCAGACGGGCGTCGGGCAAGTGATGCCTGCCACCTGAACATCCACCATGTTTGGAAGCAGCATCGGTTTTCCCGGTGCTGCCGTGTTGCCATCTTCGCCGCATCTGATCCTGACGACAGGCGTGAGGCGGACGCCTGCCTGCCGGTTATTTGATCGTCGCGTAGTCCATGGCTCTGAGATCGTCGAGCAGGCCCGGTCCAGTCGGTATCCAGCCGAGTTTCTCCCGGGTGAGCGCGCTGGAGGCCGTAAGATCCATGGCGGCGAACAGGGCAAACCAGCCGAAATGGCCGGCGGCGTCCTCTTTGCCTATGGAAACGAGCGGCAGCCCAAGCCTCTCGGCAACTATCCCGGCAATATCGCGCACCATAACGCCTTCTTCCGCCACGGCATTATAGCGAGCACCCCGCTCCGCCCGAAGGAGCGCCATCACGTAGAGCTTCGCCACATCGTCCACATGCCCGGCTGACCAGCGATTGCCGCCATCCTCGACATAAGCGACGATGCCTTTTTCGCGCGACATCTCGATATAGGGCGAGATGAGGCCCTGTTTTACCGTGTCATGCACCTGCGGGAGCCGGACGACGCCGAGATTGACGCCCGCCTGCAATTGCTCCTGGCCCGCGAGTTCCGAGGCGATGCGCGGATTGAAATGATGCGTATCGAACACATCCTCCCGGGCGGGTTCGCCATTGCCGGGGTCACCCATGCCGACCCCTGAGGTGATGAGCATCGGCCTGTCGGAACCAGCCAATACGGCACCGAGCGCCGCGATCACCCGGCGATCCTTTTCGCAATTGGCGGCGAAATTCGCGAAATCATGGTCGAAAGCCGTATGGATGACGGCATCGGCAGTCTCTGCACCCCCGGCGAGTCTGGCCGCATCTTCCAGCGTTGCGATGTGGGCGGAAGCTCCAGCGGCCTGCAGCGCTTTTGCGCCGGCCTCCGAGCGGGTGAGGCCGACTACCTCATGGCCGTCGATGAGCAGTTCACGAAGAATCCGGGAGCCGATGAACCCGGTGGCACCTGTCAGAAAAACACGCATACAAAATCTCCCGCGTTGACGGGGAGGGTGATCTCATGAAGAATTGTCCTGTTAAAGTAGTGACTTTATCATGGTATAATTCTCAACAGGCTGCGGCGAGAAATGTAATGACGGAGAATGCACTTAGCACCTTCCTGCGCGATCGCCGCCTGCGGCTTGATCCTGCAACGTTTGGTTTTCCCATCGGCCGCCGCCGCACACCGGGTCTGCGGCGGGAGGAGGTCGCCCAGCGTGCCAACATAAGTCCGACCTGGTATACGTGGCTGGAGCAGGGTCGCGGCGGTTCGCCCTCGGCGGATGTGCTGGATCGTATCGCCAAAGGACTGATGCTGACCGATCCCGAGCGCGACCACCTGCATATATTGGCCTTCGGACATCCGCCCGAGCAGCGTTATCGCCAGCCCGAGACGATAACGCCCCGTCTTCAGGGCGTGCTTGACGCGTTGCCCTTCAGCCCCGCGATCATCAGAACGGCGACATGGGACGTCCTGGCATGGAACCGGGCCGCCGCCGTCATCCTCACGGATTACAGCAAACTGGCGAGGGAGAACCGCAACATTCTGCGTCTGATTTTCTCCGATGAACGGGTGCGCACTGCCCAGGAGGACTGGCGCAATGTCGCCCGCTACGTGGTCGGCGCGTTCCGGGCAGATGCCGCGCGCGCCGGCGCTGGCGCAGGCATCCAGCAACTTGTCGATGAGCTCTCGGCCGCCAGCTCCGAATTCAAGGCCATGTGGGATGACAACGAGGTCACAAGCATGCACGAGGGCCTCAAGCGCCTACACCATCCGGTTCTGGGAACAATCGAACTGGAGTTTTCATGCTTTGCGGTGGAGGGACGCTCGGATCTCAACATGATGGTCTATAATCCCGCCAACCCTGAAATGAGCGAGCGATTTCGCTCGCTGATCGCAAAATCCGGATGACCCCCTACGCTTAGCCGTAGGCACAAGCTCCCGGACGACAATGACGCCGGGCGGACCTGATTTTGACCCGTCGTCAGATCGCGGTCTCGGCAAGCCTCCGGCCATAGGCGGCAATTGACTTGCCCACCGGCAGGCGGGTTTTCTGATATCGTGAAAGGGCTGCAGGCAGGTCGTCCGTCTGTCGCAGGGCGTCGCGTAGTGCCATTGCGTCGCCTGCGGCCTTGGAAACGCCCATTGCGGTGTGAGGGCGAACCACAAAGGCGGAATCCCCGACCAGCGCCATATGTGGCGACACCATCTGTTCAGCCTCATAGTCAAAAATGCCCTGGATCGATGGGGTTTCCTCGGCTTCCACCGCAAGAGCCAGTTGCGGCGGCAAAAGGGAAAACGCGTCCCTGCGCAGTTGCTCGCGGCGCTGTTCGGCCAGCTCACCTCGGGGGAGCGAATGCTCGAAATGCCTGCCGTCGCGGCCGGCGAAGGTGCGGGGCAGCTCGTCAGCCAGGGTGGGGCGATACCACACCCAGTTGTAGCGGCGCTGTCCCTGTTGTGTCTCACCCTTTGGGCCTGGCACGAGGTAACCCAAAACATGAATGCCGGGTGCGATATAAAAAGCGAAGCGGTCGAGCAGCAGGGATGCATCGGCCGGCAATTTGGTTTCCCGGATCAGTCCGCGCCAGGCGACGTAACCCGCAAAGGCGTTTTCTGAATGGCGATTAACCGCCTTGCGGATGACCGAACCCAGGCCATCCGCGCCGATCACCAGATCGGCGCGGTCTTCCGTGCCGTCGGTGAAGGATAGTGTCACTCCATCAGGGCCTTCCCGAACCGCGTTGATATGATGTCCGAGACGATAGGTATCGGCGAGGAGGCGGGAGGATACGCGCTCGAAGAGATAGTCCCATGAAATCTGCATCTGCGGCGTCTTCTGGCGCTGGGCGACGTGGCCGCCGGCGTCGAGGTAGATGCGCTCCTTTGCAACCACACCGACATGGGAGACGTCTTCGCAGCCGATCTGGTCCAGAACCTCGAATAATTCCTGCTGCGGCACCAGTCCTGCACCACGCCCTGCGAGGCCGGATGCAGAGCGCTCGTAGACTTTCACATCGTGCCCGTCCTGCTGAAGCAATATCGCCGTGAAGAGACCGGCAAGCGAGCCGCCGGCGATCCGGATCGTCAATGGTTTCATGGCTGTTCCTGACTGTTGATCCTGGTTTTGCGTTGCGTCCTGTCTTGGAAGACCTGCGGATCGGGTATGCCGAAACGCCGGTCAAAGTGTGGGCAGGATGTTCAGCCCGGCATGATCGCCGGCTGGTTTGCGGGAAACTTCGCCACATCCTCGATGCTGACGTTGAGGTGCTGGGCTACGAGCGCCGGCGGGGTGTGGGTCAGCCAGGACGACAGGCTGACCTCCTGGTATTCGGCGGTCTTGAAGACCGCGACGAATTGCAGGTCGGTCTTGCCGGTATTTTCGATGATGTGGCCCTGGCTCCTCTTCACGTAGCCAATGTCGCCAGCACGGAAATCCGCGGTCTGGCTGCGTGGCCCCGCGTCGAACACGGTCATCCGGCCTTCACCCTTGATCCAGTATTGCCATTCGTCCGCGTTGGGGTGCCAGTGCATTTCGCGCACCCCGCCGGGCTTGATCGTTTCGATGGCGGCGGCGATGGTTTTGGACACCGTAAAGGCGCTGCTGTCGGCGAGGCGAATGACGCCGGCAGCGTTTTCCTTCAGTGGCTTTGATGCCGCGAGCTTATAGGTGAACGGAAACGGGGGAAGCCCCGCGCCGGCAACGGCTTCCTGATCCCGGGAGAGCGGTCCCGGCTCCTTGCCCTGGAATATCCAGAGGTTCTGCAGTGGAATGGTCCGGAACACGTCCGGCGCGATGCCGAAATTCTTGGCCAGAAGTTCGGGAGAGGTATGCGCCAACCAGTCGGTGAGAAGCAGGGTGCCATATTCGGACTGGTCGCCTTCGTCGAACACGATGACGAATTCGCAACCGTCGGGACCAAGTCCCTGCAGCGAATGGGGGTAGCCGGCCGGAAAATACCAGAGATCACCGGCCTCCACATCCTGCACATAAGCGCGGCCCTGCGTATCGAGCACGGTGATGCGGCAACGCCCGTTGGTCATGATGGCCCATTCTGCGGCGCGGTGCCAGTGCATCTCACGAATGCCGCCCGGTCCGAGCCGCATGTTGACGCCGGACACGGCATCCGAAATCGCGAAGTCCGACTTGGTCACCTGACGTGCCCAGCCGCCATTCTGGATACGTTTGGCGGCGTTGTTGAACGAACCCCAGAAAAGCTGCATGTCGCCGACATCGGTCGCCGGTGGGCTCTGGAAAGACGGAAACTGGTTGTTGATCGCAGGGTTCTTCGGGCCGGGATCGCTGAGGCCGGCGGCATTGGCATTAATTGCTCCCTCGGCGGGCTGATCGGGATTGCCGAAAGATGCTGCTCCGGCCGCGCTGGCGGCAAGGGCGGTGCCGCCGACGGCGCCGATTGCGAGGACTGCGCGTCTGGTCAACGTTTCCATTTCAGAACTCCTTGTTCATAGCGAGTTGGGACGAGGTGTCGATTGTGTGGGTCTGTGATGCGAGTTGGAGCAAGGCGATGCGGTCGATCAGCTCGGCATTGAAGAGGCGGTGTTGGAGCTGACAGAAGGCTTTTGGATCCAGCGTGTCGTGCCGGTCCGTTTTTCGGGCGGCGCGCATGGCGACGCAGGATGTGTCGTCGGTGGCCGCTACAGTCTCTTTGCCTTCGGTTGCATCGCCGACAGACGCGACAGGCGCGGAATGTCCGTAAGGCCTGTCGATCGTCTGCGGTGTGAGGATGCGGAAGGCGCTGGCTGATGCGACGTCTTCGGAGGCCGCGAGCGCCGGCTCGCTATCCCTGATCAGGAATACATTTCCTCCGAACAAGGCGACCGCACCCAGTACCAACATTGCTGCGACCTTGAGGTGACGCCGTCTTTGCGCGTCGGCATTCTTGCTGATGGAGGTCATGCCCTGCTCCTGAAATGGGTGGTGGTGTTGTCGGGAGCGTCCGGAAGGGAGGCGCTTGACTGGAGCAAAGGTTACGGCGGAGAGGCGGGGCCGGCATCTATACAGAGGTCTAGTTCGTATAGCGGAACGTCTTGGCGGCGAAAGAATCCAGGAAATGGCGCTCGCCCAACGACAACGCATGCCCGGACGCAGGCGTCGGAGCATGAAATAGCGACGGATTTCACTGGGGAAAGATTGTCGTCAGGATTGCGCGTTGAGCACGGATTGCAGGCATCCGATCAGACTGACGATATTGACTGGCTTGCCGAGAAAGGCCAATGCGCCGCCGTTCAAAGCCGCGTTCCGGGTGCGCTCATCCTGATAGGAGGTGACGAAGATCATGGGCGGATGGTCGCCGCGCCGGTTCAGCTCGCTCTGCAACTCGATGCCGGAAAGACCGGGCATTTTCACGTCCACGACGATGCAGTCAATGCCCGCCTGCTGCTTCGATTCCAGGAACTCTTCGGCGGAAGCAAACAGGCGGCATTCGTAACCAAAGGACATGATCAGATCATCCATGGCTTCGCGAATGGCGGGATCGTCGTCGACGACAGCAATGACGGGAACGGGGGGCAATGAAAGCGACCTTTTCTGTTTTTCTTTCTTCTTCTATGCGCCCATGCCGCTATCAAAGATACCATACTAAGATACAGGTGGCCGCAGCTTCTCGCCGATCAGCTCCGCTTTGCGCACGAGATCGGCGACGGATCTCGCCTCCATCTTGCGCATGACATTGCCCCGATGCAGCTTCACGGTGACCTCGCTTATGCCGAGCTCGTAGGCGATCTGCTTGTTCATCAGGCCGCGGACAACCGCGCCCATGACCTCGCGTTCTCTTGGCGTCAGCTGTTCGGCAAGGGAGGTGACGGCGTCGTTCCGGGCGCTTTCGCGGCGTCGTGACGCATCCCGCTCCATCGCGGCCGCGACGGCGTCGAGAATGTCCTGTTCCTTGAAGGGCTTGGTCAGAAAATCCACGGCGCCCGCCTTCATCGCCCGCACGCTCATCGGAATATCGCCGAAGCCGGTCATGAAAATGATCGGCATCCGGTTGCCGACGCGTTCCAGCTGCATCTGGAAATCCAGGCCGCTTATGCCCGGAAGCCGCACATCAAGCAGCAGGCAGCCAGGCCGGTTCAGATTGGCTTTTTCAAGAAAGGCGCCGGCGCTGTCGAAAGCCTCGGCATCGAACTTCATGGAGCGGAAAAGATCGGTGAGCGCCTCGCGCATCGACACATCGTCGTCGACGATGAACACGATGGGTGACGGCGGCTCCTTTGTCGTCTTGCGTGGCTCAGGCATGTTCCATCTCCTGGCTGATCGGCATGGAAATGGTAAAGACCGCCCCGCCGAGAGGATGATTGTCACCGGTAAGCCTGCCGCCCCGTGCTTCCAGTGTCGTGCGGCAGATGGAAAGCCCCATGCCCATTCCCCTTTCCTTGGTCGTGAAAAACGGCGAAAACAGCTTTTCCTTCATCTGCGCCGGGAAACCCGGTCCGTTGTCGTGAACCGCAATATGAATATTGTCACTGTCTTCACGTTCCTTCCGCACCGTGATGGTGCGATTGCCGGTGCCCGCCTCTTCCATGGCCTGAATGGCGTTTGTGAGAAGATTGATGAGGACCTGCTGCAATTCGATCCTGACGGCTGTTATCGGCGGCGTTACCGCTTTTTCTACATGCACCGTGGTTCTGCTGCGTTCCAGCTCATGTTCGAGAAGGCTTAGCGTTTCATCGATAAACTCATCGAGGTCGAAGGTTTCCACCTTGCCGCTCGTATGGGCGAGCAGGCTGCGCGTGTTCTGGATGATTTCACTAGCGCGCTGCCCGTCGCGGATCATGCGTTCGGCCGAGCGGCGGGCGGCGGCGAGATCCGGCGGATCGCGATCGAGCCAGCGCAGCAACGTCTGCGCATTGACGATGATGGCGCCAAGCGGCTGGTTCAGTTCGTGGGAGAGCGATGCGGACATGGCTCCGACGGCCGCCGCCTTCGAGGCCTTTGTCAATTCCGCCTGTGCCTCGGCCAGCGCCTTCAGCGCCATTTCGCGCTGGGTGATATCCACCATGCTGACCACCACACGATTGAAGGAGGCCGCCTCCGCGGGGAAACTGATTGAAAGAAGCACCAGCTTGTCTTCGCCGCTGTCGGTGCGCACCACCACCTTGTCTTCAAAGACACCCTGATTGTCGATGATCGCCTGCAGCACATCGACGAACTTGCCGGACGAAGACACGACTGACCGCTGAAGGGTGCCGCGGATAGAGGAATCGTAACCCAGCATTTCCTTTCCGGCTTCATTCGATGCAACGACGGTGATGAGATCGATGCATTGCTGCGTAAAACCCGGATTGGCGCGGGCATGGGCCCGCATGTCGGTGATGCCCCGTTGCTTGAGGCCCATCAGCAGGGCGTGAAGCTTCGAATAGTCGCGTTCCCAAAGTGCGACGCGCGTACGGTCGAAAATGGAGCGATAACGCTCCTCGCTTTCCTTCAGCGCCGCATTGACGGACAACATTGCCAGCCGGGCGGTCTCGGTTTTCAAAAGCAGCATGGTGGTGACGGCAAGTGCCGCAAGGGCGACGACCAACCGAAGCGCCGACTGGAAATCCGCATCCTGCGCGTGGGTCGCTGCATAGGACAGGAGGGAAAGAATGGCGCAGGCGCAGGAGATCACGATCAGTCCCGACCAGCTTACAGTCTGCGCGGCCAAAAGGACCGTGATGACATAAAGCACCGCGATCGCGCCTTCTATGTCGGTATAGGTATCAACGTAAAATACCGCGGCCGCCAGCGCCAGCGCCCCAAGGCCAAAGGCCAGATGGTGCGCTCCACCTTCCGGTTCGCGCGCGCGAAACATCCTTGACGCAATCGACATTGTTCCCCCGATGCGATTTTTGCCGACAATACGGTTTTTTCAGCACAACCTGACCTATACATAGGTCTTGGTTGCCACCGTCGTCGAAACGTCAGGATAGCGGTAAAACGGCACGGCGATATATCGAAAAATCCGCATATATGGCCCGTCTTCCACAGGCCATGCCTGATGGCCCGAGGTGACGTCCAGCCCAAACGGTGGGGAAAAGAGCGTGCAAAGACCGTTGCATTGCGCGCCGGGCCTCCGGGCGTCAGGCGGCTGCCGGACTCACCGTGATCGGGACACCCTTGTAGGAAGGCGTTCCGGAAAGGCGGTCATAATGGCCGAGCGCCACCACCGCATTCATCTCCGGATAATAGCCTGCGGCCGATCCCTTCGGGATATTGTATTCGACCGCCGTGAAACCCTGAACGAGGTGTCGGCCCTCATTTTCCGGGCCGATGCCGTGGATATCGATGCGATCACCATCCTTCAGGCCGCGCGCGGCAAGGTCGTGCCGGTTCATGAAGATGATGTCCCTTCGGCCGAAGACGCCGCGATAACGGTCATCCATGCCATAGATCGTCGTATTGTACTGATCGTGACTGCGGATCGTGGTCAGCACGAGTGCTTCCGGATTGGAGATGAGCGGGTCTTCCTCAAGTCCTGTGGCGACGAGGAAATTGGCCCTGCCGCTCTGCGTGTTCCAACGGCGGAAGGAGGCCGCGACATCAAGGCGAAAACCGCCTTTTACCCGAACCCGGCTGTTGAAATCCCTGAAATCTGGAAAGACCTCTTCGATCTTGTCACGGATTCGGTCGTAATCGGCAATCAGCCAGTCCCAATCAATTCCGTGACGGTTTCCGACGGTCGCCTTGGCGATGCCGGCGATGATGGCGGGCTCTGACCTCACCAGTTCCCCTGGTGGATTGAGGAAACCGCGAGAGGCATGCACCATCGACATCGAATCCTCGACTGTTACAGCCTGCGGTCCTGACGCCTGAGTATCCAGATCGGTGCGTCCAAGGCAAGGCAGGATCAGCGATGTCTTTGCTGTCAAAAGATGAGAGCGGTTGAGCTTCGTTGCGATATGAACGGCCAGATCGAGGTTGCGCATGCCCTCGAAGGTCGCGCCTGTATCCGACATGGCGACGGCGAGATTGCCGCCGAGGCAGATAAGTGCGCGGGATTTGCCGGCGATGATTGCCTCCACGGCTTCTATCGCGTTGTGACCCTTCTCCGCAGATGGGCGGAAACCGAAAGCGCGCTCCATGCCGTCCAACAGCGCCTTGTTCGGGATTTCGGTAATGCCGACGGTACGGTCCCCCTGAACATTGGAATGGCCACGAATGGGCGCTATTCCCGCCCCGGGGCGACCCATATTTCCACGCAGCAGCAGGAGATTGGCGATCTGCTGTACGTTGCTGGTACCCTTGGCGTGCTGGGTTAGACCCATGCCGTAACAGATGATGACGTTAGAAGCGTTCACATAAATCCTCGCAACACTCTCTATAGCCTCCTTCGTCAGCCCGCTGACTGAGCAGATCATATCCCAGGACGTCGCGTCGATATCGGCGCGAAGCGCGTCGAGGCCTGCGGTATGTTGCTCGATGAAAGCCCGGTCGAGTACGCCGCCGCGGTCCGCCTGAAGGCTCTCCGCATCGAGTTCGAACACCGCCTTCATAATGCCCTTGAGGGCGGCGAGATCGCCTCCGGTGCGAAGCTGGTGATAGGCGGAGGCGATTGGCGTCGAAGAGAGCGTCGCCATCTCGATCGGGTCCTGCGGCGCGGCGAACCGTTCGAGCGCGCGTTCCTTCAGCGGATTGAACACGACGATCGGCACGCCGCGTTTTGCGGCATTATGCAGAGTCGTCATCATGCGGGGATGGTTAGTGCCGGGATTGTGGCCGAAGCTGAAGATCGCATCGGCATGATCGAAATCCTCCAGCGTCACCGTGCCTTTGCCGACACCGATGGATTTTGGAAGGCCGACGCTTGTCGCCTCATGGCACATGTTGGAACAGTCAGGGAAATTGTTCGTGCCATAGGCGCGCACGAAAAGCTGGTAGAGAAACGCAGCCTCATTGGATGCCCGGCCGGACGTGTAGAATTCAGCCTTGTCGGGGTCGTCAAGCTTGTTGAGTTCCCGTGCGATCAGGCTGAAGGCATCGTCCCAGGCGATCGGTTCATAGCGGTCCTTCTCGGAATTGTAATGCAGGGGAAGGGTTAGCCGGCCGGCATCCTCAAGCTTGTGATCGGTCCATTGCCACAGCTCGGAAACCGTATGCTGCGCGAAAAATTCGGGTCCGGATCGTTTCGCCGTCGATTCCCAGGTGATTGCCTTGGCGCCGTTTTCACAGAACTCGAACGATGAGGTGTGTTTGGGGTCGGGCCAGGCGCAGCCGGGACAGTCGAAACCTTCGGGCTTATTGGCCTTGAGGAGCGTCATCGTGCCCTGTGCGACGATCTGCTGATGCGCGAGCGTTTTCGCGACAGCTTTCAACGCATCCCAGCCGCCAGCGGGATGATCGTATTTTTCAATACCTTCCGGCCGCTCTTCTGCCATGTCGGAGTTCCTTCGATTTTGCAGATTGACGATTGTCGTGCCCGCTGACGCTAGCGCAACTGCGGATGGGTAAACATCATACTCAGGCATAGGTTGCCTGCTCCCTGGAGGGCGGAACGAAAAAGGCCGCCTCCTGCGGCGGGGGCGGCCTTGGCGGATCGGGAGGAGATCCGCGGCTCCGGGAGAGGGGATACCGGAGTTCATGGCTTCTGCGAGCCAATCGCCCTGGGGCGGGGCGACAGGCAAAAACTATCCCGGGTGGGAACCCGCCGAAACTACACTTAGGTATCGGGTGGACTGTACCACCAGCCGATTTCTCCCGAGCCATTCTTCTTTCTATCCTCGGTGCCGATCAGACAGCCGCAACAGGGGCGCTCAACATCGGGCGGTCGATTGCAAAAGGAGAACGATCATGGACATGACCACAGTTGCCAGCAACCGCAAGCTTCCACTCGCAACGCCGACTGACCTCGGTGCCGAAGCGAGCCGCGACATCGCCGCCGCATTGACCGCCCTGCTGGCGGATGTCTTCACGCTCTACATCAAGACCAAGAATTTCCACTGGCATGTTTCCGGCCCGCATTTTCGTGATTATCACATGCTGCTGGACGAACAGGGAGCGCAGATATTCGCGATGACCGACGACATTGCTGAAAGGGCGCGCAAGGTCGGCGGCACTACCATCCGTTCCATCGGTCATATCGGCCGCCTCCAGCGTCTCCTTGATAATGATGCCGACTTCGTCACCCCGGAGGACATGCTCGCCGAACTGCGCGAGGACAACAAGCAGCTGACCGCCATCCTGCGACAAACGCACAACCTCACCTCCGACCTCAACGATCACGCCACCACCAGCCTGATCGAAAACTGGATCGACGAGACCGAGCGCCGCACATGGTTCCTGTTCGAAACCACCCGTCGCTCCCGCTGAAGCCAGGCAGGAAACCGACATGACCGACGATCCAATTACGCTGGCGCTTTCGAGACGACGTCTTCTCGTGGCCGGTGCCGCGCTTTCCGCTGCGATGGCAGTTCCATCAACAGCCTTTTCAAAATCCACCTCATCCCGAAACGAAGGAGCATTTCCAATGACCGAATCATTCGTAAAGACCAAGGACGGCGTCGATATCTATTTCAAGGATTGGGGTCCGAAGGATGCCCAGCCCATCGTGTTCCATCACGGCTGGCCGCTATCCTCCGACGACTGGGATGCCCAGATGCTGTTCTTCGTAAACAACGGTTACCGCGTCGTCGCCCATGACCGTCGCGGCCACGGCCGTTCCCAGCAGGTGAGCGACGGTCACGACATGGATCATTATGCCGCCGATGCATCCGCCGTTGCCGAACATCTCGATCTCAGGAACGCTGTTCATATCGGACACTCGACTGGCGGTGGTGAGGTCGCGCGTTATGTCGCAAAATTCGGCGAACCGCAGGGCCGGGTCGCCAAGGCCGTTCTCGTCTCCGCCGTTCCGCCACTGATGCTGAAGACGCCTTCCAATCCCGGCGGTCTGCCGATCGAAGTCTTTGACAGCTTCCGCAAGGGTGTGGCCGAAAACCGCGCCCAGTTCTTCCTCGACGTGCCGACCGGTCCGTTTTACGGCTTCAATCGTCCGGATGCCAAAGTCTTTCCCGGTGTTATCCAGAACTGGTGGCGTCAGGGGATGATGGGCAGCGCCAAGGCCCATTACGACGGCGTCAAGGCCTTCTCGGAAACCGATCAGACGGAAGACCTGAAGGCGATCACGGTGCCGACGCTCGTTCTGCACGGCGATGACGACCAGGTCGTGCCGATCGCAGATTCTGCCGAATTGTCGGTCAAATTGCTGAAGAATGGCACGCTGAAGGTGTATAAGGGATATCCGCACGGCATGCTGACAACTCATGCCGACATCATCAATCCGGATCTGCTGGCCTTCGTGAAGAGCTGATCACCGGTAAAGGGTCGCCGCCGGAAAAAGCGGATGGCGGCCAATTTCCCGCGCGGAAGGAGATTCCGATGCCGTTCAAACTGTCTTATGAAGACCTTGTCCTTCGTGACGGCATCGCCAGCCTGCCCGAGATGCAGGACATCCAACTGGAGCTTCCCCTGTCGCAGCAGGCCGAGGCGGAAAATCGCGTCGATGCGAAGCCGGATACTTCGAACAACGAAACGAAATTTCAAGACTGATCGATGTGATTGCCGTCCTCGGCCGTAGCTTATTGTATCAGCAACCAGACAGGCTACATCGAGGTACCGTTTTCGGTTTCGATGGAAAACTCTCGACACAACGCTTCTCCATCAAGTGGCGCAATATCGTTATTCATGATGGAGGTCCGAGATGACCAACGCCGTGTCGCGTCCGGAACAGGTAGATGTTGATCGTATCCCGGCTGTTTCTTTCGACCTGCTGTTGCGTCATCAAACGTCGGTTTTCGCACGGCTGACACGTCTGGATACAAAGTCGGCCTGAAGCAGAACGGAGAGTGCGCCGGGACCGGCGCTGCAGATTTCTCGCGTTACGGGGTGAGAACGGCTCGCGGTTCGAGCATGCCGTCGAGACCGAAGGCGCCGATCTCCCTGCCGATACCGGATTGCTTGAAACCGCCGAAGGGCGCGCGAGGATCATGCGGTGCGCCGTTGATGACGACGCGGCCGGCCATCAGCCTCTCGGCGATGCGTTCGGCACGTCTGAGGTCGGATCCAAGCACATAGGCTTGCAATCCGTAGTCGCTGTCATTGGCGATTTTGACGGCCTCATCTTCGTCCTCATAGGCGAGAAGACACAGGACGGGACCAAAGATTTCTTCGCGGGCGATGCGCATTTCGTTCGTGACATCTGCGAAGATTGTCGGGCGGGCGAACCATCCTTTTTCAATCCCGGCCGGTCGTCCGGTTCCGCCTGTCAGCAGGGTTGCTCCTTCTTCGACACCAAGCCGGATGTAAGTCTGGATCCTCTCCCACTGGGCAAGGCTGGCGAGAGGGCCTACCCGAACCTCCGGATCACGGGGATCGCCAACTTTGAATTTTTCAGCCGCCATCCTCAACCGCTCGGCAATCTCGGGGAGACGGGACCGCGGAGCCAGGATGCGGGTACCCGCGACGCAGGCCTGGCCGCTGTTTGCAAAGCCCGACATCAGGGCGACAGGTATAGCCTTGTCGAGGTCGGCATCCGGCAGGATAATGGTGGGTGCTTTGCCTCCCAGCTCCAGAACCACCCTTTTCATGCCGTCAATCGCCGCACGCTGAATGATCTTTGCAGCCTGGGTGGAACCGGTGAAACTGACGGTCGCCACGTCGGGATCCTGCGTCAGCGCCGCGCCGACCACCGGACCGGTGCCGTTGACAATGTTGAAAACTCCTGCCGGCAGGCCGGCCCGATGCAGCCTTCTCACCAGAATATCGGTCTGAAACGCACTCTGTTCGGCCGGCTTGATGACGAGGGATGAGCCTGAACCGATTGCATGCGCAAGCTTGGTGGCGATAAAACCGAAATTGCTGTTCCAGGGCGTGATGGCGGCGAGAACGCCGCGCGGCAGCATCCTGACGGTGCTTTTGCCCACGACCCGGTCAAAGTCGTAGTTCGCCACGGTCTCAGCCATAACATCAAAAATCGACGCTGCGTTTTGAACGGAGAAAGCCGTGAAATAAGCGGGCGCGCCGTATTCTTCGGTCATGACCTGCGTAAGCTCATCCGGTCGCTCTTCGATCGTATCGCGCAGGCTGCGCAGCATATCGATACGCTGCGCCTTGGTGGATGTTGCCATGGCGGGAAAAGCCCGTTTCGCGGCTGCCACTGCGGCCCTTGCATCATCGGCATTGCCAAGCCGGACATCGCCGATTTTTTCTTCCGTTGCCGGATTGAAAAGGTCCAGCCGTTCATTGCCGTCTGGCACCACAAATTTACCGTCGATATAGATGTGTTCAATTGATCGCATTGATCTGGCCTCGTTTAAGATGGTTGGAAATCCGGCTCGTCCGGCCGCCGCGGAACGCGCTGGAGGCGCGCCGCATGGGCCCAAGCAGGCTTCATTGAGTTGATCAGAGGGACGGCAGGAAGAAGTGGAAACGCGAAAACGGCTGCGGCGGGCGCCGAGCCGTTCCCTTGTGGTCACATCGATGAGACCGCGCCCAGAAGTCCCGCAAGCGGCGAGGGCTCGTCGGATGTTGCATCATATACGCACGGTGCTGCAAATATCGCCGCAAACACGATGGCGATGACAAGCGCACGGGCGGAGACAACAGGCTTAAGCGAGCTTGAGCGTAACATCGATGTTTCCCCTGGTTGCCTTCGAATAGGGGCAGATCTGATGGGCATCCTCGATGATGGCCTGTGCTACGGGACGATCGATCCCGGGCAGGCTTACCGCCAGGCGAGCCTGCAGGAAGAACTCGCCGCCCGTCGTGCCGAGGTCGACTTCCGCATCGACGGCGGTGTCGGCGGGAAGCCGGAGCTGGCGTTTCGCCGCCGCCTTTGTCATGGCGCCGATAAAACATGCCGACCAGCCGGCCGCAAAAAGCTGTTCGGGATTCGTGCCCGGCTTTCCGCTGCCCGGAGGCGAGAGCTTGATGCCCAGCGCGCCATCATCGCTCTGCGCCGATCCGTCACGCCCGCCGGTCGTGTGGGTCTTGCCGGTATAAAGAACAGTCTCGATCTTGGTCATGGGAGGCTCCTTTCATTTGCCGCTGCTGCGGCGTTTCGTGATAGGAGCTTTGTGATAGATCAGCGTATCCGGCATGTTTCCGGAAACTGCGAAACTGTATCGAAAAGTATCGGCGCTTTGTCACTGGTTATCGTCGACCCGTTTCCCTGTCAGGGAAAAGCCACCTCGGCCGCAAGCCCGCCGCCCTGCCTGTTATAGAGGCGAACCGAGCCGCCGATCGTTCCGGCGAGTTGCTGCGCGATCGCCAGTCCGAGACCGGTTCCGCCCGTATCGCGGTTTCTCGATGTTTCGATCCGGAAGAAGGGCTGCATGGCATTTTGCAGCATCTCGTCCGGGATGCCCGGCCCCCGATCGAGCACCGTGATGACCACTGTGCCTTCACCACGCCGGTCCACTTTAATCTCGGCGCTGCCGGCGAATTTGAGGGCGTTATCTATGAAGTTCGTCAGGATTCTTCGCAATGCATGGGGCTTTGTCGACGCGGTGCCGCGCACCATGCCGGCAACCGTTACGGCTTTTCCGGTATCCTGATAGTCGTAGGCAATGCTGTCGATGAAAGAGGCCAGATCGATACGGGAGGATTTCTCGCCATTGCCGTGAGCGCTGCGTGCGTAAGCGATCCCATCCTGCACCAGACGTTCGATTTCACGCAGGTCACTGACCAGCTTTTCCTTTTCCGGCGTATCGTCTGCCATATCGGCCCGCAACCGCATCCGGGTGATGGGCGTCTGCAGGTCGTGCGAGATCGCCGCAAGAATCTGGACACGCTCCTCGAGATATTGCGCGACGCGATCGCGCATGGCGTTGAAGGCGCGGGCGGCGTGAGCAACTTCGCTTGGGCCGCTCTCACTCATCGGCGACCCCTTTTCCCCCGGATCCAGCGCTTCGGCTGCCGCAGCAAGCGCGCTGAGGGGTCTGGTCGTCTGTCGCACTGCAAACCAGGTGCAGAGGAGGAGAAGCGCCATCTGCGCGGCGAAGACATAAGGCAGCCATTCCGCCAGGGGCATCACGCCGCGCGGTGTCACGTCGATCGTCAGGGGCGAGCCGTCCGATAGCGTCAGGTGCGCCTGAAGCCGCTTGCCGTCGCCGGGAATGGACTCGACCCTGACGGGAAAACGGTGTCCCGCGGCTTCCTCGATCCTTTGCGCAATTTCAGCGCCGCGGCCGGTCATGTCGGAAACACCGGGAAGACCGGGGCCGAGGACGAGTTGATAATTGTTGCGGCTCAGGCGATGGACCCATTGCGCCCGCTCTTCCGCAGGCAGGCGGTCGATGATGGCGATCGATACCGCCAGATCCTGCTCCAGAGTGCCGAGCATGACCGCCTTTGCCGACATATATCGTTCGGCAAAGAGGATGCTGAACGACAGGCCGTAGGCAATGGCGAGGCCGGCAAAAAGGATGATGAAAAGTCTGGACCGCAATGAGCGTGGCCACCAGCCGGCGAGCAGGCGCGGGCCGTTCATATCCTCGGCTCCGAAATCTCCACGGGCACCGCAAAGACATAACCCTCCGCCCGTACCGTTTTGATGTACATGGGTTCGCGCGCGTCATCCCCCAGGCGCTGGCGCACGCGGCTCACAAGAAGATCGATCGACCGGTCGAAAAGCTCCGCATCGCGTCCCTGGGTGAGATTTAACAGCTGGTCCCGGTTGAGGACGCGCTGGGGATGATCGATGAAGACCCTGAGAAGCCGGTATTCAGCCCCGCTCAGGGCAACGGTCGTGCCCTCCCTGTCGAGCAGGTGACGGCCCACCGTGTCGAGGCGCCAGTCACCAAAGGTCAGGAGCTGCCCGGCCTCGCTGATCTGCAGATTGGGAGGCAGCATCCGCGTGCGGCGCAGGATGGCCTTGATCCGCGCAAGAAGCTCACGGGCAGCGAAGGGCTTCGACAGATAGTCGTCGGCTCCCATTTCGAGCCCGATAATGCGATCCATCTCGTCATCGCGGGCGGTCAGCATCAAGACCGGCGTGGCTTTGTGTTTCCCCGCTCGCAGCTCACGGCATAGGACCAGCCCGTCATCGCCAGGCATCATCACGTCGAGCACGATGAGATCGACGGTATTGCCGTCGAGAAAACTTCTCATCTGCCGTCCGTCGGCCGCCACGCTCGTGCGCAGGCCGTTCTTCTTCAGGTAGCTGGAAACCAACTCCCGGATTTCCCTGTCGTCGTCTACGACGAGAATATGGTCGATATGTTCCATTGGATGCCTTCGTCGTCCGGACGGTTCGAGTGGCCCGCTACCGCGTCCCCTGCGTCACATGCAGTAAGACAACGGTTCGCGGGCTTCGGCAAGTTTAAAGCTTTGCGACGTCCAGAACAGCCCTGGCAAAAGCCTCGGGTGCTTCCTGCGGCAGGTTGTGACCGATGCCGCCGCTGATGTTGCGGTGCTGGTACTTGCCGGAAAACTTCGATGCGTAGGCGGAAGGATCCGGATGCGGCGCGCCGTTGGCGTCGCCTTCCAGCGTTATCGTCGGCACGGTGATGACGGGAAGTTTCGCAAGCTGGCGCTCGTAATTGTCGTACTTGGCTTCTCCGTCGGCCAGTGCCAGCCGCCAGCGGTAATTATGGATGGTGATGGCCACATGGTCGGGATTGTCGAATGCGGGGGCCGAACGATTGAAGGTCTCGTCGCTGAATTTCCAGGTCGGAGATGCCGTCTGCCAGATCAGGCGCACGAAGTCGCGGGTGTTGGCGGCATAGCCCGCACGGCCGCGTTCCGTCGCGAAATAGAACTGATACCACCAGGAGAGTTCCGCCTTGGGCGGAAGCGGCTTCTTGTTGATCTCCTGGCTGCCGATAAGGTAGCCGCTGACCGATACGAGCCCGGTGCAACGTTCGGGCCAGAGCACCGCCATGATGTCGGCGGTGCGAGCGCCCCAGTCATAACCGGCAACGACGGCCTGCTTGACGCCGAGCGCGTCGAGAAAGGCGATCATATCGACCGCAAGCGCCGCCTGCTGTCCGTTGCGTGCGGTGTCGTCCGAGAGAAAACGGGTCGTGCCATATCCGCGCAGATAGGGGATGAGTACCCGATATCCAGCCGATGCAAGGATAGGTGCGACATCGACATAGCTGTAGATGTCATAAGGCCATCCGTGCAGCAGCAGCACGACCGGGCCGTCTGTGGGGCCGGCTTCTGCATAACCGACGCTGAGTACGCCCGCTTCAACCTGCTTCAGGGCGCCAAAGGAGGTGGCTCCGTCGCGTCCGGTTGACGGCTGAGGCGAAGGCGCTTCGCCCTTGGCATGAGCAAGGCCTGCGGCCCCGAATTCGACGGCGGCAACCGTCATTGCGGCAATGCCGAAGAAGCGGCGGCGCTGGAAATTGATCTCGGAATTCATTGCTGTCTCTCCTGTCCATGTTGGATGCGGGCAGGTAACGCGGTGCGTGTATCCTCGATGTGTCGCAACGAGGACGAATGTGAATGGTTTTGTAGCAGCGGGCATTCCGGATACAGACTGATACATTCGGTCCGCCCTCCTTACGCAATCAGCCGCCCCGGTGTCTGGGGCGGCTGTGTTGGACTTCGAGGCGGGCGCGGTTTATTTGGCGGATTGCCGGGCGGCCTGTTCGATAATGTCTGCGACCTTTTCGGGCTGGGAGGCAAAGACCGCATGGCTTGCCGCAATCTCGGTCACCGCACTGCCGGCGCGCTTGGCCATGTCGCGCTCGAGATCGGGGTTGATCGAGCGATCCTGCGTTGCGACAATCGACCAGCTTTTCTTGGTTTTCCAGGCGGGTTCGCCGGCTTTGGCGGCAAAGGCCGCCTTGGCGGCGAAGACCTGACTTCTTGCCATGAAGGCCGCGTCCTCACGCGGCAGATCGCCGGCGAAATCCTGTCCAAAGACGGCGGGATCGAGATAAAGGAACGCGCCATCCTTCGTCGGCTTGATGCCGTTGCCGGCCGGCGGTTTCGAGCCGGCGAGGTCGAGAAGGCTCTCTCCCTTCTCCGGCTGGAAGGCGGCGACATAAACCAGCCCGGCCACATCCGGCCGGTTACCCGCTTCCGAGATCACCATCCCGCTGTAGCTGTGCCCGACGAGCAGGCTCGGCCCCTGCTGGAGATCGAGAACACGGTTGGTGGCCTCCACGTCATCGGCAAGAGAGGTGATGGGCTCCTGCACGATCGTGACGTTGAAACCACGGCTTTCAAGGATGTCTGTCGCCCTGCGCCAGGCCGAACCATCGGCCAGCGCGCCATGGACGATGACGATATTCTTCACCTCTGCCGCCTGTGCGGCAAAAGCGATCAGTGCGGTTGCAACGGCAAGCGCGAATTTTGGCATGAGACGATGGTGCATCATATTTCTCCTTTGGTTTTGATGGGTACGGGAGGAAAATCCGGGTCAGCCGAAAGTGAAGGCATAGGCCTGCACGCCGGGGTCGAGGAAGCGGATAGCAAAGGTTCTCGCTTCGACGGCGCCGGACTGGCGGACGAGCTGGTAAAGACGGGTTGAGGTGACGACGCCATTGCCCTCGGCATCCGTGTCAGCGCCGTGGTCCGCACCCGACGGATGCCCGTCGATGGTGACCTGGAAACGAACCGGTTTTCCGGCTGCATCCGGCCCAAGAACCAGATGCAGGTCACGGGCGCTGAAGCGATAGGTGATGCCGCCATCAGCCGCATCAAGTGTGGCCGCCTCCGCGCCAATCGTCCAGGTGCCGGAAAGTCCCCATTCGTTGAGGGAAGGCGTCTTGACGGAGTAGTCGCGCGGCGTGTCTGCACGCATCGCCTCGTTGGATGCGAAGCTTCGAGCCTGCCGGTAGCCTATATAGGTTTCGCCCGAGCGCATGTGCCCGATATCCGCACCGGCTTCGGCTCCTGTCGCCTGCGGGCTCACCGGTGCGCTGGCGGAGGCGCTGCTGCCGGCCTCGCGCAGCAGATCCTGGATCGCCTCTTCGGTCTGCCGGTAGTTGCCCTCGCCGAAATGGTGGTAACGGATCTGGCCCCTGGCATCGATCAGGTAATGTGCCGGCCAATAGCTGTTATCAAAGGCGCGCCAGATCCTGTAATCATTGTCGATTGCCACCGGGTAATCGATCTTGAAGTTGGCGACGGCCTGTCTGACATTGTCGATCTTCTTTTCAAAGGCGAATTCGGGGGCGTGAACGCCGATGATCACGAGGCCCTGATCCCGGTATTTGTCCGCCCAGGCACGCACATAGGGAATGGTCCGGATGCAGTTGATGCAGGAATAGGTCCAGAAGTCGATGAGAACGACCTTGCCACGCAATTGCTCACGCGTGAGCGGCGGGGAATTGAGCCACTCCACGGCGCCGTCGAGGGATGGGGCCTTGCCCTCAACCGGCAGCTCCGACCGTGCCGCGGCGGCGCTGACGCCCGCCGCCGCCACTTCGGGCGCTATGGCGGTGTGAAGCCGATCGAGCACCCGCTGTTCGAAGGATGCCGTGCTCGCATAGGACATCTGCGACAGGAAACCCGTATCCAGCCCGAGCGCGATGACCGCGACGCCGGCAAGCACCGCCGCGCCAAGCACCTGCCGGATCCGCTCGCTGAAACCCAGAGACCGCTTCATGGCTGCAAATACCCTGCCACCGACGAGGATGGCGACGGCAAGGGAGGTCGCAGCCCCGGCGGCATAGGCGGCAAGCAGCAGGCTGGTTTCCAGATTGGCCCCCTTCAGTGCCGCACCCGTCAGCACGAGCCCGAGGATCGGTCCGGCGCAGGGCGCCCATAAAAGGCCGGTGGCGATGCCGAGTAACAGCGAGCCCGCAACCGTCGGCATTGCCCCGGGCTTGCCGGCGGCATTGGCGAGCCGGTTGCCGAGTTCGACGACCGGACGGGTGATGATGCTGGCCGCACGCGGCGAGAGCAGTCCGACGCCGAAGACCGCAAGCAGCGCAAGAGCCGCGAGCCGGCCATATTCATTGGCGCTGATTGCCCAGCTGCCACCCACCGCGGCCAGCGTCGCGACGGCGCAAAAGGTTGCCGCCATTCCCGCGAGCAGGGGCAGCGTGCTGCGCAGAAACGGTTGCCCCGCCCGCGCAAAAACGAAGGGAAGGATGGGCAGGATACAGGGGCTGAGAATTGTCAGCGCCCCTCCGAGATAGGCAATGACCAGAAACGTCATCATCTTTTCCTTTCAGGCAGGAGTCCGGGCTCCGGGCGGCGAAGGCGACCCGGCGATGGCGCCAATTTCCCGGCCCCAAGTATCCCTGATGTGTCGGGGCTTCGGTGAATTTGTAATCGAGTGTAAAAGCCGCCACCGGCGCACGGCGGCTAAAGCGAAACCGCATGTCCCTGTCATTTGTCACTGCGCATAGCGCGTGAAGACGAAATCATGGTCCTTGACGTTGCCCTCGTGGCAGGAGAGACAGGTCTCATGTTGCGCGGCATCCACCGGCTTGCCGTTGACAAACCGCCCGAAGCCCCAGCCGTGGCTGCCGGCATATTTCTTGGAATCTTTCACCATCACCTGCACGGTGGTTGCCGCTCCCGGCACCGTGGCCGGCGGAAACTCCGTGGATTGCTGCCGCTTATAGGCAAGCTTCACCAGTATCGAGCCATCGGGAAAGGGCAGGGTTCCGCTTTTGTAGGCGTTGGCGGCGACATCGTTTGCCAGAACAGCGCGAAGCTCGTCCAGCGGCGGCGCTTCCTGCGCGGGCGCGATGAACGTCCAGTCACGATATCCGTCAGGAAGAGTGACACCATAGATGGGAGAGGCGTTTTCCGGCAGCGTGTCCGCTGAACTTGAATAAACGGTTCCAAAACCCGCTGCCGCAACCGATAGGGCGACGGCGAAGAAAATCTGGCTTTTCATGGGAAATCCTGCCTAATCCGAAATAGATCAGGTCATGATCTGCCCTGCAGGTATCCGGCATGTTTCCTGAAACCCGCACTTATGTATCAAATCGTAGCAGTGCGCACCGCCACGGGGGCAAGGCCGCGCTTAAAGGCCGGCGAGCACCCTCTTGCGATCTCGGGCCCGGATTTCCTCGCCAAGGCTCATATTCGCCCGGTGGCCAGGCTCTTCCTCATCCAAGCCCACACCGTCGCCCGCCGGCCGAATTTGCGCAAAATCCTTCCGAAACAACGAGAAGTCGTGAAACTTTTTCGGGTGCGATGAGTTTGGTGCAGGAGCACTCGGCTCACATTTCTCGCTGCATATAATCACCCGCTACGCGGAGGATTGGTCATCCTTTCGGAGGAGATACCACATGAATTCCATCATCTATCTAGTCGGACTCGTCGTCGTTGTCCTGTTCATTCTCTCATTGCTGGGGCTACGCTGATGGTTGATCCAACGGGTATCGAAACAAATCCAAACCGCAGCTATGTAGACTGGCCAGCGATTTTCGCCGGTGCCGTCATCTCCTCGGGCGCCATGGCAGTCCTCACCGCATTTGCGGGCGGCCTGGGGCTGAGTTCGATCTCGGCCGACGATGGCGGCGAGATCAGCACAGTCTGGCTCATCATAACCGCGCTCTTCGTCATCATTTCCATGGTCGGATCTTACATGCTGGGTGGCTATATTGCCGGCCGCATGCGTCGGCCTGCCGGCGCTGCCGACAGGAACGAACTGACGGTCCGCGATGGTGTGAATGGCTTGGTCGTATGGGGTCTAGGGACGGTCGTCTCGGCATTTCTCGCGCTCGGCGTGCTGTCCGGTGGCGCCAAAGCTGTCGGCAGCGTGGCGCAGACCGCCGTCGAGGCCACGGGTTCCGCAGTCGGCGGCGCCGTTCAAGGGGCTGGCCAACTGGCAGGCGGCATCATTTCCGGCGCTGGCAGTGCAGCCGGTGGTCTGGCGCAAGGAGCCGGTCAGGCGGCAGCACCCAGCATTGAGCAGATGCTTCCGCAAGGCCTGAGAACCAACCCGATCGACTATTTCACGGATACGCTACTGAGGACCGATACGCCCGCCACCCCTCAGACGGGTGAACAGAGCGCCGGTGACTATCAGCGCCAGATTAGCGGAATCCTCGGCAATCTGATGGCAACAGGCGAGATATCTGATGCCGACAAAACATGGCTCGCCAATCAGGTCGCTGCGCGCACAAACATCAGCCAGACCGATGCGCAAACGCGCGTGAACCAGACGGTTGAACGTGTGCAGGCCGTCAGGGCGGAAGCACAGAAGAAGGTCGATGAAGCGCAAAAGCAGGTCGATACCTTGAAGGCGGAAGCGCAGAAGGCATTGGACGACGCCAAGACCAAGGCTGCGGATGCCGCAG
Source organism: Agrobacterium sp. ST15.13.015 (assembly GCF_027871645.1). NCBI lineage: Bacteria > Pseudomonadati > Pseudomonadota > Alphaproteobacteria > Hyphomicrobiales > Rhizobiaceae > Agrobacterium > Agrobacterium sp. ST15.13.015. The sequence goes on from NZ_JAQAHF010000026.1 coordinate 43,313, forward strand.
AAAAAGCACGGGTCGCAGGTATTCTGACAGCATTCCTGCTGGCCGCTTCCGCGCTCGTTTCCGCTGCGGCTGCCTATATCGGCGCAGTACACGGCGGCCGCCACAGAGACGAAGGCCGCATCTGGGGTGGGCTAGCCTACCGCAAGTAACCAGAGCGACGGCAAGAAAATCGGCTTTTCAAAAAAAGTCCTGCCCGGACCAAATTCCGGGCAGGACATACGTTTTAGTAATCTGGCGTCACGGATAGGGTCTGCAGCAAGGCAAGTGCGACCGTGGATGCCGCCAGGATTGCGGTCAGCGCCAGTGGCGCAGTGGCGCCGCAGGAATCTACTGGCTGGGATCGTCGCCGTATTACTGAACCCATTTGCGCAAGACATTCTCGGGAACATCAATATCAAGAGCAGCCTGCGCAACAGTGATCCCCACGTTCCCTGACCAACTTCACCGCTTCAAGCTTATACGTCTTTGCATTCATGCTCTCCGGTTTCAGGAGGAACACCTTAACTCGATGTCCATAAAACCGGCAGCAGGCCAGGATGATGAAGATTTGTGGCGTGGCTATCCACTGACGATGTCATTTAGCCTTCTCGGGCAAAAAAAAGAGCAATGTTATATTACGGCAATTTTTTGGGTGCGATTGATTATCGTATTAGAATAAATGCTGCGACGCTATTAAGTATTTATCTGGGTAATGGTTAGTTTTAGGCAAGTTCAATCCGGCATGATTGGGGAGTAATGTAGGAGATTTGCTATGAATACGATTGGATCGGCAACATATTATAGCTCCGCTATTCGCTACGGTGGACTAGAGAAGAACGATACTAAATCCGCTGACGCATACGCGACGTCGCAACTGCCGGGGGATGGAAGCAAGTCATTGGGCGCGAGCGACAATCCTTCTGGTCTTTCGACGGTCACTCTTCAGCTCCAGGGAAAACTGACCAGCTTGTACCGTGTTCGATTTATCGAATGCTAAGCCCATGAACATCTCTGCTCTGCCCCAGGATCAATACGATGAATTTATGGAAGCAAAGAAACAGCTTATCGAGACTAGTATGAGCAGCCTGGAAAGCGAGTATAGCACCCATGAAGCTCCTGATCTTTCCAATTATGCCGGCCTTAAACCCTATGCGAACGTCGTTATTGCTGGAAATGTAGTTGCGACCATCGATAATCAGGGAGCAGTGACGAGCGACGACGCTTTAGGCAAGCGGCTCCGTAACCTGTTAGCGGGTCTGGATGGCGTATCTGGCCCTGATTTTGCCCAAAAAATTGCAGAGCAGATCGCCAATCTGGTTGGGGGCCGAATACAGAAAGCCGGTACGGCCCTGACGCAAAGGCAGTTTAATTCGCTGTCTCCAATACCAGAAACCAGGGTGACGGTTGATTATGTGGGTATGAAGACTGATCCGCGTTATGCGCAAATCGAAGGCTGGAAACAAGATTATGTGCGGTACGAAAAGGAGCGGGCGGAGTATTTAACGCAGCTACCAAATTAGATTTTACAGCTCCGACTGCGCGCAAAAAATGCAAATTGGATGTACTTACTGCGTCTAAAATTTGAGCAACTATCATTTTACCGTCGGCGCTTCAAAAGTGTTTTCTTCTATCCTCTTTGGTAACCATCCGCTGGTGGCAAAAGACCAAACGCGTGGCCAGCCGAACCAGCAATGCGTGATGAATATTGACAATATGTGCTACACTTTTCATAGTTTTAGAGATCGAAAGGAATACGCCATGGCGTCAGGAAGCATTCACGTCAAAGTCAGCGGAGCATTGCAAGACCATATCCAGCAGCAGATTGGTGATGACGGTCTTTATGAGAATGCGAGCGAATATATTCGAGCGCTTATTCGGCGTGACCTGCAAACCCGCGACGAGGCCTGGGATGCCTTGCAAAAGGAACTGGCTCCCGCAATGCGCGCGGACGACAGCGAGTTTAGAGTCGTCTCTGCTGATGATGTAATCGGTCGAAACAAGCGTCGCTAGTTATGGCAGCTTATCGCTTTTATGCGCCTGCCGATGCCGCACAGGATAAAATCTGGCGCGACACCGTGGATACTTGGGGTGAAGCACAGGCTGAGACCTATATACGTGGCCTGCACGCGCATTTGCAGCGCCTTTGCGATAACCACCTGCTTTGGCGGCGTCTTCCCCAAAGGCTTGCCGTCCCCGGTGACCTCAAGAGTGAGGCTTACTTCAGCCGGTATGAGCATCATTACCTGTTTTTTAGAACGCTTGATAACGGCGATCTGGGTGTGATGAGTATTCTTCACGAGCGGATGGATATGGCCGTACGCTTGAGAGAGGATCTCGTGGCGCTCGATGCGAGAGGCATTATCCAAACTGGCTAGAGCGGGCGACTTGTGGAACGCGCAATGCGCCCGCCTCTGAGAATGTGGTCTAGCGGTTTATTGAACGGTGTAACCACCATCGACAGGCAAAGCATGCCCGATGATGTAGCTGGCGGCATCGCTGCAAAGCCAGAGCACAGCGTTAGCGATTTCTTCTGCCTTCCCGAGCCTGCTCATCGGCACGACCTGCATCAGCGCATCCATCGCTTCCGGCTGCGTTTCAAGCATTCCGGTTACCATGGGGGTTTCTATGATGCCTGGGCATATGGCATTAATCCGGATTCCCTTGGCGGCATATTCGAGCCCTGCGCTCTTTGTTAAACCGACCACGCCGTGCTTCGAGGCATGATAAATGCCGCGCTCCGCAATCCCGACCAGACCACCGAGCGAAGAGTTGTTCACGATTGCGCCGGAACCCTGTCTGCGCATCTGCAACAACTCGTACTTCATGCAATTCCAGACACCGCGCAGATTGACACCCATGACGAAGTCGTAATCCTTGGGGTCTGCATCGGCCGTTTCTGCGACGGGGCTCTGGACACCGGCATTGTTGAAGGCAGCATCAAGACGGCCAAATTCAGCAACTGTTCTATCGACCATAGCCGCGACCTGGTCCATATTCGCGACGTCGCACCGGATGGCGATAACACGATGTCCTGCGGATGCCAGAGCGTCGGCCGAGGCGCGAACAGCGTCTTCATTGACGTCGGCAAGCGCAACCGCTGCGCCAGCCTCTGCGAATGCCCTGGCTGCCGCCAGCCCCATGCCAGAAGCGGCGCCTGTGACAAGGGCGACTTTGTTTTTGAAAGAGATGTTCACAGCATTTCCTCGTTGTTCAGATGGAAGTTGAGCCTCTATCACTAGAGTTTGGGCGACAACCTGATGAGACGATCATCCGACGGGCCTTCGCCTCGTGGCGATCGGTTCGTGGTGATGGCGTAGATGTCATTGCCGATGGAGAGCACGTCTCGATACCGATCCCCCGATGTGTAAATCGGCTTTAGTTCACTCCTCCGCGCGTCGAGAGCATAGATGCCGCGTCCGACGAGAGTGGCCACGAGAAGTTCGCTACCTCGGAATGTGATACCCGACGGTGCCCAGGTGTCGCTGCCGGAGTGAAGGTATGCGGTTTCCATTCCATCCCGCTGCCTGTCGCCATCGATCAATGGCCAGCCAAAGTTCGCTCCGGGCTTGATCAAATTTATTTCGTCACGGGCGGATTGCCCGTGTTCTGCGGCGAACATTTCTCCGTCTTGGTTCCGCGCCAACCCTTGAGGATTTCGGTGCCCGAGGGAATAAACATAGGACCCTTTGAAGGGATTGTCGGAAGGTACTTCCCCGCTCAGCGTCATCCGCAACACCTTTCCCGCAAGGCTGTCGCGATCTTGCGGAAGGCTGCCGTTCTCAGTCCACCCGGTGGTGACGAAGAGATGACCATCCGGACCGATTGCCAGACGACCGCCGTTATAGAGCCTGTGCCCCGGAATTCCCTGTAGCAGAGTTCGGGTTTCCCGCCATGAATTGCCGTCGAATACAGCTTCGATAACCCTGTTGCGCAGGCTGCCATCGGCACGATAGGTATGGTAAAAGTAGGCCGTGCCCGAAGTCCCGAAATCTTGGGCAAGCGCCATGCCAAGAAGGCCGCCGCCACCGTCACGGATTATCCCGGTCGAGGTTTGCAGATTGTATCTGCGCAACTGGCCATTTTGAACGACGACAATGTTTCCCGCTGCCTCTGTGACGAAGACTGTGTCACCGTCAGCTTCTATGTCCCAGGGATAGTCAAGGTCTTCCGTTATGGTTTCGACGTTCCAGTCGTCGCTGGACATTCCGGCTACGGTACGCGCAGGCTGCTGATTGTTCGCCAGGGCTTGCGAGGTTGCCGTTGAGCCTAACACACACGCCAGAGCGATTGCCGATAACAGAGGTTTCGTCATGATTGTTACCTGTGTCGAGTAGATGCCACCCGGTCATGGGACGGCGTGCGGGTAATCAGGCGAAGGATGTTTGCCGCCTTCAGTAAAGCTCCTCCGCCCCATCGTTGGTAAAGTCGTGTCGCTGGTTACGCTGACAGGTGCTGATCGAAGAACGACTTCAGCTTGTCCCACGGGATCAGGTCGACCTTGTCGTAGAGGTCAACATGGCCAGCACCTGAAACGATGAACAGTTCCTTGGGCTCTGCCGCCTTCGCAATTGCCTGTTCACTGAAGAAACGCGAGTGAGCATTTTCCCCGGCGACCAACAAGACGGGTCGTGGCGAGATCATGTCGACATGATCGAACGGACGGAGATGCAGGTAGGACGGGTCACCGGAAATGTTCATTGCGGTTGTCGCACGCGGATGAGCGCCACGCGGTGTCCGGTAGTAATCGAAAAATTCCCGCGTGATTGCATCCGTTTCGGGCGTCAGAGCTTCAGGCAGAGCGAGGTACTGCTTCGGCGCCCCTCCAGCTTCGGCCCAGCGCTGCTCGCCGATTTTATTAAGAAGGTCGGTCCGCGCATCGGCCTGCATCGTCTCGCCTTTCCATGCCCATTTCGCTCCGCCCATGTCGTACATACTGACGGTTGCCACCGCTTTCATACGCGGATCGATCTGAGCGGCAGCAAGGGCGAAACCGCCACTAGCGCAAACGCCGATCACCCCGATACGATTTCTGTCAACACGCGGGTCTAAACCGAGAAAATCGACGCCAGCGCTGAAGTCTTCGATGACGGCTTCGGGCGATGAAATGAAGTGTGGCTGGCCGCCGCTTTCACCGTTGTAGGAGGCATCGTGCGCAATGGTAACGAAGCCTCGTTCTGCCATCGTTTGTGCGTATAGCCCGGAGGTTTGCTCTTTGACGCCACCGTAAGGGTGGCCCACGATCAGCGCCGGGTGGCGTCGCGAGGTATCAAGGTTTTTGGGGACATACATGTCAGCGACGAGATTGATCCCCAGGCGGTTGACGTAAGTAACCTTGCGGTGCTCTACGCGTTCACTCGGTGCGAACGTCTTGTCCCATGTGCCAGTATACTGGGCGAACGCTGGGCGAGCAGCTAATGTCATTATGCCTGCTGCGGCTGCGCCAGCGCCGGTCAGCTTGAGAAGCTTGCGTCGGCCGATACCGATCATTTCCTGTCGATCATGCGATGTATCCAGTTCATTGCCCATCGTCGTTCTCCTTGCCGTCCGGTTGGTTGCAGGAGGAATATAATCGAGTGGGAACAGCGTGATTATCGGCTGACTTTCGCAAGCGCTTATGTGTCGCATGCATAAATCTATCACATGAGAAATCGGTTTCCTCGGCTCCAGAAGTACTTTGCGACAAGGGGAAAGAGACTCCGCCGTCTGTCTTTCGGAACTCATGATGAAGGTTAGAGCAGACCGGATTTGACGACTTATTCGTGAAGAGCAATAATATGTGACTGAGCTTATCGATACTGGCCGTATGCCGTTTTCATTCCATTCCAAGGACTCTGCCGAATGCTGCGAGCGAACGTAAACGACCTTCTGGCGTTCATTGTAGTGGCAAGGGAGCAGAGCTTCACCAAGGCGGCCGCACAATTAGGCATGTCACAATCGGGTCTTAGCCACACGATACGGGCTCTTGAAACTCGGCTAGGGCTCCGACTTCTGACACGCACCACGCGCAGCGTTTCACTCACCACGGAGGGTGAACGCCTGTTGAATGTGATCGCTCCCCGGTTCGGGGAAATTGAGGAAGAGCTTTTTTCGATCACCGAACTTCGAGACAAGCCCGCTGGTACAATCCGCATCACTGCTGAGGACTACGCCATCGACACGGTTTTATGGCCGAAACTCAAAAGGGTTCTCTGGCAGTATCCTGATATCAAGGTCGAGTTCATCGTCGATTACGGACTGACGGACATCGTTGCTGAGCGATTCGACGCGGGGGTGAGATTAGGGGAGATCGTGTCGCAGGGCATGATTTCGGTGTGTATCAGCCCCTACCAACGGATGATCGTTATTGCCAGCCCTGACTACATCAAAGAGCGAGGAATTCCGATAACGCCGCAGGAATTGACGGCGCATCAGTGTATAAATCTCAGGCTCCCAACCCATGGTGGGACCTATGCATGGGAATTCGAAAAAGATGGTGAAGAACTGCGGGTCCGTGTGGACGGTCAGGTCATCTGCAACGGTATCAATCAGATTTTGAAAGCTGCGCTCAGCGGGTATGGTTTCGGTTTCGTGCCTGATGGTTTGGCGCAACAGGACATTGAGGCAGGGCGGCTGATCCAGGTGTTGTCAGACTGGTGCCCGTCCTATCCGGGGTATCACTTGTATTACCCTAGTCGACGGCAATCATCAGCAGCCTTCAGGGTCATTCTCGATGCTCTCAGACAGAAGTGATATCTCTCATCATGTGAAGAACGACGGCAAGTCGCTAGATGTTAGTTTCAGCCGGAGGCAAATATCATCATGCTTTTTGTAAATGATGCCGAAGTAGAAATTTTTTTGCCTTGCTTTCGTTGTTTTTGTTCGTGTTTTTGAAATAAAATAACTAATTCATTTTCAATGACTTGATGCCCTTCCACCTCTCTTTTCAGGCTTTTGGTAAGGGACTTTTGCGTCCCCGCCAATCCCCGACCCTGTTGACCTGACCTATACTGTCCCTGTTCGGCGATGAACCAGAAATATTCCGGTTTGAAGCGGAGCCAGCGCCGATTGTGGGAGAGGACGTCACTCTCATATTTCGGCGTCTGACAGGGAAAGGCCTCTGTCAATGAACGAAGGAGAGATCGATGGGGTTTGTGGTGGACCTCTCTATTCCTCTGAAGGTCGTTGGCTGAAGGATTGGCTCTGACGGGCGTAAATCGCTGAAGCGGGGCCCTGATAAGTGTCTTTATTTTCCACAGGCGGCAATTTTCAGTGCCCCGTTGCAATGCCCATCGAGCTGAAAGGCAGATGGGAAAGAGAGATGAAGCTCATAACACGGTCGCAACTGCGTCGCGTGATAGGAAAGGTGTGTTCAAATGGGTCTCTATGAGATGTACGTTCTTGCAGCCCGTGCAGATACCGCCCTGATGAGGCGAAGGGTGGCGAAGATTATGAATCGTCGGCGGAAGAAGCAATATTTGCACAACCAGAAGAAGAATTCGGATTTGGAAACCGAGATGAAGAGGGGAGCACACCTTCGGCCCGGGAGAATTCCATAAACATATATTTATATAGATATATATGCGGACACATATAAAATATATGCTGCATTGAATTATATATGAATAATTGAGAACGGATGAAATCCGTGTCCAGAATCTTGCTTTTACGGCCTGCAATTTGCGGATTGCGGGGATGATAACGCGTAAATATATGATTTTTATGTTGAAAATACCAATATGGCTGGAGAATGATTATGCGTGGAATTGATTGAAGTGGAGGTAGGATTTGAGCGGCGATCGATCATAATAACAATATCATGATATTGTTATTATGATCGATCGCCGCTCAAATCCTACCTCCAC
>NZ_JAQAHF010000027.1:0-37103 GCF_027871645.1 Agrobacterium sp. ST15.13.015
AAACTGAACTGCCTGTTGTCCCGAACCGACATCGCAACCTCTCCGTCATCGCGACAGGAGTGAATCACAATCGTGGGATTTTGCAACGGGCTCCGGCGGGGAGAAGAAATATGCCGTGCCCTCAGCGTGGCAAGGAGTGTGGAGCTTGTTCTTCTCCCCGCCGGGGAGAAGTGCCGGAGCGAAGCGAGGCGATGAGGGGGCGACGCTGCCGCCGCCCCCTCCAGCGCGTCAAACGTAACGATTGACCACGTTTTCGAGATATTCCTGACGACCGGACTTCGGCTCGGGATTGATATCCTCACGCTCCACCAGGGCGGCGATCTCTTCCAGCTTCAGCTCGCCGCGCAGCATCTTCTGGGCTTCAGCCGAATCCCATTTGGCGTAACGCTCCGCAAGCGGCTTCGACAGCGCGCCGTCCTCGATCATCTTCGCCGCCGCCTTCAGGCCGCGGGCGCAGCAATCCATGCCGCCGATATGGCCGATCAGCAGGTCCTGCGGATCGAGCGACTGACGGCGCAGCTTGGAATCGAAGTTGGTGCCGCCGTTCTTGAAACCGCCACCGGCCAGAACATGGTAATAAGCGAGCGCCATTTCCGGCACGTTGTTGGGGAACTGGTCGGTATCCCAGCCCGACTGGTAGTCGTTACGGTTCATGTCGATGGAGCCGAAAATGCCGAAGGCATTGGCCATGGCCAGTTCGTGTTCGAAGGAGTGGCCGGCGAGAATGGCGTGGCCCTGCTCGATATTGACCTTCACTTCCTTTTCCAGACCGTTCTTCTGCAGGAAGGCGTAAACGGTGGCGACGTCGTAGTCATACTGGTGCTTGGTCGGCTCCTGCGGCTTCGGCTCGATCAGGATCGTGCCTTCGAAGCCGATCTTGTATTTATACTCCACCACCAGATTGAGGAAGCGTCCGAGCTGGTCGAGTTCACGCGACAGATCGGTATTGAGCAGGGTCTCGTAACCTTCACGGCCGCCCCACAGAACATAGTTCGCACCGCCGAGCTTCTTGGTGGCGTCCATGCAGGTCTTCACGGTCGCGGCGGAGAAAGCGAAAACATCCGGGTCCGGATTGGTGGCAGCACCCGACATGAAGCGGCGGTTGGAGAAGAGGTTCGCCGTGCCCCACAGAAGCTTCACGCCGGTATCGGCCTGCTTTTGGGCAAAATAATCAACGATCTCATTGAGGTTCTTGGTATTCTCCGCAAAGTTCCGGCCTTCCGGGCGCACATCGGCGTCGTGGAAGCAGTAGAACGGCGAACCGAGCAGCGAGAAGAATTCGAAAGCCACATCCGCCTTCAGTTTCGCCGCCTGCATCGTATCTTCGAACCATGGGCGCAGGAACGTCTGGCCACCGAAGGGGTCGCCGCCCGGCCAGGTGAAGGTGTGCCAATAGGCCACCGCAAAACGCAGGTGATCTTCCATGCGCTTGCCGGCGACGATCTCATCGGGGTTGTAATGACGGAAGGCCAGCGGGTTGGTGCTGTCGGGGCCTTCATATTTGATCTTGGCAATATCGCCGAAGAAACCTGTGCTCATGGTGATCCTCCTTGGTGGGTTTAGATGGTGTTCGGTATAGGTTGGAGGGCGTGGCTCACCCCCCTCTGTCCTGCCGGACATCTCCCCCTCAAGGGGGGAGATCAGCAGGACGCTATCTATCGCTCCATACTCGACCTCGCATGAGGACGAGATGTAGCCGCTTGTCGATCTCCCCCCTTGAGGGGGAGATGCCCGGCAGGGCAGAGGGGGGTGAAGCCGCACACACCGTGTCTCAATGCGAAAGCGCCCGAATAGCCGGATAAAGCGCATGATAGCGCCGGTAAGCCTCCTCATAGGCGCCGGCCAGCGCCGCCACCGGCTCGATGGTCCGCGCCGTTTCCGGCTGCGCGCAAACCGCCACCGGATCGGCCCCGGTCGCGGCGATGAGGCCGAGGCGGGCCGCACCGAAAGCGGCGCCGAAATCGCCCTCGGCCGGAATATCGACGGGCACGCCGAGCGAGGTGGCGATGGAGGCCAGCCAATAGGCCGAGCGCGAGCCGCCGCCGATGGCGGTGACGCGGGAGATGGACGTGCCGGCCGACTTCAGCGCTTCGAGATTGTCACGGATCGCGAAAGTCACGCCTTCCAGCACCGCCTGGGTCAGCGCCTTGCGGTCGCTTTCATGCGAAAGGCCGATGAAGGAACCGCGAATGGCGGCGTCGTTGTGCGGTGTGCGCTCGCCAGAGAGATAGGGCGCGAAGGTGACACCGGTTGGTGCAAGCAGCGTTTCGCCCAGCTCGCCGGTCAGATCGGCGGCGGATTGGCCGGTGAGGCGCGAATACCAGTTCAGCGCATCGGTGGCGGAGAGGATCACGCCCATCTGGTGCCAGGTATTGGGCAGCGCATGGCAAAAGGCGTGCACGGCGCTTTCCGGCTTCGGCAGGTAAGATGCATTGGCGGCAAAAAGAACGCCGGATGTGCCGAGCGAGACGAAGGCGTGGCCTTCCTTCACCGTGCCCATGCCGCAGGCGGAAGCGGCATTGTCTCCCGCGCCGCCGGCAACGATGGTGCGGCCGGAAATGCCCCATTCGGAGCCAAGTTCGGCGCGCAGCACGCCCGCCTCATCCGTGCCTTCCACCAGCGAGGGCATGTGCTTTTCATCCAGCCCGGTGGCGGCAAGAAGCTCGGAAGACCATTTGCGCGCGCCGGTATCGAGCCAGGAGGTGCCGGCGGAATCCGACATTTCGGAGATATAGTCTCCCGTCAGCCACAGACGCAGATAATCCTTCGGCAGCAGGACCTTGGCCACTTTCGCGAAGATTTCAGGTTCGTTCTTCGCCACCCAGGCAAGTTTCGGCGCGGTGAAGCCGGGGAAAACGATATTGCCGGTGATCCTGCGGAAACGCGGATCGGCATCCAGCGCGGCGGCCTCGGCATAAGAGCGCGTGTCGTTCCACAGGATGCAGGGGCGCAGCACCTTGCCATCGGCATCAACTAGCGTTGCGCCATGCATCTGGCCGGAAAGGCCGATGCCCTTGACGGCGGCAAGCTCCTTCGGAAACTTCTGCTTCAGGCTGGCAACGGCGGTTTTGGTCGCGGCAATCCAGTCGGCCGGGTCCTGTTCCGACCAGCCGTGATGCGGGCGCGAAACGTCCAGCGAGCCGTTGGCCGAGCCGATGATTTTCTGATCGCCGTCCATCAGCAGGGCTTTGACGCCGGATGTGCCAAGATCGAGACCGAGATACATGTATTTCTCCATTCCGGCGCGCCATGCGCCGCTTTCAGCTTTTTTATTAAAAAAGTAGACGCATTTCCGGACGGAAAACCGGCGGCCACTTTTCCTGGAAATGCTCTCATCAGGGAAGATTGTCCCTGAGGAATATGTCGATACGGATACGTTCCTGCGCGGCGATGACGGGCTGGCCATCGGCGCGCGCCTTCAAGACGCGGATGGCGCTGCGCACCTCATGGCCGGCATCCTGGTTGAGCACGGCGTCCAGCAGCCCTTCCCGCAGCGCATTGGCGGTGTTTTCCGTCAGTTCATGGGCGATGACCGAAAGCGCTCTTTCGCCCTCTGCCGCGCCAAGCGCCCGGATGAGGCCGCGATTGCCCGCGCCGAGGCTGTAGATGCCTGACAGCTCGGCATTGCCGAGCGCCTTGCGCACCAGCGTCTCGACGGTGAGCGGATCGTCCCTGCCCTCCAGCACCGGCAGTAGCCGCAATTGCGGGAACTCGGATTCGATGACGGCGCGAAATCCTTCCAGACGTTCGCGATGGTCGCGCACCAGCATGGAGCCGGCGACAACCGCGACATCGCCGCCGCGCCCGGAGAGAAAACGTCCCATCAGGCTCGCCGCCGTACGCCCGGCCGCAACGTTGTCCACGCCGGCATAATGATCCCGCCGCGAACCGGAAAGATCGGACACCAGCGTCACCGTGGCGATGCCGTCTTCGGCCAACCGGTCGGCGGCTTCCGCCACATCTTCGGAATCTGTGGCGACGAAGGCGACGCCCGAGGGCTTTTCCCGCCGCGCGACTTCCAGAGCCTCCGTCAGCGCGGAGGCATTGAAGGGCGGCACCTCGATGACGCGGATCGCGGTGCGCTCCAGATGCGCCCGTGCCGCTGCGGCCCGCACTTCGGCGCGCAACGTCGCCATGAAGGAATTGTCATTGCCCGGCAGGATGAAGACCAGCGAATAATTGCGGCCCTTGGCCAGATTGGCGGCCGCGATATCGCGCACATAACCAAGCTCGGCAATGGCCGCCTCCACCCGTGCCCGCGTTGCCGCATGCACGCCGGGGCGCATGTTCAGCACCCGGTCGATGGTGGCGAGACTGACGCCCGCCCGCTCGGCGATGTCGTGAACTGTCGGCTTCATGGCTCCTCCCTCCCCTTGCATATCCAGCTTTGCAGTCGAGGTAAACTGAAAAATGATGTACGTACCTCATATTTCGCGAAAAGCCGGTGTCGGGTTGGTGGCTCTTCGCGAAACGGTGCCGCGCGTTTCTTCTCCCCGAGGGGGAGAAGGTGGCCCGAAGGGTCGGATGAGGGGGCAAGCTCTCCGAATATCTCTACCCTCGCCCCCTCATCCCGCTGCCGCGGACTTCTCCCCGGCGGGGAGAAGAAATATGCCGCCCCCGCTCGCTCCATATTCAAAACAAAAAAAGGGGCCGTCATTTCCGACGGCCCCAGCTCTGCGGTGGATGGGAGGGGATTCTTGTTAGTGCGCCGCGTCTGGCGGCGGCGCTGCCTTGGGTTTCTGGATCAGCACGGTCATGAAGATCAGGCTCGAGAACAACAGTGTCAGCGCGAAGAACACATCCGCGAAGGCCAATATCCATGCCTGCTGCGAGACCATGCCAACCAGTTTCTTGACGGCGACGGACGCGCCATCCAGCCCGTAGGAATCGTAGTTGGCGCCGACACTGTTCAGCCATTCCAGCGCCTGCGGGTTGGAATAGCTCACATGTTCGGCCAGCCGCACATAATGGTCGTCCGTGCGCTGCGACAGCATGGTGTTGATGATGGCAAGACCGACCGCGCCGCCGAGGTTACGGGTAAGGTTGAACAGGCCGGACGCATTGCGGATGCGGGCCGGCGGCAGGGTGCCGAGCGCGATGTTGTTGATCGGCACCATGCACATCATCAGGCCGAAACCGCGCAGGATCTGCGGGATCAGCAGCTCGTAGAAATCCCAGTCGGTCGTCACATGCGTCATGATCCATGTGCCGCAGCCGAAGCTGATGAAGCCGATGGCCATCATCGCCCGCGGATCGAGCTTGGTGGAGACCTTGCCGGCAATCGGCGCGGTGAAGAACATGGCAAGACCGGAGACGAACATGGTCTCGCCGATCATCAGCGCATCGTAACCACGCACCCGGCCGAGATAGAGCGGGTAGAGATAGGTCAGCCCGTATAGCCCGATGCCCATGACGAAGGAGAAAAGCGAGCCGATGGAGAAGTTGCGGTCGGCGAAGGCGCGGATATCGACGACAGGGAATTCCACCTTGAAGGCGCGCCAGAAGAACACGACCGCGCCGATGACCATGGCGACCGTTCCCATGACGATGTGCTCGTCGTTGAACCAGTCCTTGTTGTTGCCCTCTTCAAGCACATATTCCAGCGAGCCGAGGAAGACGGCCATGGAGATCAGCCCCCACCAGTCGAACTTCTTCCACAGCGACTTTTCCGGCTTGTCGAAATCGATCAGGCTCCAGGTGAGGATGGTGACGATGATGCCGGGAATGATGTTGACGAGGAACAGCCAGTGCCAGGAAAAGGCATTGGAGAGATAACCGCCGACCGTTGGGCCGATGGTTGGCGCAAGCGTGGCGACGAGACCGATGATCGGCGAGACGACCGAACGCTTCGAGGGCGGGAAGATCGTGAAGGCGGCGGCAAAGACGGAGGGGATCATGCCGCCGCCGATAAAGCCCTGGATCGCGCGGTAGACGATCATCTGGTCGATATTGGTGGCTGTGGCGCAGAGCGCGCTCGATATGGTGAAGCCGGCCGCGCAGGTGGCAAACAGAACGCGCGTGGAGAGAATGCGCGCCAGCGTGCCCGACAGCGGGATCATGATGACTTCGGCGATCAGATAGGAGGTCTGCACCCAGGCGATCTCATCGGAACCCGCGCCGAGACCCGCCTGGATCTCCGCGAGCGACGCGGAGACAATCTGAATGTCGAGGATGGACATGAACATGCCGAAGACCATCGCGAAAAACGCGATGAGCCTGCGCCTGTCCATCGGGGGATCGGCGGGGATGGACGCCCCGCCCGTACCGACAACCGTAGCCGCCATGATCTTGACCTCAACGGCGCATCAGCGATGCGCCTTACTTGGCTTCCGGGTTAACTTGCGCCGTTCTGGTGCCTTCCGGCGCCGTGCGGGTATCGACATCGACAACGACGCTGAGGCCCGCGCGCAGATTGTGCTTTGCAAGGTCTTCCTTTGAGAAGACGATACGAACCGGCACGCGCTGGATGACCTTGGTGAAGTTGCCGGTCGCATTTTCCGGCGGCAGCATGGAGAAGACCGAGCCCGAGCCGGGCGAAATCGACTGCACCGTGCCCTCGATCGTCGCGTCGTCAAAGGCGTCGACATGCACGCGCACCTTCGAACCGGGCACGACGCGCGCAAGCTGCGTCTCCTTGAAATTGGCGTCGATATAAAGCTCGTTCATCGGCACCAGCGAAGCCAGACGCTTGCCGACCGAAACCAGATCGCCGTTCTGAACCGCCAGATTTCCGATGACGCCGTCATAAGGCGCCTTCAGAACAGTGAAGGAAAGATCGCGGGCGGCCTTGTCGCGGGAAAGCTGCAGCGAACGGATCGTGCTTTCGGCTTCCTCGCGCTGGGCGCGCAGGAGTTCCACATTGGCCTTGGCCGACGAGATGGCGGCATCGCCGGCCACGACATTCGCCTTGGCCTGATCGAGCGCGACCTGCGCATTGTCGGAAGCGGCAACCGTGCCGACATCCTTCGCCTGCAGCTCGCTGGCGCGCTTCTGGGTGATTTCGGCACCGCGAAGGGCGGCATCCAGCGCACCCTTCTGGGCGACGGCCTGCTCCAGCGAAGCTTCGCCGCCGACGATCTGCGCATCGATGCGCTTCAGTGACAGTTGCTCGGTGCGAATCTGGGCTTCGGCCTGATCGAGCGCGATGCGATAATCGCCGTCGTCCAGCGTCACCAGCGGATCGCCCGCCTTGACTTCCTGGTTCTCGACCACGTTCACCTTGGCGACATAGCCCGAAACCTTCGGTGCGATGACGGCGATATCCCCTTCTATATAGGCGTCGTCCGTCGACACCATGAAGCGGCCGTCGACCCACCAGTTGTAACCGTACCAGCCGGCGCCGGCGAGAAGGGCAACCGCGATGACCGGCAGAAGCTTCGAACGCTTCTTCTGCTTCGGCGCCGCAATGGTCTGGGGCTGCTGCGGCGGCGCGGCCTCGGCCGGCTTTGCCGGAGAGGTCTCGGCCTTGGCGGAGATATCCGCCTCTTCCGCATCGTTGACGGCGCGAACCGCATTATTCTTCTGGGCCGACATGGGAGCTTACCGTGATAAATTGAAGAAAGTTTTTCGAACTGAACCGTTCGGTTCGATTGACATAATCTCTTTCCTGACACATATCAAGTGTTATCGAACCGATTGGTTCGACGTTCGGTTAATTTTTTTTACGCCATTGCGATGCTAAGAGACGGTAGCGATGGCAGGTGAAGACAGGGATATGGAGACGGAAACGGAAACGGGCTGTCCGGGCAATGCCGCCGGGCGTTTTGCGGCGGGTGAAGACCCGGCCAAACGCGAGCAGATTCTGGCGGGCGCCTGGCGTGTGTTCAAGCGCAAGGGTTTCGACGCGGCCAGCATGAACGACATCACGCGCGAAGCGGGCGTTTCCAAAGGCACGATCTACGTCTATTTCTCCAACAAGGAGGATCTGTTCGTTGCGCTCGTCGACCATCACCGCAACGAATTCGCCACCTCCATGCGCCATATTCTCGAGGGCACCGAGGAGGTGCGCGAGGGGCTGGAACAGTTCGGCAAGGCCTTTGCCAACAAGATGATCTGTTCGGACATGATCCCTGCCATGCGTTCGGTGCTCGGCGTCATCGATCGCATGCCGAAACTGGCACAGCGCTTTTTCCTGTCGGCTCCGAACAATGTGCGCACCGTGCTCCTGGACTTCATCGAACATCAGGTCGAGATCGGCCATCTGAAAGTGGATGACCCTGAGTTGGCCGCCCGGCAATATATCGAGCTTTCCACCGGCACCTTCTTCAAGCTGCGGCTGTTCGGCGAACTGGAAGGCCCGGTTCCCGACGAGGAACTGGACCGGGTTATCAGCAGCGCCATCAACGTATTCATGGCGGCTTACGGAACAGACAAGGCCTGAGATCATTCAGCAACGGCGTGAACGCCAATACGCGGCCTGCGCGAAGTTTCGATGAAATCTTGCGCCCCGGAGCCATCAACTCCTTGTTTCTCGCGTATTGCGCTATAAATTCCACCCACCGAATGTTTCGGCTGGCCTTGTTGCTGAAAGGAAAACCTACCTGATGGAGTCCATTCTCCCTCTTCTATCTGACCCCGCCGCCTGGGTGGCGCTCGTCACACTGATCGTCATGGAGGTCGTGCTCGGCATCGACAACCTGATCTTCATCTCCATCCTCACCAACAAGCTGCCGCCCGAACAGCGCGAAAAAGCCCGCAAGATCGGTATAGGCCTTGCGCTCGTCATGCGCCTCGGCCTGCTCGGCACCGTCGCATGGATCGTGCAGCTCACCACGCCGGTTTTCGAAGCCTTCGGCCACCCCTTCTCGTGGAAAGACATGATCCTCATAGCGGGTGGTCTCTTCCTGGTATGGAAGGCGACCAAGGAAATTCACCACAATGTCGACCCGGAAGATCACAAGGAAGACATGGTGGGTGGCCCGGCCGCGATGAATTTCGGCGCCGCCATCGGCCAGATCCTGTTGCTCGACCTTGTTTTCTCTGTAGACAGCATCATCACCGCCGTCGGCATGACGCCGCATCTGCCGATCATGATCGTCGCCGTCGTCGTTGCCGTCACCGTCATGCTGCTCGCCGCAACGCCGCTTGCCAACTTCATCGAGCGCAACCCCACCATCGTCATGCTGGCGCTCGCCTTCCTGATGATGATCGGCACGACGCTGATCGCCGAAGGCATGGGCTTCCATGTTCCGAAGGGCTACGTCTATGCCGCCATGGCGTTCTCGGCGCTGGTGGAACTGCTCAACATGCTGGCCCGCAATGCGAGGCAGCGCAAAAAGGCGGAGGCGGCAGGCGATACGCACTAACGGCATCTCGCCACCGTCATTCCGGCCTTGAGCCGGAATCCAGCCAGCCCAAGTCATTGGGCTGAAAGGACTCTTCTCGCCGCGCAGACGCGCGGCGGCTGGATACCGGATCAAGTCCGGTATGACGGAAATAATTTCGCCTCTTGCCAAAACTAATGACCTTTGCGCATGCTTTTCTCATGCGCCAAGGTTACGTTTATATTCTTGCATCCAAAAGAAACGGGACGCTCTATACTGGCGTAACAAGCGACCTTTCTCACCGTTTATATGAATATCAGAACAACCTGACCCCCGGATTCACAACGCGTTATGGCGTTAAGACGCTTGTGTGGTTCTCGTCACGGACGCAATTGCGAGAGAAAAGACGATAAAAAACTGGCCGCGGGCATGGAAGATCAAGTTGATTGAAGATCTCAATCCAGCCTGGGACGACATTGCCCATTTTCTTCTCTGACGATGCCTCCGCTCCGTCATGCCGGCTCACGGCCGGTATGACGAAGAGATAGGAATGACATCCAGCCCGGAACCGCTTCACCCCGGCTTGCGTTCTTCGATATCCTCATCGATAGAGTCATTCCCGCCGACTCTCCTTCGAAAGCATAAGCCAGCATGACGACAGACCAGATTCTCGCCTTCACCGTCATCGCCGGCATGATGGTCGCGTTCATCTGGGACAGGCTGCGTTACGATGTCGTCGCCTGCAGTGCGCTGCTTGTGGCCGTCGCGCTCGGCGTCGTGCCTTTCGAAAAAGCTTTTTCCGGTTTTTCGGACGATATCGTCATCATCGTCGGCAGCGCGCTGGTGGTCAGCTCGGCCGTGGCGAGGTCGGGCATCGTCGATATGACGATCAAGAAATATTTCCCCGAAATGCACTCCAAGAGCCTGCAGCTCGCCTTCCTGATGATCGTCGTCGCCGTCATGTCGGCCTTTATCAAGAATATCGGCGCGCTCGCCATCATGATGCCGGTCGCCTTCCAGTTCGCCCGCAAATCCGGCAGCCCGGTCTCCTATTATCTGATGCCCATGGCGTTTGCCGCCCTGCTGGGCGGGCTGATGACGCAGATCGGCACCTCGCCCAACATCGTCGTGTCGCGGCTGCGCGAGGAAATGACCGGGCAGAGTTTTTCGATGTTCGACTTCACACCCGTCGGCGCGGGGCTTACCGTCATCGGCATCATCTTCCTGACCTTCGGTTACCGGCTGCTGCCGGTGCGCAACCGCCAGCAGGCGTCGGTGGAGGATATTCTCGACCAGTCCGCCTATACCGCTGAAGCCACCCTGCCCGCCGACAGCACCCATGCGGAGAAGCCGCTGCGCGAATTGCTGAAACAGGCCGACGGCGATGTGATCGCCAGCACCATCCTGCGCGGGCCGCGGCGCATCTCCCCCTTCCCCGACGTGACGCTGAAGGCGGGTGACACGATTCTCCTCGAAGGCAGCCCGGAGGGGCTGGACCGCATCGTCTCGCAGGCGAAGCTTCTGCTTTCCGGCAAGCCGCTGATGGAAAACGGCCAAAAAACCGCAGATCTCATTTCCATGGAAGCGGTGATCAGCAATGAATCGGTTCTGAACGGCATTTCGGCGCGTGAACTCGCGCTGTCCTATACGCGTGGCGTCAATCTGATCGCCGTCAGCCGGCGCGGCCAACGCGTCAGCCAGCGGCTCTCCGAGCTGACATTGCAGGCGGGCGACGTCATTCTTTTGCAGGGCAGCCGCAAGAACCTGCCGCAGGTATTGCAGGAATTTTCGCTCTTGCCGCTGGCGCAGCGGGAAATCCTGCTGGGCGTGCAGCGCCGCGCGCTTCTGCCCGTCATCGTGCTCGCCGCCGCCATGATCGCCGCCGGCAGCGGGCTGGTGCCGGTCTCCGTCGCCTTTTTCGCCGCTGCCTTCATGATGATCGTGGTCGGCGCCATCCCGCTCACCGAGGTCTATAAATCCATCGACGGGCCGATCCTCGTCATGCTCGCCGCCCTTATTCCCGTCAGCGACTCGCTCCGCACCAGCGGGGCGAGCGAACTGATCGCCGCCTGGCTCGGTCATGCCGCGCAGGGATTGCCGCCCTTTGCGGCGCTTGGCATGATCCTGCTCACCGCCATGGCAGTGACGCCCTTTCTCAACAATGCCGCCACCGTGCTGGTCATGGCCCCCATCGCCGCCGGTTTCGCCACCACACTCGGTTTCCGGCCGGAGGCCTTTCTGATGGCGGTGGCTATCGGCGCCGGCTGCGATTTCCTCACACCCATCGGCCACCAGTGCAATACGCTGGTCATGGGCCCCGGCGGTTATCGCTTCAGCGACTATCCGCGCCTTGGCCTGCCGCTGTCGATCATGATCGTCATCGCCAGCATTCCCATGCTGCTTTACGTCTGGCCAGTGAACTAGGGCTCTCAGCTGGGACGCTGAACCAGCGCGGGCTTCGTATTTCCTTGACGCCTGCGGTAGAATATGGCCTAAGCCGAAGCCGAACGGGAATGTGCAAAAGGCGCTTTCATTGCGTCTTCCAACATGATTTCCTGCCGCATCCAAACGAAAACATCGTGACAGACGGGTGAACCGCCCCGATGTCACTGCCACGTCACGACGAGTGAATTTCATGACCACTTCCGGCGTTCGCGTCCGCATCGCACCTTCCCCCACCGGCGAGCCGCATGTCGGCACCGCCTATATCGCGCTGTTCAACTATCTCTTCGCCAAGAAACATGGCGGTGAGTTCATCCTGCGCATCGAGGATACCGACGCCACCCGCTCGACCCTCGAATATGAGCAGAAGGTGCTGGAAGCGCTGCGCTGGACCGGGCTGACCTGGTCGGAAGGCCCGGATGTCGGCGGCCCTTACGGTCCCTACCGCCAGTCCGAGCGCAAGGCCATGTATTGGCCCTATGCCGAAGAGCTGCTGGAAAAAGGCCATGCCTTCCGCTGTTTCTGCACGCCCGAGCGGCTGGAAGAAATGCGCGAGGCCCAGCGCGCCGCCGGCAAGCCGCCGAAATATGATGGCCATTGCCTCAACCTGAAGGCCGAGGAAGTGACCGCGCGCGTTGCCGCCGGTGAAGCCAACGTCGTGCGCATGAAAATCCCGGCCGAAGGCTCGTGCGATTTCCATGACGGCGTTTATGGCGATGTATCGATCCCGTGGGATTCGGTCGATATGCAGGTGCTGATCAAGGCCGACGGCATGCCGACCTATCACATGGCCAACGTCATCGACGACCATCTAATGAAGATCACCCATGTGGCGCGCGGCGAAGAGTGGCTGGCCTCCGTGCCCAAGCACATTCTGCTTTACCGTTATTTCGGCTGGGACCAGCCCACGTTCATGCATCTTTCGCTGATGCGCAACGCCGACAAGTCGAAGCTTTCCAAGCGCAAGAACCCGACCTCGATCTCCTATTATTCCGCGCTCGGTTACCTGCCGGAAGCGCTGATGAACTTCCTTGGCCTGTTCTTCATCCAGATCGCCGAAGGCGAAGAACTTCTGACCATGGACGAGCTGGCGGCGAAGTTCGACCCGGAAGCGCTTTCCAAGGCCGGCGCCATCTTCGACATTCAGAAGCTGGACTGGCTGAACGGCCGCTGGCTGCGCGAAAAGCTTTCGCCGGAAGAGTTCATTGCCCGCACACTGGAATGGGCGATGGAGAATTCCCGCCTGACTGAGGGCCTGAAGCTTGCGCAGAGCCGCGTTTCCAAACTCGGCGAGCTGCCGAACCTTGCCGGCTTCCTGCTCGCAAGCGATGCTGGCCTCACACCCGCTTCCTTTGCCGGTCTGAAGAGCAAGCCGGAGGAAATCCACGAAATCCTCACCACGGTTGCAGCAGACCTCGAAAAGATGCCTGACTGGAACGTGGAAGCGATAGAGGCCGAGCTGCGCGATGTCGCCGAACGCACCGGCAAGAAACTGCGCGTCGTGACGCCGCCGCTGTTTGTGGCCATGTCCGGTTCCTCGCGCTCGCTGCCGCTGTTTGACTCGATGGCGCTGCTCGGCCGCTCCGTCGTGCGCCAGCGCCTGAAGGCTGCGATTACCGTTGTGGCCACGATGGTGGGCAGCGGAAGCTGATAGTTATGTGCTGGCGGTGACGGCAGCATTCTGAATATACCCCTCTGCTCGGGGTACCCCCCTCTGCCCTGCCGGGCATCTCCCCCTCAAGGGGGGAGATCGACAAGCGGCTGACACCTTGCCCATGGAACGGGCGGGCGCGGCATCTGATCTCCCCCCTTGAGGGGGAGATGTCCGGCAGGACAGAGGGGGGTAAGCCCGGAGCGCACAGGGTAACCGCAACGAACAAAGCCGCTGAAGGCGAATACGATGAACGACAAGACGACCGAAACCACCGCCCTCTCCTCCGACGCCACCGAAGTGCGCCGCCAGAAGCTTGCGCTGCTGCGCGAGCAGATCGGCGATGTCTATCCGGCGCATTTCCACCGCACGCTGACCAATGCGGAGCTGGCGGAAAAATATGCCGATATCGAAGCCGACGTCGAAACCGGCGATACGGTGACGGTGGCGGGTCGCGTTTATTCCTCGCGCAATTCCGGCATGTTCATGGACATCCATGACGCCTCGGGCAAGGTGCAGATCTTCTCCCACAAGGATACGACGCCGGAAGCGGCGCGCAACCTTTTGCCGATGATCGATATCGGCGACATCATCGGCGTGACCGGCAAGGTGCGCCGCACCAAGCGCGGCGAGCTGACGATCAACGCCGAAGAAATCACCATGCTGACGAAGTCGCTGCTGCCGATGCCGGAAAAGTGGCACGGCGTCTCCGACATCGAGCTGCGTTACCGCAAGCGCCACCTCGACATTCTCTCCAACGAGGAATCCAAGCTGCGCTTCCTGCAGCGCTCGAAGATCCTCTCCGGCATTCGCCGTTTCATGGAGGCCGAAGGCTTCCTCGAAGTGGAAACACCGATGCTGCAGACCATCTATGGCGGCGCGACGGCCGATCCGTTCAAGACCTTCCACAATACGCTGAAGATGGACATGTATCTGCGCATCGCGCCGGAACTGTTCCTGAAGCGCACGCTGGTTTCGGGCCTCACCGACAAGGTGTTCGAAATCAACCGCAACTTCCGCAACGAAGGCGTCTCCACAAGGCACAATCCTGAATTCACCATGATGGAGTGCTACTGGGCCTATGCCGACTACGAAGACATCATGGGTCTCGTGGAGCGGCTGTTCGAGACGCTGGCGATTGCCCTTCACGGCACGACCGAAGTGGAATTCCAGGGCCAGACGATTTCCTTCAAGGGCCCGTTCAAGCGCGTGCCGATGCCTGATGCGGTGAAGGAAGCAACCGGTATCGACTTCCTCGCCATCAAGACCGACGAAGAAGCCCGCGCCGCCGCCAAGGCTGCCGGCTTCGCCGTCGAGAAGGATTGGACCTGGGGCGAATGCCTTGCCTTCATCTTCGAAGAGAAGGTCGAAGGCACACTGATCCAGCCGAGCCACGTCACGCACTTCCCGAAAGACATCTCGCCCTTCGCCAAGGAAGTGCCGGGCGAACCGCGCCTCGTCGAGCGTTTCGAAAGCTATTGCAACGCCTGGGAAGTGGGCAACGCCTTCTCCGAACTCAACGATCCGGAAGAACAGCGCCGCCGCATGGTGGAGCAGCTGGAACAGGCGCACGCCCGCGGCGAAAAGGACAAGCAGCTGGACGACGAGTTCCTCGACGCCATCGACCAGGGCATGCCGCCCGCCGGCGGCCTCGGCATCGGCGTCGACCGCCTGATCATGCTGCTCACCAACGCCCCGTCGATCCGCGACGTGATCCTCTTCCCGGCCCGCCGCAACAAGGCGGACTGATCGGACGAAACCCAGGGCGGCCTCACGGCCGCCTTCCGCGCCCCGATTTTCTCGCTGGTGGGGAGGGGCGTATTTTCTTGACGTCGGAGAGTGTGGCGAGGTTTCGCCCGTCTGTCTGCCGGTTTTCCTCTCCAGAGATAGTCGCCCGCAAGTAATCATCCGGCTTTCAGCGAACGGATCGCGCAAGTTTATTTAACTTTTAGTAGAATATACTGGCGACCGCACCTCAACTTGTGATACCCATTCTCCATCATTCGCATTGTGTTTGACGGCTTTCGATCAGGAGCCGCCGGGGGGAAATACGCATGCCCGAGAATGAGCTTCCCAAATACCAGCCCGATATGTTTGCCGCACCTGAAAAGGAATGCGACGTGGTGATGAAAGGCGGCATCACCTCCGGCGTCGTTTATCCCTATGCGGTTCTGGAACTAGCGCGCCGGTATCGCTTCCACTCGATAGGCGGCACATCGGCGGGGGCGATTGCCGCCGCCTTTGCGGCGGCGGCGGAATATTCCCGCACGGTCAGAAACGATCCGAATGGCTTCACCCGCCTGCAGGCTCATTGCGACACGATACCCACCATTCTGGACAGGCTTTTCCAGCCCCAGCGCCGTTTTCGCCCGCTGATGCGTTACCTGCT
Source organism: Agrobacterium sp. ST15.13.015 (assembly GCF_027871645.1). Classification (NCBI taxonomy): domain Bacteria; kingdom Pseudomonadati; phylum Pseudomonadota; class Alphaproteobacteria; order Hyphomicrobiales; family Rhizobiaceae; genus Agrobacterium; species Agrobacterium sp. ST15.13.015. The sequence goes on from NZ_JAQAHF010000027.1 coordinate 15,746, forward strand.
GTGGGCGCAGGCCGGCGGCTGGCCGGGCAAGGTCCTGGGCTTGCTCCTTGCTTTTCCGCTGGCAGCCATAGTTGGCATTGTCATCGGCGCCGGCGCCTTGTGGGTTCTGGGCGGCGGTTGGGCCGGGTCGGTTCTCGGGGGATTGGTGGGAATGCTGGCCGGCATCCTCGGCCAGATCCTGTGGTTGGTTTTCTACCGGTTGCCAAGAGACGGCTTCGGTTTCTGCTCGGGACTGACGGTTTCCGATGCCGAGGTTCCGGGCCTGACGGAATGGCTTCATGCATCGATCCAGGACATCGCTTTCGGCAGCGACGCAGCAACCGCGCCACCGCTGACCTTCGGCGATCTCATCGGCGCGGAGCCGGAGAAGCCGGTCATCAACCTGAAGATGGTGACGACGAACCTGTCGATGCGGCGGCCGCACACGCTTCCGACCACCAGTCTCATGGTGGCTTACGACCCGACGGAATGGAGCCAGCTCTTTCCCGCGGCCGTGATGAACTGGCTGAAGCAGGTCGCAACACCGGGCGGCCCCTTTCCCGAACTCAAGGCTTTTCCGGAGCCCGCCCAGTTGCCGGTCATCATCGCAACGCGCATGAGCCTGAGCTTCCCGGTGCTGTTCAAGGCCATTCCGGCCTATACCAACGATCGCGGCACGCTGGATATCGTGCAGCGTCTCGGCGGCAAAGCGCGGCCCGTCATGAAGGCGAAAATCTGGTTCTCCGATGGCGGCATCAGCAGCAACTTCCCCATTCATCTTTTCGATGCCCTGCTTCCGTCGCGTCCCACTTTCGCGCTTAGCCTCGATGAATTGCCGAAATCCATCGCCAGCAGCGGTAAGCGCGTCACGATCCCGCAGGCGGCCGGCGAAGGGATCGGCGTGCCCGTTCACAAGATGGAAAAAATGAGCGGCTTTCTCGGCAGCATCCTCAGCTCGGCGAAGGACTGGCAGGATCAGTCGCTCGCCACCATGCCGGGCCAAAGAGAACGCATCGCCCGCGTTTTCCTCAACGAGGAGGAAGGCGGGCTGAACCTCACCATGCCGCCGGAACGCTCTGCGAAGCTGATGAGCTACGGCCTCGAGGTCGGGTCGCTCTTCGCCAATGGCGCGCTGGATTTCGACGAGCATCGCTGGCGACGGACGCTCGTTGCCTATGATCGGCTGGAAGACACGGTGTTTGCGACTGAGCGGCTGTGGAACGAAGGCAAATATCAGGACTGGCTGACGGGCTATATCGACGAGATCGAGAGCTACGAAGCCGTGACAAAGGGCGATAGGGAAAAGCTGATCGCCCGCATTGCCGCCTTTGCCGCCCTGTCGCAGAGTTTCTCTCCGGCAATCGTCAACAAACGGAAGAAATTTCCAAATCCGGCTGGCCGACTTCGGATCGGGCCGGATATCTGACACGTCAGATGCGAGCCACGGAAGGGTTCGGGGAAAAACCGCCTTCGCCCGCTTAGTGGCTCGCGGCCTTTTTCTCCGCACCGGGTTCTTCCGCCGGCGCATTTTCGGCAGCCGGCTTTTCTTCCGCCGCCTGTGCAGTCGTCGAGCCTTTGCCGAAGATCAGCGATTTCAGATAGGACAGGCTGAAGATGCTGCCGCCATCGGCTTCCGGCGTCGAGGTCAGAAGTTCGTCGGCAGCCGGTTCGCCATGCGCTTCGGGAGACGGGGTTTCACCATGGGCAGCCCCGCCTTCGTTGGCTTCCGCCGGCGCGCCGCCATGGCCGCCCGCGCCGTCATCTTTGGTTTCGCCGTGTCCCGTCGCAGTTTTCGCGGGTTTTCCTTCATGGCCTTCGGAACCGGCATCCAGAGCCGGGGTCGCACAATCGGCCGAATCGCTGAGGCCTGCCGCCAGCGCCTCGGCATCTTCCAGCGGCAGATCGATACGCAAACCGTAAAACTGGCCGCTGGCATTGGCGGCGCCATCATAATAAAAGGCCGAATAACGATGGGCATCCGCGCCTTCAGGGATTTTTGCCGGATCGGGAATGAAAACCACCTGTGCGGCAATGGCACGGCCACGCATTTCCGAGCGCAGCTGCGGACCGTTCTTGTCGAGCACGGAGACCTGAACCAGATCGGGTTTCTGCTTGTCGTAAACCGCCCTTGCGACACGAAGCGCAGTCTTCAGCCGCTCTGTGCCGTCACCGCCCTGGGTACGAATGAATTTGCGGACCCAAAGGGAACCGTTCTTGCGGATATTGACCGTCTGGACCGCGTCGCAGGAAAGCCCGTTAGTGGAGGCATAGGATGGGCCGAGCAGCCGCTCGCTGCCGATAAACACGGCAGCAGAGCCGGTCGCACCCGCCAAAAGCAGGATCCCGCCTCCAATCATAACGAGCTTGCGCGAAAACCGCATTCGTCCGAATACAGCTTTCACCCGCAACATCCTGACATCAAGTACCCCGTCTTACGCCCTCACCCCAAAACGTGGCTCGAAGGATGAGGAACACACGCGGGACAAGCTCCGGACCACGCTGTCCGAGCCTTGCGATAGTGCCGCTTTCTCATTGAAAAAAGTTTAATCCCGCCGGTGCAACACCGGCAAAAACGCACCATTTTCGGACATTTGCGAAATGCACTAATTTGCGAATGATTTGCAATAGCGTTGACAAGCGTGATTTTATAACAGATGGTATTGCGAATTAATCGCAGCAAAATCTGGTGAGCCCCGTGAACTTCCATAAAATCCGCCACGCGATTTTCGCTTTTTCGCTTTTTCTGCCCGGCGCTGCCCTTGCTCAGGAAAAACCGACCGTCGTGACGACCTTCACCATCATCGCCGACATGGCGCGCAATGTGGCGGGCGATGCGGCCGAGGTGGAAAGCATTACCAAGCCGGGCGCTGAAATTCACAACTACCAGCCAACGCCGCGCGATATTCTCAAAGCCCGCAAGGCCGATCTGGTCTTGCGTAACGGCCTCAATCTTGAATTGTGGTTCGAAAAGTTCCTGGCCAATCTTTCCGGCGTGCCGAGCGTGACGGTGAGCGACGGCGTGGAACCCATGGCGATCAGCGGTGGCGCCTATCAGGGAAAACCCAATCCGCACGCCTGGATGTCGCCCGATAACGCCTTGATCTACGTGGAAAATATCCGCAAGGGCCTGACCGAAATCGACCCTGCCCATGCCGATGTCTATGCCGCCAATGCCAAGGCCTATTCGGACAAGATCAGAGCCACCGTGCAGCCAATCCGCGACACGCTTTCCGTTCTGCCGGAAAACAAGCGCTGGTTGGTAACGAGCGAAGGCGCGTTTTCTTATCTCGCCCGCGATTTCGGCCTGAAGGAACTGTTCCTGTGGCCGGTCAATGCCGACAGCCAGGGCACACCGCAGCAGGTGCGCGGCGTGATCGACGCCATGCGCGAGCACAATATCCACGTCATCTTCAGCGAAAGCACGGTTTCCGCCGATCCCGCAGAGCAGGTGGCCAAGGAAACCGGCGCGGCCTATGGCGGCATCCTCTATGTGGACTCGCTGAGCGAGGCGGACGGCCCGGTTCCGACCTATCTGGACCTTTTGCGCGTGACCAGCGACACCATTGCCAAGGGGCTGTCTTCATGAGAATGGGCAGTAAAAAATCAGGCGGCGGCCTGACGGTTCAAAATGCGACAGTGACCTATCGAAACGGCCACACCGCATTAAGAAATGCCAGCTTTTCCATCCCCCGCGGAACGATCACTGCACTTGTCGGCGTCAATGGCGCCGGCAAGTCCACGATTTTCAAGGCCATCATGGGTTTCGTGCCGCTGGCCGCCGGTTCCGTCTCTATTTTCGACCTGCCGGTGAAGGAAGCGCTCAGGAAAAACCTCGTTGCTTATGTGCCGCAGGCCGAGGAGGTGGACTGGAGCTTTCCCGTGCTGGTGGAGGATGTGGTGATGATGGGCCGTTACGGTCACATGAATTTCCTGCGCATCCCCTCGAAACGCGACCATCAAATGGTCGAAGAGGCGCTGAAACGCGTCAATATGCTGGACTATCGCAAGCGCCAGATCGGCGAACTCTCCGGCGGGCAGAAGAAGCGGGTGTTTCTGGCCCGCGCGCTGGCGCAGGAGGGTCAGGTGATCCTGCTGGACGAGCCTTTCACCGGTGTCGACGTAACGACGGAAGAGCAGATCGTCGCACTTTTGAAGGCGCTGCGCGACGAGGGCCGCGTCATGCTGGTCTCCACCCATAATCTCGGCAGCGTGCCGGAATTCTGTGACCGCGCCGTCTTCGTCAAGGGCACGGTGCTGGCATCTGGCAAGACGGTGGATACCTTCAACGAGGAGAACCTGCAAAAAGCCTTCGGCGGCAGCCTGCGCCACTTCGTGCTGGGCGGGGCAGACCTGCATAACGACGCCGATCCGCGCCGGGTGAAGGTCATTACCGATGACGAGCGGCCTTTCGTGATCTACGGCAAGAACGGCCAGAACCCGCGCGACCCTGAGGCTCCGAAAGAAAAAGTCGATGATAAACAGCCTTCTTGAGCCCTTCACTTACGGTTATATGCTGAACGCCATCTGGGTCAGCGCACTGGTGGGCGGCGTCTGCGGCTTTCTCTCTGCCTATCTGATGCTGAAGGGCTGGTCGCTGATCGGCGACGCGCTGTCCCATGCCATCGTTCCGGGCGTGGCGGGCGCCTATATGCTGGGCCTGCCCTTTTCGCTCGGCGCGTTCCTTTCCGGCGGGCTTGCGGCCGGTTCCATGCTGTTCCTGAACCAGAAGACACGGCTGAAGGAAGACGCGATCATCGGGTTGATCTTCACCTCGTTTTTCGGGCTCGGCCTGTTCATGGTGTCGCTATCGCCCACCTCGGTGAATATCCAGACCATTGTGCTCGGCAATATTCTGGCGATCACCGCCGAAGACACCATCCAGCTCGCGCTGATCGGCGGCATCAGCCTCATCGTGCTGGCGCTGAAATGGCGTGACTTCATGGTGGTGTTCTTCGATGAGAACCACGCCCGCACCGTGGGGCTGAAGCCGGAAGTGCTGAAGGTGATCTTCTTCACCCTGCTGGCCGCTTCCACGGTTGCCGCCCTCCAGACCGTTGGGGCCTTCCTCGTCGTCGCCATGGTGGTGACGCCGGGCGCCACCGCCTATCTGCTGACCGACCGTTTCGCACGGCTGATCCTGATGAGCCTCATCATCGGCGCGGCCACCAGCTTCGTTGGCGCTTATCTCAGCTATTTCCTCGATGGCGCGACCGGCGGCGTCATCGTCGTGCTGCAGACGGCGATATTCCTTGCTGCCTTCGTCTTTGCGCCCAAGCACGGGCTTCTCGCTTCCCGCGCCAAGGCCCGCAGGGCGCTGGAGGAGACGCCATGAGCGACTATCTCGAACTCGCCATCCTGCCGTTTCAGCTGCCCTTCATGCAATATGCCTTCATCATCACCCTGATGATCGCGGTGCCTATGGCGATGCTCTCCTGTTTTCTGGTGCTGAAGGGCTGGTCGCTGATGGGGGATGCGGTTTCCCACGCCGTGCTGCCCGGTGTAGTGCTGGCCTATATCGTCAACATCCCGCTTTCCATCGGCGCCTTCATCGCAGGCATGATCTGCGCGCTCGGCACCGGTTTCATCAAGGAAAACAGCCGCATCAAGGAAGACACGGTGCTCGGCATCGTCTTTTCCGGCATGTTCGGGCTGGGGCTGGTGCTTTATGTGAAGGTGCAGAGCGATGTGCATCTCGACCACATCCTCTTCGGCGACATGCTGGGCATTGCGCCCTCGGACATGCTGGAGACGGGCCTGATCGCGCTTTTCGCCACGCTGTTTCTCGGCATTCTGCGAAAGGACCTGCTGGTCAACGCCTTCGATGCGCAGCATGCGAAAGCCATCGGCCTGCCAGTGCGGGTGCTGCATTACGGTCTGCTGATGGTCCTGTCGCTCACCGTCGTCGGGGCGCTGAAGGCGGTGGGTATCATCCTCTCGGTCGCCATGCTGGTCGCGCCGGGCGCAATCGCCTTCCTGCTGACCCGGCGTTTTTCCGCCATGCTGCTGGTGGCCATTGCTGTGGCGATAACCTCATCGCTGGCAGGCATATGGCTGAGCTTCCTCATCGACAGCGCGCCGGCCCCCACCATCGTCATGTTCATGAGCCTTGCTTTCGTTGCCACCTTCATCCGCACCACCTTGAAGGCGAGGAGGATCGATGCGGCAGGGGAAACAGGCTTCTAGAGCATTTCCAGGAAAAGTGGACCCCGGTTTTCCGTCCGGAAATGCGCCAAAACAAGAGTTAGAGTGTTTTCGCTATTCGAAGAAAAGCGAAAACACTCTAAAATAACGATTTTTGCGGGCGTATGGAACATTTTTGCCTTTTGCGCGTCATTTTACCGAGCCTGTCGCGGGGCGGCGGGCTCGGTAAATTATGCAAAAGGGGAAGCGCCATGCTGAAGTGGGCTCTTATTTTCTTTGTTATCTCTTTGATCGCGGGCGTATTCGGCTTTACCGGCATTTCGGCAGCCGCGGCGGGCGTGGCCCGAATCCTGTTCTTCATCGCCGTGGTGATCTTCCTGGTCTTCCTCGTGCTTGCACTGATGGCCGGAAGCGCCGTCGTCTGAACGAAAAAAGGCGACCGGTTTTCACGCCGGTCGCCTCTCCTCTCTCCGTAAAAAAAGATTCAGCCAGTCCAGCCGCCGTCAATGACGTGAATCTGGCCGGTGGTGAAGCCTGCCTCGTCCGACGCGAGATAGGTAACCAGCGCCGCGATTTCTTCCGGCGTGGCGATACGGCCCATCGGCTGGCGGGCGATGAAATCGGCCAGCGCCTGTTCGTAATTGCCGGTGGCGCGCAGGCGGTCATGCAGGGACGGGCTATCGACCGTGCCGGGGCAGATGGCGTTGCAGCGAATGCCTTTGGTAACGAAATCGGCAGCAATCGCCTTGGTCAGACCCACCACGGCCGCCTTGGAGGCAGTATAGGCGAAACGGTTCGGCACGCCCTTCACACTGGAAGCGACGGAAGACATGTTGACGATTGCGCCCTTGCCCTTTTCCAGCATGCCGGGCAGGAAGGCGCGGCAGGTGCGATACATGGCCTTGGCGTTGAGATCGAAGGAGAAATCCCAGTCCTTCTCTTCGCAATCGAGAATGGTGCCGGAATGAACGAAACCGGCGCAGTTGAACAGCACATCCGCATGGCCGATATCGGCGGCGAAATCCTTGACGCCATCGCCATCCAGCACGTTCAGAACCCGGGTTTCCGCACCTTTAAGCGTCGAAAGCGCCTGTTCGTTGATATCGGTGGCGATCACGCGCGCGCCGAGCGAGACGAACCGCTCTGCTGCCGCCCGGCCGATACCCTGACCGGCGGCGGTGATCACCACTGTCCGGCCGTTAAAATCCTGCACCATGAATAGCCTCCCGCTAAGGCCCGCCCGCCCTTCAGGCACCGGACCGCTGAATTTCGATGATCTCAAATATGGATCGACAATTCATATGTAAACGCGGTATTCATGTGGCGTCAAGCAAACTTGCGTCGATGTCGGCTATCGGGCAACCATATTTTCAGGCTGCCCACCCGGCGACCGCGCAAAACACCATCGAGGCCAGATGACCGACGACGACAGCGAAAGATATCGCGCTCCCGCCCTCGACAAGGGTCTGGACATTCTCGAACTTCTGGCCCGTACCGATGGCGGGCTGACGCAGATCGAGATCGCCAAGTCTATCGGCAAAAGCCCGAACGAGCTTTATCGCATGCTGGACCGGCTGGTGCGCCGCGGCTATGTGCAGCGACTTGACGGAGACCGCTTCTCATTGACGCTGAAGATGTTCGGGTTGGCGCATTTCCACGCGCCGATCCGCCGGCTGGTTTCTTTCGCCGCACCGGTCATGCGCGATTTTTCGGCAAGCGCCGAGCAGGCCTGTCATCTGGCGGTTTATGATCGCGGCAGCGTCGTTGTCATCGCCCAACAGGAATCGTCCACCTATTGGGCAATGTCCATGCGGGTCGGCGCGCAGATGAGCCTGTTCCACACCGGCTCCGGCCATGTGCTTCTGGCTTTCCAGACGGAAGCGCAGCGCCAGATCATGATAACCGAACAGGTGCGCGGCAGCGGCGAAACCGTGCCGCCGGACCTTGCCGGGCGGCTGGCGGAGGTGCGCAAAAACGGTTTCGAATCCATGGACAGCCTTCAGACCGCCGGCGTGCGCAATATTTCCGCACCGGTGCTGACGCTGGACGGCACGGCGTTTGCCGTCGTCACCTGCCCCTATATTACCCCGCTTGGCGGCAAGGCCCCGACACGCGAGGCCTGTGAAGCGCTGATCCGCGAGGCGGCAAAGCGGATTTCCGAAGTGGCGACGGGAAACGGAAATTTCTGAAACGCACAAAAAAACGCGACCGGCAGGGACCCGATCGCGTTTTGAGTGACTGGAGATTTATATCTCTTAAACGCAGGGGGAACGTGGATGGTTCCCCCTTTTTGTATCAGGCCGCAGCCAGCGTCAGTTCCTTGCGGACCATTTCGCGCAGCGTCACCAGATCCTTGGCGAAGAGGCGGATGCCTTCCGAGAGCTTCTCGGTGGCCATCGCATCTTCGTTGAGCGCCCAGCGGAATGCCTTCTCGTCGAGCGACTGCAGCGGCTCTGCCTTGACATTGTCGGGCGAAAGCTTGCGCTCCAGCTTGCCGCTGTCCTTGTCCAGCTCTTCCAGCAGCGCTGGGCTGATCGTCAGGCGGTCGCAACCGGCCAGCGCTTCGATTTCGCCGACATTGCGGAAGGAGGCGCCCATGACGACGGTGCTGATGCCATTGGCCTTGTAGTAATTGTAGATGCTGCGCACCGAAACGACGCCCGGATCGGTCTCGGCGGTGTAGGTCTCACCGGTGGACTTCTTGTACCAGTCGAGAATACGGCCGACGAAGGGCGAGATGAGGAAGACCTTGGCTTCGGCGCAGGCAATCGCCTGTGCCTGGGAGAACAGCAGGGTCAGGTTGCAATCGATGCCTTCGGACTGGAGAACCTCGGCAGCCTTGATACCTTCCCAGGTGGAGGCGAGCTTGATGAGGATGCGTTCACGCTCGATGCCGCGCTCCTTATAGGCGGCAATGATGTGGCGCGCCTTGGTGATGGAGGCTTGCGTATCGAAGGAAAGGTCGGCATCGACTTCGGTCGACACACGGCCGGGAACGAGGCCGGCAAGGGCTGCGCCCACGGAAATGGCGAGACGGTCGGCAACGGCGGCAACCACGGCGTCAGACTGGCCGCCCTGCTTCTTGCCCCATGCGACGGCTTCCTTCACCGCATCGGCAAAGGCCGGTGTGCCGAGCGCTTTGAGAACGATGGTGGGGTTGGTGGTGCAATCCACCGGCTTCAGGCGCGCAACCGCCTCGATATCGCCGGTATCGGCAACGACCGTGGTGATGGCGCGAAGTTGTTCGAGTTTGGATGTCATATCTGATGATCCTTCATGATCTCTTGAAAACTTGCTCAGCCGTCATTTCGTTCCCGCACCGGGGGTGCGCCCAAGGCCGAAATCGCGGTTTGTCCGGCTCCGACTATCGCAAGCGGCACGGTCGAAAGTCAAGACATTTGCGCATCGCAATTGACATAAGTTTCACGCCTGCGATACTCGGTCGCTCATAAAGAATGGCGGAAACCGTGGCGAAACTGAGAAGAGAAACCCATACGGCCTATTCGGAAGCGGCGTCTCTGCGGCTGCGCGCCGCATGGCTCTATTATAATCAGGGCATGACGCAGAAGGATGTCGCCGAGAAACTGGGCATCAGCCGCTCCACCGTCATCCGCCTTCTGGACGAGGCGATGAAGCGCTCCGAAGTGCAGATATGGATCAACGAAGGCATTGAGGATTTCGTCGAGCTGGCTGGCCGGCTGGAGGCGGCTTACGGGCTGGACGAGGCGGTGATCATCCCTTCCCCGGATAAGGCGAACGCCGAAGGCACGGCCAAAGCCGTCGGGCTGGCGCTCGGCCAATTCCTCTCAGAAGCGGTGCCGAATGAGGCCACCATCGGCGTCGGCTGGGGCCGCACCATGACCGCCTCGCTTTCCAGCTTTCGCCCGCCGCGCCGGGAAAACTGCAAGGTCGTCTCGCTGCTCGGCGGTATCGTCGCCGTGCACCAGACCAACCCGTTGGATTACACCTGGCGGCTGGCGAGCGCGCTCGGGGCGGAATGTTACATGTTTCTCGCGCCGCTTCTGGTAGATTCCGTCGAGACAAAACGGGCGCTGATCGAAAAATGCGGGCTCGCGACGCTTTATGATCTCGCCGAAACGCTCGATCTCGCCATCGTCTCCTGCGGCGATATTGGCCCGCATTCGACCTCGCTGTCGGAGGGTTTCATTTCCAAGGCGACGCTGCAGGAACTCATCGATGCCGGCTGTGTCTGCGACACCATGTTCAATTTCATCGATGCCGAAGGTCGCTCGGTCGATCACCCGATCAACCAGCGCGCCATGGCAATCGATCTCGACACGCTGCGCAAGGCAAAACACATCGTGCTGGCCTCCGGCGGCGCCCACCGCGCCATCGCCATCCGCGCCACGATCAAGCGGATCGGGTGCAATACGCTGATTACAGACGAGGCGGCGGCAAGAGCGTTGATGGAGCTGGTTTAGGCTTCGTCGGGCCATTCGCGAGCGGCATGTTGCACGAACAGGATTTCGACCTGTTGCTCCGTCACGCGATAGGCGACGATATAGGGCAGGCCGGAAATAACCAGCTCCCTAGTCCCTTCGATTTCGCCACTGCGTCCTAAATGAGGATTATCGGACAAAAGACGTGCCGTCGTCTGGTGAATTGCCCTAACGACTTTTACTGCCGCACGCGGATTACGTTCGGCGATATAGTCGCCTATAGCATCAAGCTCCCGGAGATAACGCCGCGTCCAAACCAACCGCACGCGTTTCAGGCCTTGGCATATTTATTCAGAACGACGTTGATTTCTTCTTCAGTAACAAACTCCCCGGCATCGGCCTCCGCCAACCCTGCCCTCACGCCGCTCGTCCATTTCTCCTGCCATGCCAGAGAACGTCCATGAGAAAGCGCATCTTCTATGATGCGGCTTGGAGTCGAGTTCGAGCGCTCGGCCAAGATATCCAGCCGGTGTTTAAGATCGTCGGGAAGTTCAATCGTGCTTTTCATGGGCCAAGAATAACCGATCCCAGGCAGATCGGCAAAGACAATCCAAGCCTCGCCTCACACCTTCCCCGTTTCCCAGCCGAGCATCGCCCGCTTGCGGGTCAGGCCCCAGTGATAGCCCGTCAGCGCCCCGCTTTTACCGACGGCGCGATGGCAGGGAACGACGAAGGACACCGGGTTGGCGCCGACCGCCGCACCGACCGCACGCGACGCTGTGGGCTGGCCGATATCGCAGGCGATGTGCGAATAGGTAACCGCGCGGCCCATCGGGATTTTCAGGAGGCTTTCCCAGACCCGCACCTGAAAATCCGTGCCGAGCAGCACGACGCGCAGCGGCCTGTCCGCCGACCACATGGATGGATCGAAGATGCGGGCGGCGTAGGGTGCCGTCGCTTCGCGATCCTCGGAATATTCCGCATTCGGCCAGCGGCCGGCCATGTCCTCGAAACAGGCCCTTTCCTCGCCCGGATCGGCGAAGGCGCAGCCGGCAAGGCCACGATCGGTCACCATGACCAGCGCAAGCCCGAAGGGCGAGGTGTGGAAACCGTAACGGATCGTCAGCCCGCCGCCCTTGGCCTTCCATTCGCCGGGCGACATGGCCTCATGGGTGACGAACAGATCGTGCAGGCGTCCGGGGCCAGACATACCGACCTCGATGGAAGTTTCCAGCAGCGGTAAATCCTCTTCGCGCAACAGCCGCTTGGCATGATCGAGCGTTACGGCCTGCAGGAATGCCTTGGGCGAAAGGCCGGCCCAGCGGGTGAAGGTCTTCTGCAATTGCGTCGGCGACTGGCCGAGCTCTGCGGCAATGGCTTCGAGGGAGGGCTGCTCGCGATAATCCAGCGTCAAAAGCTCGATAACCCCGCGCACCGTGTCGTAATCCGATCCGATGGGGGTGATGTCTTCGTTCAGCGTAATATTGGCGTTCATCGCAAATCTCCTAACGGGTAGGAGAAAACCATTAAAGCGACTTCGTCTCCACCCGTTTCTTGCGCCCTGCTCCATTTCTACCGTCATACCGGCCTCGAGCCGGTATCCAGCCAGCCCAAGTCCTTGGGCTGAAAGGAGTCTTTTCCGCCGCGCGGACGCGCGTCGGCTGGATTCCGGCTCAGGGCCGGAATGACGGAGGGAGAGCTGGATTATCCTCTTACATCCGCCGCCTGACAGTCGCCAGCGCACCGCCAAACGCCTTCGCGAAACTTTCCCGGTCATCCGGATTGAGAAACGAACCGATGTCGGTTGCCCGGCCTTCACCCGTCACATGCATGGAGACGATGCCGATCTCGTCATGCCGCCTCACCCTGAAACGCGCCCAGAAGGGATTGAAGCGATGCTCCACCATCCGACCGGCGGGAGAAAATTTGCGGATCGACAGGCTGGTGCGCGAGACGCTGACCTCTTCCCGCGCCTTCGCCGCCCGGTAATTGGCGCGGAAGGCGGCATAAAGCAGCAGGAAATCCAGCCCGAAGAACAGGCCGACCGGCCATGCCCCGGTGGCGAGGAAAAAGCCGCCATAGACAAGGCAGGCCAGGCCGGAGAAAAGCAGGAGCAGCCGGAAACCCCTTCTGCCAAGCGAACGGTGCGGAACGAGTTCCGCCGCGAAAATCGGCTGGTCGTTGAGCGTATCCACGTTGCTTTCCTCAGGGCGGGCTGGCTATAGATAGTCCATGACAGTCGCCAAAAAACGATCCAGCACCCAAACATTGAAAAAGTCAAATCCGGCATCCGCGCGCAAGCCGGCGCGGGTGAAAACGGCCTATTCCAAGGACGAGCTCACCGAGATCTTCCGGCGCTTTTCCATTCAGCGGCCGGAGCCGAAAGGCGAGCTGGAACATACCAATCCCTTCACCCTGCTGGTGGCCGTGGCGCTTTCCGCGCAGGCGACCGATGTGGGCGTGAACCGGGCGACCCGGGCACTGTTCAAGGTGGCCGATACGCCGGAAAAGATGCTGGCGCTCGGCGAGGAAGAACTGATCGGCCATATCAAGACCATCGGGCTTTACCGCAACAAGGCGAAAAACGTCATTGCCCTATCGCAGATGCTGATCGACAATTTCGGCGGCGAGGTGCCGAAAACCCGCGAGGAGCTGGTGACGCTGCCGGGTGTGGGCCGCAAGACGGCCAATGTGGTGATGTCCATGGCCTTCGGCGTGCCCACGCTTGCGGTGGATACACACGTCTTCCGCATTGCCAACCGGCTCTGTCTTGCGCCGGGCAAAACCCCTGACGAGGTTGAAGACCGGCTGATCCGCATCATTCCCGAACAATATCTGTTCCATGCCCATCACTGGCTGATCCTGCACGGGCGTTATTGCTGCAAGGCGCGCAAGCCGGAATGCGAACGCTGCGTGATTGCCGATATCTGCAAATCACCGGAAAAGACCTTCGATATTCCAGCGCCGCTGGTGGAATTACCCGCGCAGCTGTTCGGTGCGGCCGCTAGCGAATGAGGGATCGCGCCGGCTGACGGCCTTGTGCAGATGCACCACCATCGAGGCGGCAAAAAGCGGCGTCAACAGGTTGAGGAACGGCACCGCCAGGAAGGCCGCTATCACCAGCCCGGCCATGAAAACGGTGGTGCGGTGTTTGGAACGGAACAACCTCGCTTCGGCGGGCGAGCGGAAACGCATCGCCGCGAATTCGAAGAATTCCCGGCCGAGCAGATAGCCGTTCACCAGAAAAAACGCGATGAGATTGATACCCGGCACCAGAAGCAGCAACAGCGCGACGAGGTTGCCGGCAATAACGACACCGAAGAACTTGATTGACGACAGAACGGCCTCGCCGACCGGCATCGCCTTGCCCGGCGGATCGTTCGGATAGCTCTTTTTCTCAACCACTTCGGCGACATCGTCGAGAAACAGGCCGGCAATGACGGCGGTGACCGGCGAAATGAGCAGCGCGAGCGCCAGCGCCAGCCCGATGCCGGCGAAAATGGCGAAAACGAAGGTCAACCAGCCCGCCCAATCCGGCACGCCGGGGATCAGCGTATCCACCCACGGCAGGGCGAAATAAATGAAGATCGAGCGGATAGCGAACCACAGCGCGGCAAGCACGAGAAGCGTGAGCCCCAGAACCTTCCAGAAGACCGACCGGGTTTCGGCGGCAAAGAGATTGTGGAAGGCAAGCCTCGCCGCATCAAAAATCATCCGGAACTCCTCGACGCCTTTCGCGTTGAAACACACTTACCAGACGAGAGATAAGCGCTGCCCGCCCGCTCTGCAAGACGGGCGGAAATATGCCAAATGGCTGGATTTAAACCGCAGATGGAATTTCTCTTGAATAAAAGGTATCTCTAAAATATAATAATATACCTATTACATTTCGCATTCCGGTCCGGTGGAGGACAAGGCCGGAAAAGCTATCCCCCACCGTCAAATTGCGGTTCGCACGCTCGTTTGCGCGCGCGCATGCATCATCGTTCAATAAAGATAAAAGAATGAGGCGTTGGTGGAAAAGCTGCTGTTGAACCTTACGCGCGCCATGAAGGCAGGCACCCCTTCAGAGCGCAAGATCGCCAAATATCTGATCGAACATCTGGACGAATTGCCGTTCGAGACGGCACAGACGCTCGCCGCCAAGCTCAGCCTCAGTCCGATGACGGTCGGCCGTTTCCTGCGTTCGCTGGGATACCGGCAATTCAGTGACATCCGCGCCGATCTGCGCCATGCCGAAGAAACGGCCGGCGCCGACCAACCCGCCATGGCCGAGGGCGGCGAACGCCATTCCAACCCGTTTTCACAGCTTCTGTCCCAGCAAATTCAGGCGATCCAGACCGCTTTCGACATGACCACCCAATCGATCTGGCGGGTCGCCATGAACGAGATCGCCACGGCGGGCAATGTTTTTCTGGCAACCTCTCCGGAAGGTCTCGACGCCGGGCGGCATTTTTACGGGCGGCTTCTGGAGAGCCGGGGCCATATCCATTATCTCGGCAGCGACAGCGCGGCCTATGTCGCCCTGTGGGATTTCGACCCCGTGCAGACGCTGCTCGTCATCATGGATTGCGGCGGCGCCCTGTCGCCCCTGCAACGCCTGTCGGCAATGGCGCGCAAGAGCGGCTACAGGACATTGCTGATCACCACACGCTTTTATGAATGGGGACCAGAAAGCGCCGATCTCTGCCTTGCCATGCCGCAGGCGCAGAATGGCGGCCAGGGCCTGCTGCAACTGGTCTCCCTGCTGGAATTTACCCTTTGTGCTCTTGGCGCCAGCGCCGATGACAGCGGCAGGGCAAGGGCAAAGAACCTCACGGCCCTGAAACGCTCGCTGCGCAGCTAATTGCGTTTGGCGGCAATACGGGGCCGAGGGATCGAGTGGTTACCGCTCGTTTTTTCTCCTCGTCGGGGAGAAGGTCGCGGCAGCGGGATGGAGGGGCTAGAGTGCGTTCTATCGCTGGCGTTCCCCCTCATCCGGCCTTTCGGGCCACCTTCTCCCCGGCGGGGAGAAGAAATGAGCGGCGGCCGTTAAAGCCAGTCATTACACTCTAGAAAGTCAAAGGCTTTCCAGTTCCTGACGATGGCGGTACATGGCGAGAAAACGGCGGTAATCCCGCTCATAACGGGGGCCACGCGCCGGATTGCCTGATATTTCTGCATTGCCCGGATACATGGCGGCCCCTGCTGCGGCAAGGTTCGCATGCACCCCGCCGGCCGTCGACGCCGTCATCGCCGTGCCGAGCAGCACCGCATCGGCGGTGGCGGGAACGACGATGCGCTTGCCCGTCACATCGGCATAAAGCTCCATCAGCAGCGGGTTCTTCACGTGCCCGCCGGTAACGTGCAGGCTTTCCACAGCATAACCGAAACGCTCCATCGCATCGAGCACATGGCGGGCGCCAAGCGCAATGGCGACGGCCGTGCGCCAATAAAGACGGCAAAGACTGTCGAAAGACGTATCCAAAGTCAGTCCGCTGATGACACCGACGGCATGCGGGTCGGCAAGCGGCGAGCGGTTGCCGTGGAAGTCCGGCAGCACATGCAGCCGCTCGGCGAAGGCCTCGCCCTCAAGCGCGCGCAATTCCGTTACCCGCGCAACGATGCGGGCATGCAGCGCCGTATCCGGCTCACCGCCAGCCGCGTGCATGCGTACAATATGGTCGAGCAGCGCGCCGGTGGCCGATTGCCCGCCCTCCACCAGCCAGTGACCCGGCAGGATCGCCTGCCAATAGGGCCCCCAGAGGCTGTGGCCGGGCATCTGCCGCTCCGACATGGCGACAAGGCAGCTCGATGTACCGGCGATCAGCGCCACATGCCGGCCCACATCCGCAGACAGGCAGCCGCCCAGCGCACCGAGCGCGCCGGCATAGGCGTCGATCATGCCCGCCGCCACCTGGCAGCCGGTATCGAGACCCAGTTCGGCGGCGGCTTCGGGCGAAAGCGGGCCGATGCTATCACCCGGCATTACCGTGGTGTCCGGCAGCCCTGCCCGCTCTCTCAAATCGGCAAGGCCCGCCAATTCGAGGTAATCCGCCTGCCAGCCGGGATTTTCCTGCGCCAGAAAATTCCACTTCGCCGTCTGTGTGCAATTTGAACGCTGCGCTGAACCGGTCGCCTTCCACGTCAGGAAATCCGCCAGATCGAAAGCGAAGGACATGCGCGACCAGCTTGCCGCCATATGCGTCTTCAGCCACATCAGCTTCGGCATCTGCATTTCCGGCGAGACGCTGTTGCCGGCGAAATCCAGCACCCGGTGGCCGGATGCCGTCAGCCGGTCGGCCTCGCCTATCGCCCGGTGATCGAGCCAGACGATGGTGTCGAACCGGTCCTCCCCGGTAACGGAAACCGAAACCGGCTCACCCCGCCCATCGCGGATGACCAGCGAGCAGGTGGCGTCGAAACCGATGGCGGCAATGCTTTGCGGCGAAACACCGGCCTCGGCAAGCGCCGCCCTCACCACGATGCAGACCGCCTTCCATATGTCGGTGGAATCGTGTTCGGCGTGGTTTTCCTGCGGCCTCTGCATCAGGATCGGATGGGTGGAGCGGGCAAGCAGCCGGCCGGCCGGATCGAAAATGCCGGCCCGGGCGCTGGCGGTGCCGACATCGACAGCGACGAGATTTTGACGCATCAAGACTGCAATTCCATCCCTTGCGCAACGACCCGGCGACGGCGGCAGGCAAAATCTGCTTCAGCCCGCATCACGTTCCATTTGGCCGTCAAAACCGCCCTTCCCACTTAAAGCTTTTTTGTTTTTTCGCATGTCTATTTCCCAAAACCGCTCACACTTTTGGGAGACATGCTCCAGCTGCCGACAAGTTGGACCAAATCCGGCATGGCGTCAAACACCGCATCCGCACCAAGCCCGGCGATCTTTTCACGGAATGCGGGAAAGCGCGCATGCGAACCGCCGGTAAAGGCAAAAACGCCCATGCCGGCCGCCTTTGCGGCGGCAATGCCGGCCGGGCTGTCCTCGATCACGATGCAGTAACGCGGATCGACGCCCATTTCGCGCGCCGCATGCAGGAAAAGATCGGGCGCCGGTTTGCCGTTCTTCACCATGGTGGCGCTGAAGACATGCGGTTCGAATTTGTCGATCAGGCCGGTCAGCCCCAGCGAATAACGGATGCGTTCCGGCTGGCTTGAGGAAGCGACGCAGCGCCGCAGCGGCAGGAGCCTGTCCAGCGTTTCGCCAATGCCGTCAATCGGCCGAAGCTCGGTGCGGAAACGCGCAAACAGCGTCGCCCGCATATGGTCGAGAAAATCGATGTCGGTTTCGACACCGTAATCCTCAAACAGCGTCGCCGTCATGCTGGCGACGCTGCGGCCGAGGAAGCGCTCATAGGCCTCTTCCTCCCCCATCGTCACGCCGAGATGGGAGAGCATATCGAGAAGGACGGAGATGGAGACCGGCTCGCTATCGACGAGAACGCCGTCGCAATCGAAAATCAAAAGGGGGCCGGTCTCGTCTTCCATCTCATGGTCACTTTTCAGCCAGCTTGTCATCCAGATAAAGCTGCAACGTCTTCGCCGTGCCTTCTTGCCACAGCGTCTTCAATGCATGGGCAAAGCGTTTACGGAAAAGCTCCGATTCGGCAACCGTTCCGAAGATATCCTCAAGCGCGAGGAAGGCCATCGGATCGTCCTTGGCCTTGATGGCAGCCGCCTGAAGCCGGTCGGCGCTGGCGTCGTTGAAGGCGATTTCCTTGCCGCTGTCGGAGGTGCCCTGGAAATAACGGCACCACAGCGCCGAAACCAGCGAAAGGCCGACGATATCCTCACCGCGCGCCAGACGGTCGGCGGTGGAGGGCAGGATGAATTTCGGCTGGCGGTTGGAACCGTCCTGCGCCAGACGCGGAATGGTGTCGCCGATCTTCGGATTTAGGAAACGCCGCTCGATCAGCGCGAAATAATCGGCAAGATTGGTATCGGGAACCGGCGGAATGACCGGAATGATCTCGTCATTTTCAAGCTTTGCCAGAAATGCCCGGATCAGCGGATGTTCCATCGCCTCATGCACGAAATGAATGTCGAGCAGTGCCGCCGGATAGGCGATTGCCGCATGGCCGCCATTGAGAATGCGGATTTTCATGTGCTCATAGGGCGCGACATCCTTGACGAACTGCACGCCCGCCTTTTCCAGCGCCGGGCGGCCGGCGGGGAAATTATCCTCCATAACCCATTGCTTGAACTCCTCGCAGAAGACCGGCCAGTTGTCCTCGATGCCGAAATCGTCGCGGGCGATATTGCGTTCGCGCTCGCCTGTCGCGGGCGTAATGCGGTCGACCATGGAATTGGGGAAAGCGACGTTTTCGCCGATCCAATTGGCGAAGGCCGGATCGGACAGGGCCGCCAGCCCGACCACGGCATTTTTCGTGACCTTGCCATTATGCGGAATGTTGTCGCAGGACATGACGGTGAAGGGTTGCAGCCCCTTGTCCCGCCGCGCCTTCAGCCCGGCGACGATGAGGCCGAACACGGTTTTCGGTGAAGCCGGGTTTCTGCCATCCTCGGCAATGGCCGGATGCTGCGGGTTGAAGGAACCGGAAGCATCGATGAAATAACCGCCCTCGGTAATCGTCATGGAAACGATGCGGATTTTCGGATCGGCGAGCGTGTCGATGATGGCCTTCGTGTCGCCGACCTTCAGAATGTCGATCATCGGCCCGGTGACGCGCGCGCCGGTGCGGTTATTGTCCTGCTCCACCACCGTCGTCAGGAAATCCTGCGCGGCAAGCTTTTCGCGCATCACCGCATCGGACGGCAGAACGCCCGCGCCGATGATGGCGAAGTCATGGTCCGCACCTGTGTTGAAGAGGTCATCCAGATAAACCGCCTGATGGGCGCGGTGGAAATTGCCGACGCCGAAATGCACGATGCCGGCGGAAAGATCGGCCCGGGAATAGGCCGGAACCGCCGCCGTTTTTCTGGCGTCGTCAAGCGTTGCGAGGGAGAGTTTGCATGTCATGTCACGATCCTCGAAGGGGAAACGTTGTTCGTGCCAAGGCCGGGCGGCAGGCGCCCGATACTCAGCTCATCCAGTTGCCGCCATCGACATTATAGGTCTGGGCGACGATGTATTCGGCCTCATCGGAGGCAAGGAAGATCGCCATGCCGGTCAGGTCTTCCGCACGGCCCATGCGGCCGAAGGGTACTGCCTCCCCGACCAGCCGCTTCTTTTCACCGGCGGGGCGGTTTTCATATTTCGCAAACAGCGCATCCACGCCGTCCCAGTGCTCGCCATCCACCACGCCCGGCGCGATCGCGTTGACGTTGATGCCATGCCTGATGAGATCGAGCCCGGCCGACTGGGTGAGGCTGATGACGGCGGCCTTGGTGGCGCAATAAACCGCCACCAAGGCCTCGCCGCGCCGGCCCGCCTGGCTTGCCATGTTGATGATCTTGCCGCCTTTTCCCCGAGCGATCATTGTTTTTGCAGCGGCCTGCATCATGAACAGCGTGCCGGACACGTTGATCGAAAACAGTCTTTCGTAGCTCTCGCGTTTGATCTCGACAATCGGCGCGAGGTCGAACAGCGCGGCATTGTTGATGAGGATATCGAGCCCGCCCGCCTGGCCTTCCACGGTGCGGATGGCGGTGTCGATGGAATGCTGCTTGGTCACATCGAGTTCGACGGCATAGGCATTCTCGCCAATCTCGCGGGCGGTCTTGCTGGCGCGCTCGAAATCGATATCGGCAATGGCGACGGTTGCCCCCTCGCGTATATAGGCTTCGGCAAAGGCACGGCCGATGCCGCGCGCCGAACCTGTTATCAGCGCGGATTTACCTTCCAGTCTTCCCGTCATATCGCCACACCCTTTTCATCGAACCTGTGGATCTTGGTCTCATCGGGCGTGATGAAGACGGTATCGCCATGCCTGCATTCGAACTCGCCGTCCGTGCGGGCGGTAATCGGCCCGATGCCGTTCACCTCGAGATGCAGGAAGGTATCCGATCCGAGATGTTCGGCGACGGTGACCTTGCCCTGCCAGAGCCCGCTTTCCTTCGACAGCACCAGATGCTCCGGCCGCACACCGGCGGTGGTGGCGCCCTTTTGGCGGGCGTAATCGCCGGTGATGAGGTTCATGCGCGGCGAGCCGATGAAGCCCGCGACGAAGAGGTTGGCGGGAGAACGATAAAGCTCCATCGGCGAGCCAACCTGCTCGATATTGCCGCGGTTGAGCACGACGATCTTGTCCGCCATGGTCATCGCTTCCACCTGGTCGTGGGTGACGTAGATCATCGTCGTCTTCAGCGTGTTGTGCAGCTCTGAGATTTCCAGCCGCATGGTGCCGCGCAGCGCCGCATCGAGATTGGAAAGCGGTTCGTCGAACAGGAAGGCGGAAGGTTCGCGTACGATGGCGCGGCCGATGGCGACACGCTGGCGCTGGCCGCCTGACAGCTGCGAGGGCCGGCGCTCGAGATAGTCGGTAAGGTTCAGCACCCTTGCGGCGTCTTCCACCTTTTTATCGATGATCGCCTTGTCAAGCTTGGCCATCTTCAGCGGGAAGGCGATGTTGTTCCTGACGCTCATATGCGGATAAAGCGCATAGGACTGGAACACCATGGCAAGGCCGCGCTCGGCCGGGGCCTTTTCGGTGACATCCTTGCCGTCGATGACGATCTTGCCGCCGGAGACATCTTCCAGTCCGGCGATCAGGCGCAGCAGCGTGGACTTGCCGCAGCCGGAGGGGCCGACGAAGACGACGAATTCGCCGTCGTTGATATCGAGATCGATCGACGGGATGACCTTTGCCTCACCGAAGAGCTTGGACACGTTCTGAAGGGAAATGCTGCCCATGTTTGTCGTTCCTTATTTCACGGCGCCAAAGGTC
>NZ_JAQAHF010000028.1:0-31810 GCF_027871645.1 Agrobacterium sp. ST15.13.015
CGGCAAGACCGACGAAAAATCGCTGGAACTGTGGCTGGTGATGGATGGCGGCAAGACCCGCTCGCTCGGCGTCTTCCAGCCCGGCACGAATGGCGATCTTATAATCCCCGCAGACATGGGCAACAGCATCACCGAAGGCACCACCTTCGCGATCAGCGTCGAACCTTTCGGCGGCTCGCCGACTGGTCAGGCAACAGGCCCTGTTATCGCCGTCGGCACGGCACGATGGGGATGAAGGTTTAACGCTTCCCGATTCGAGGCGAGTCCCGATGAACGCGTCACGACACGAGATGGGTCGTAACGGTCAATCTCCGAAGCCGACGATGCCCTTGATTTCGGTGAACTCGTGCAGACCGAACTTGCCATATTCCCGACCGTTGCCCGATTGCTTGTAGCCGCCGAAGGGGGCGGCCCCATCCCAGGCGGAGCTGTTGAGACGCACTATGCCGGTTCTGAGCCGTCGTGCGAAGGCACTCGCCTCCTCGGGTGCGCCCTGAATATAGGATGCCAGCCCATAGGGCGTGTCGTTGGCGATATCCGCCGCCTCGTCCTCGCTGCCATAACCGAGAATGGCAAGCACAGGCCCGAAAATCTCTTCACGCGCGATCGTCATGTCGTTCGTAACGCGCGCAAAGACTGTCGGCCGTATATAATAGCCGCTGTTCAGATGCGCTGGCCGGTCGAGCCCGCCGGCAACGAGCTCCGCCCCTTCCTCCACTCCCTTGCGGATGAGGCTCTGGATCTTGTCGAATTGCGTTTTGCTGGCAACCGGCCCGATATCCGTTTCGGCATCGCCGGGTGTACCGACACGGACCGATTCCGCCGCCGCACGGGCGATGCCAATCACCCGGTCCATTTGCTCCGCAGGGACGAGAAGACGGGTCGGCGCATTGCAGGACTGGCCGGAATTGGCAAAGCACCTGCTCACGCCGGCGCGCACGGCAGCGTCGAGGTCAGCGCTTCGGAGCACTATATTGGGCGATTTGCCGCCCAGTTCCTGATGCACGCGCTTCACCGTCGGGGCCGCCGCCTGCGCGACCGAAATGCCAGCGCGTGTCGAGCCGGTGAAGGAAACCATGTCTATATCGGGATGGCTCGCCAGCACCGTGCCCACGGTTGGGCCGTCGCCGTTGACGAGATTGAACACGCCCTTGGGAACACCGGCTTCGTGCAGGATTTCTGCGAAAAGTATGGCGTTGAGCGGCGCGATTTCCGAGGGTTTCAGCACCATGGTGCAGCCGGTGGCTAGCGCCGGGGCCACCTTGCAGGCGATCTGGTTGATCGGCCAGTTCCACGGCGTGATCATGCCGACGACACCGATCGGTTCATGGACGATGCGGGTCGTACCCTGCATGTATTCGAACGTAAAATCACGCATGGCGCGGATCGTCTGCTCGAAATGCGCCACGCCGATACCCGCCTGCTCATCCCGCGACATTTTTCGTGGAGCGCCCATTTCATGAGATATCACATCGCCGATCTCGTCCTGCCGACGTTTCAATATCTCAAGAATACGCTCAAGCAGGCCGAGGCGCTCTTCCCGCGTCGTCTGCGAAAAGGTAGCAAAGGCGCGGCGCGCGGCGGCGATGGCGCGCTCGGCATCCGCCGCCGATCCCATGGCTATCTCCGCGAAAGGCTCTTCAGTGGCGGGGTCGACGACGGATAGACGCTGGCCGCCGAGAGGATCGACCCAAGCGCCGTCGATATAGAATTTGAGATAGTTGTCCATATCCGTCTCCAATGATCTCAGCGGCCGGCCAGGATGAAGTCGGCGACCCGCTCCGCGATCATGATTGTGGGAATGTTGGTATTGGCGCAAGGGATCGACGGCATCAGCGATGCGTCGCAGACCCTCAACCCTTCCACGCCGTGCACGCGGCCCGTGGACGACGTCACCGCCATGGGATCGTCAGCCGATCCCATGCGGCACGTTCCCGAGGGATGCCATGTGCCGCCCACATGGCGGCGGACGAATTCCGTCAACGCATCGTCGTCCTCAAGCAGCCCCCGCATGGTCGTGCCGAGTGTTATCGCTGAATGCACCAATGCGGGGCGCAGCGGGCCCGCCACATCCAGAAGACCCGAGAAAAGACCCCGCTGCAACGCGTTCCATGTCCCCGGTACAGCGACCTTCGCCACCCGGGGCGAATAGCTCGATGGAAAAACAGTGCCCCCGTGCCCCGCCATGAAAAGGTCGGTCAGAGCCTCCGCCCCCAGCCGCAGCGCAAGCTTGAGCCGCCTCAGATCACGCTCGTCGCTCAGCATCCTGAAATCGACCTCCGGCTCCACATTGGGGTCAAGCGAAACAAGCTTCACGGAGCCGCGCGAATAGGACTTGTTGACCCAGAAGAACAGGCTGCCCAACCGCAAACCGATGGAATGCCAGCCGGATCGCGACAGGATCGCTGCATGCATGTCACCCTGCGGCGCGCCGTCGAGACCGGAGGAGAAACGCCAGATCGCCTGTTCGTGGTGTTCTCCCCTGTCACGCACCCGCATATGCGGGGGCAGATAGGCAGCGACGGCGATCGAAGGATGCTCCATCAGATTGCGACCGACGCCGCTGCGGCCGGCCACGACATTGCCCCCCACGGCGGCGATGTCACCGACGGGGCCGATACCGGAGCGCATCAGCAATGCGGGCGTGTGAATGGCGCCGGCCGAGACGATCACTTCCGCCGCATGGATCGTCTCCACTCTAGCACCCGTCAATCTCGCACCCGTAGCCAGACGGCCATCGAACAGGATGCGGTCCGCAACGCTTTCGGTGATGATCCTGAGGTTCGGACGTTTGCGCACGTCCGGCGTCAGATAGGCAAGCGAGGTCGGCAAGCGCTCCCCGCTATCGCTGACGGCGATGGCGCCGCGAAAGACGCCGTCTTCCCAGGGTCCGTTCTGGTCCGGCCTTGTCGGATAGCCGCGGCGGTCGAGCGTTTTCATGACTCGGTCGACGAAGGGTGAAATCCTGTCGTCGGATATGCGCCGGATCGTCAGCGGCCCGGTCGTGCCGTGAAGCGGGCCGAAGTAATCCCTGTCTGCTTCGATCTTCAGAAAATAGGGCAGGCAATCGTCCCAGCCCCAGCCGTCCGCCCCAAGGGCCTGCCACTCGGCATAGTCGGCCGGCGCACCCCGATTGGCCATCAGGGCATTGATAGCCGAGCCTCCGCCCAGAAGCCGCGCCTGCTCATAGCGACGCGGTGGACGGGGCGCCGCGTTGGAACGGGCATGGCCCATCAACGCCGTGAGCTGCGACCAGATATTGCGCGTATCGAGATAGGCACGGCCGGGATAACGGCTGCGCACCTCATCCGGTATATCGTCCGCCGAAATATTGCGCCCGGCCTCGACCAGAACGACCGTCCGCCGCGGATCTGCGGAAAGGCGTGCGGCCAGCACGCAGCCCGCCGATCCGCCGCCGAGGATGAGGTGATCGACGATCATGTCGCCCGCCCCTGCGAATATTCGGTGTTGCGGGCGTTGATCGCCGCCAGCATCAACAGCATGAAGGAGATCGCCGTCAGCAGGGAGCTGATCGAGGCGATGGTCGGATCGATTTCGTCGCGCAGCGCTGTGAACATGCGCTTGGTAAGCGTCTGATATTCGCCGCCGGAAATGAAAAGCGAAACCACCGTTTCATCGATGGCGGAGATGAAGGCGAAGAGCAGACCGGAAATGACGCTCGGGCGGATTTGCGGCAGGGTGACGATGAAGAAGGTCCGCCAGCGGTTCATGCCGAGGCTTCTCGACACCATCTCCTGGGTGTGGTCGAACTTGCGCAGCCCGACCAGGACGGAGGTGACGACATAGGGCAGGCCCAGCATGACATTGGCGAGAATCAGCCCGGTCAGCGAAGCAAGAAGCCCGATCTGTGCGTAAACCAGAAAGACGCCGACGGCGGTGATGACGATCGGCACGATCAGCGGTAGAAGCAGCAGCGCCTGCAAGCTGCGCACCAGCCGCGATTGCGTGAGGTTGAGCGCATAGGCCGCCGCAGTCCCGAGGATGGTGGCGATGACGGCGCTGGAGACGGCGACGATCAGGCTTACACGGGTTGCCTGCATCCAGGCGGCACTGCCGAGATAGGCCTCATACCAACGCAGCGACCAGGATGGCGGCGGGAAAGCAAGGAAGCGCGCGCCGGAAAAGGACATTGGCAGGATGATCAGGATGGGGATCATCAGCCAGGCGAGAACGAGGGCTACAAAGCCGTAGAGAAGGATTTTCGACAGGTTCATGCGTCACCTCGTTCCCATGATGCGTTCGAACGGAATGATGAGGCTCGCCAGCCGGAAAACCAGAAAAACGCAGACAAGCAGGACGACGCTGATCGACGAGGCAGCGCCCCATTCGTTATAAACCTCGATGTTGCGCGAAACGAGCATGGAGACCATGTAGGTGCGCCCGCCGCCCAGCAGTTCCGGCGTGATATAAAAACCAAGGGTGAGCACGAAGACCAGCACCATGCCGGCGATCATGCCCGGCAGCGACAGCGGCAGGAAAACCCGCCAGAATACATGCATGGGTGAGCCGCCGAGGCTGGCGCCGGCCATGGTCAGTTCCGTGGGTATTTTCTTCATCGTCGCATAGAGCGGCAGCACCATGAAGGGCAGCAGGATGTGGATCGTCGCCATGACCGTGCCGAATTCGTTGTTGACCAGCCGGAGCGGCGCATCGATCAGGCCCGATCCCGTCAGCGCCGAATTGATGATACCGTTGCGCTGCAGCAGGATGAGCCAGGCATAGGCGCGCACCAGAACGGATGTCCAGAAAGGCAGCAGCACCATGGCGAGAACAAGCACGCTCCAGCGCTGGGGCAGGCCCGCCGCCACATAGGCGACGGGATAGCCGAGGAGGACGGTCATCAGCGTGACGACCGCCGCAATGCGGAAGGTCTGAAGGAAGGTCATCCAGTAGACGGAATCCGTCAGGAACCGCTGATAGTGAGCGAGCGTAAAGCCGCCATCCTGCCGGATCGACTGCCAGCCCAGCCACAGAAGCGGCAGGACCAGCAGAACGACGACGACCGCAAGGGCTGGCGCCAGCAGCATCAGCATGAGCCGTTGCTCACGCTGCTCATGCAGCGCCGACGGATTTCGTTTCGACTGTGCCATCAGTGACCCTCCACAGGCCGATGATTATTTCTGGATGAACTGCGCCCAGCGTTTTTGCGCCTCCTCGCCGGCCGGTGAACTCCACCACTCGTCCGAGACCAGGACCTGAAGTGCGGCATTGTTCGGCGAACTCGGCATTTCGGCAGCGCGTTCCGGCGAAATCTTGCCGGTCTTGTACGCTTCAGGATTGCCTGGACCGTAATCGATATAGGCCGGGAAATTCGCCTGGATTTCAGGGGTCAGCGCCGCATTGACGAACTTGACAGCCGTTTCGAGGTTCGGCGCGCCCTTGAGAATGCAGAGTGACGTATACTGAAGGAAACCTTCATTGAACGAATAACCGATCGGCGCGCCCTCCTTCACCACCGCAGCAACGCGGCCGTTCCACGCCATCTCCATGTCGACTTCACCATCGGCCAGAAGCTGCGCCGACTGTGCGCCGGAGGTCCACCACACCGTGACATAGGGTTTGATCTCTTCAAGCTTCTTGAAAGCCCGGTCGACATCGAGCGGATAAAGTTTGTCCGCTGGCACGCCATCTGCGAGCAAAGCGGCCTCGAGTGTCGCCAGGGGATGGTTACGAAGCGCCCGCGTGCCCGGAAATTTCTTCACATCCCAGAAATCCGCCCAGCTCTTGGGCGGGTTGCCGCCGAACTTGTCCTTGTTGTAGGCAAGCACGCTCGAGTAGAATTCATAGGCGACCGAATAGGGGCTCTTGTATTCGGCCGGCATCTTTTCCGAATTGGGTATTTTGGAAAAATCGAGTTTCTCGATCATTCCCTGTTCCCCGCCGCGTATGCAATCCTTCGCCGGCGTGTCGATGACGTCCCAGACGATCTTGCCGGATGCGGACTGCGTCTTGATCACCGGCCAGGCATCGGGCGCGCTGTCCTGATTGACAGTGATGCCGAGCAGCTTGGCGACGGGATCGAGGATCGCCTTGGTCTGCGCCTCCTGATAGGCGCCGCCCTGTGAAACGAAGGTGACCTGTTCCGCCGACGCCAGGCCAGCCGAAAAGACGGCGGCGGATGCGGAAAGCACGAGCATGGAAAATCTGTATTTCATTCGTCGTTCTCCTCTTTTATGTCGAGGCGCTGTCGCCCCCGTTTGGCATGCGACTGTCGGGTCTTAGCGCCCGATTGCATCGAGGAACTGATACCAGCCGGCGATGAGCCGGACGGCTGGCTCCCTGATGGGATAAAAAGGCACGGGTTTGAGCGGCTCCGCGGTCAAAAGCCCGAGATCGGGGCTTTGCCCGGCAACCATGGCCGCAACGTAGCGGCCCATGTTGGAGGCCATGGCCACCCCGGTTCCATTGTAGCCGACTGCATAGACGACCCGGTCGTCCAGCCGGCCCAGATGTGGAATGCTGTCCATCGTCATGGCCACGAGGCCGGACCAACGATGGGTGACAGATACGGCTGCCAGTTCCGGAAACTGCCGCACCATGGCCTTGTGCAGTGCCGCAAACGCGCTTTCGGAATCCGCCTTGCCGAAGGCGCCGCGCCCGCCATACATCACACGGTCTCCAGCCTTGCGGAACCAGCGCATCATGCGCCGCGTCTCGGTATAGCTGCGTCCCTGCGACAGGAGGGAAGCACCCGATCTGCCGGTCAGCGGCTCGGTCGCAATCATCGCGGAGCGGAAGGGAATGATGGACTTGCGGACCGCCGACGTGGCCAGCGTCAGATCGGAATAGGAATTTGTGGCGATCACCACTTGGCGGGCCGAAACGACACCGTTAGGCGTTTCAAGAACGATGCTGGCGCCATCTCGCCTGAATGCCGCCACCGGCGTCTTCTCGTGGATCGCGATGCCTGCGGCACTCAATCCGGCCGCCATGCCCAAAACGAAATTCAAGGGGTGGATGACGCCGCCATGGGTACTGAGCATGCCGCCGACGAAATCGCGTGAGCCCGTCTCCGCCTCCATTTCCTCCGGTGAGAGAATGGTGCAGGCATGGTCGCCAAGCGATCCACGCAGCCACTCGACTTCTTTCTTCAGGCCATCGAGCGACAGTTGATTGTGGGCACAGCGCAGCGAACCGGTTGGGCGATAATCGGCAGCGGCGATTGCATAATCGTCTACCAGTTCGCCGACATGATCGATGGCCTCGATACCGAGATCATGCATGCGCCGCGCGGTCTCCAGCCCGTAGCGGGCGGCGATGTCGGAGAAGGAAAGCCGGAACTTGCCCGACACCACGCCACCATTGCGGCCGCTCGCCCCCCAGCCGATCCGGCTTGCCTCCAGCACCACCGGAGACAGGCCGCGGCGGGCCAGATAGCGCGCCGCGGAAAGGCCCGTATAACCGCCGCCGATGATCGCGACATCGAACCGACGATCGCCCGAGAGCCGGTCGAAGGCAGGACGGCTCGAAGCCGTCTCCTGCCAGAGGGATTTGATATCGGGAAAAGGGGGACGTGCGGCCATCGGTACGGCTCTCTCGCTTTCAGGCTGCCGTTGCCGTCTTGACGCCGGCGGCAAGCTCCGCGTCCACCGCATCGGCCAGTTGCTTGAGCGAGGAGAAGTGGAAGTCGGGCCTGGTCACCACCTTCGGAGCCGGCGTGCCGCCGAACCCCTGCTGGCCCTGGCGACGCTCGATCCAGCAGGTCGTGTAGCCAAGTTCGCGGGCCACGCCGATATCGTGATGCTGGCTCTGGGCGACATGCAGGATTTCCGACTGCTTGAAACCGAAAGCCGACTGACGCCCCTTGTTGAAGGCGAAAAACTGCGGATTGGGCTTGGCACACCCGGCCTCATCGCAGGTGACGCTGTCGTGAAACGGATTGCCAAGCGTATCGGAATAGGCGGAAAATGCCGTACGGTCGGCATTCGTCATGGCGACAAGACGGAAGTTCTTGCGCAGGCGGGCGAGCGCTTCCACGGAATCTGCGAAGGCCGGCCAGCGCAGCACGGCAAGCTGGAAGGCTTCCGCCGTGGCGTCATCATTGTTGAAACCGAGTTCGTTGGCGAGAGAAAGATAGACGTCTTTCATGGCGAAGGAAGACCGTCCATAGAACTTGTCGCGGCCGCGCTTGTACGGTTCGAAAATCTCGTCGTCGGTGGCCCTCGCCGCCTTTTCACCGCCGAGCGCACGCACCGCATTGAGCACACCCGTTTCGAAATCGATCAAAGTGCCGACCACATCGAAGGTCATGACCTTGAATTGCGTAAGCTGCATAGTCTTTATCCTTGTTGACTGCATGGAATGGAATGTCTCAACCCGCTTCGGGAACGATCACCGTGTCTTCGGGGTGGAGTGAAAGCACGATCGCCTCACCCGGCGACTTCATCAGCGCGCGGCCGGCATGGTTGCTGGGAAGCCGAAAACTCAGATCGTCGCCGCTGTCCAGCCGCACGAAAACCCGAATGCTTTCGCCCTGATAAAGCGTATCCGTGACGGTGCCTGTCAGCCTGTTGCCGCCATCTGCTTGAGCGCCATCCACCACCACGAGTTTTTCCGAATGAACCACGAGATGCAGGTTTTCGCCTTCCGGCACGCGATGCGCCGTGTGCAGCAGCCGGTCTCCCAGCCGCACCGCCGTTTCGCTTTCGCGCCGAACCGCAAGCAGGGTCGCCTCGCCTATGAAACGGGCGACAAAGGCGTTGACGGGACGGTCGTGCAGACGCTCCGGCGTATCGACCTGCACCAGACGTCCCCTGTGCATAATCGCCACGCGGTCGCTCATCGTCAGCGCCTCGCGCTGATCATGCGTCACATAGACGATCGTGGCGCCGAGCCGCTTATGCAGCCGCTTGAGTTCGATCTGCATGGTCTCGCGCAGCTGCTTGTCGAGCGCCGAAAGCGGCTCGTCCATGAGAATGAGGCCCGGCTCGAAGATCATGGCGCGCGCCAGCGCCACGCGCTGACGTTGGCCGCCCGACAATTCGTGGATACGCCTGTTCTCATAGCCGGTGAGTTCGACCATCTCGAGCGCGGCCTTGAGTTTCGCCGGCCAGCTCGCCTTCGGTAGCCGCCGCGCCCTTAGCGGAAAGGTGATGTTTTCGCCTACACTCATATGCGGAAACAACGCGTAGTTCTGAAAGACGATACCGATATCCCGCTTATGCGGCGGCTCAAATGTAATATCCCGATCGCCTAACCAAATTGACCCCGATGTCGGCTGGACAAAGCCGCCGAGAATTCCCAGCAACGTGGTCTTGCCTGACCCCGAAGGTCCGAGAATGGAAACGAATTCGCCGGGAGCGACATCGAGATTGACATCGTCCAGCGCACGAAACGTTCCGTAGCACTTGACCGCCTCTTTGATGGAAACGCCTACCCGCTCTGTATTTGGCTGCTCAATCATATGATTCCACTAAAAAATCCCAGTACGTTCGGTGGTGCTCCGACGTATGGCAGCGCGTTTTTGCGGAACGAAGAGCAGATTTTCAGCCTGTGACGCCCAGCGCCGGCCTGAAACCAATCTGTCGCGTTCCCCTCAATTCATGGAAGGTCTCTCGCCTTCGTTGACAGCAAAGAGACCAAACAAAAGGCGGATAAGCAATTGAAAAAAAATCTATGCGATGTTACAAAATGTAATGACATTCCTTCGCCGTTCCCTGCCCTCCATGAATGGCCTCTTTACTTTCGAGGCGGCTGCACGCTGCGGCAGTTTTTCGAGGGCAGCAGACGAATTGAACGTGACGCCGGCGGCTGTGAGCCGCATGATGTCCCGGCTGGAGGAACATCTTGATACGACATTGTTTCTTCGGCAGCCCGGTGGCGCGATGCTGACGGAACCCGGCCAGCTGCTGTTCGATGCGATCGCCAGAGGCTTCGCCGGAATAGAAAGCGCCCTGCGGGAAATCGAGGATCGCCGAACCGGTATCGAAACCGTGTCCCTTTCCGTCTCGACCGGCTTCACCACGCACTGGATGATGCCGAGAATGGCAGAATTCAAAAGGGAATTTCCCAATGTCGATCTTCGGTTTCAGCTCATGATGGGCGCCCTGTCGGGGCCGGTCAACGACGTCGATCTTGGGATGCGCTTCGTCGATGGACCGGACAGGCATCACGAGGCAGCTTTCGTCATGCCCGAAATCCTGCTGCCGATCTGCAGTCCGGGTTACAGGGAAAGCCATGCCATTTCCGGCAACGATATTGATCGCGTGCCGGATACGACTATCAATTTAAGCGATGCGCAGCCCAACTGGTCGACGCTGTTCACACCGGCCAGCGGTAGCGACCCGCAGAATTCGATGATCTTCTCCGATTACGCCATCGTCGTGCAGGCTGCTCTCCTGGGCCAGGGCGTGGCGCTTGGCTGGCTCAACGTCGTCGCCCATTGGTTACGGACACGGACACTGGTTCCAGCAAGCGAACACTTGATGGTCACCGGCCGGCGCTGCCATCTTATCCGGCTGCGAACCAAACCCGCCCGACCAATCGTCACGCAGGTCAAGGAATGGATGATCCGTGAATTGAAGGCGGATGTCGATGCGGTGAGCGCGCTTTATCCATCCCTGAACATCGGCTGCGTGGGAAGCGATACCATCAACTAAAAACTAAAATTTTGAACACGCTCGAACCGACATAGTCATAACGACCCTTCGTTCCGCTATTGTCACCAGATAAAGAAACTGACATCATCGACTAACAGGCTCAAAATGAGCCGCTGATATTCCATGAGCAGGGTAGCTCTCGACCGGAAACGGGCGGGAGCTTTTTATTTTTTGGTGGGCGATGATGCATTCAGAAAGATGGCAGGTCGGTGTGCTGTTCTCCGAAACGGGAGTGACCGGAGCCGTGGAAACAACCCAGAGAGCTGCTACCTTGCTGGCGATCGATGAAATCAACGCAGCCGGTGGCGTGCTCGGCCGAGAGATAGAGCCCGTGGCCTACGATCCGCAATCAACTCCCAGTCTCTATAAGGAGCTTGCGGTCAAACTTTGCGACGAAGATCGGGTCCGGGTCGTTTTCGGCTGCCACATGTCGAGCACCCGCAAAGCCGCTCTTCCCGTCATTGAGGCCCGTGATGCTTTGCTGTTTTACCCGACTTTGTACGAAGGGTTCGAATACTCCAGGCATTGCATCTACACAGGTGCAGCTCCCAATCAGAACTCCGTCCAATTGGTCGATTTCCTCACCAAGCACTATGGAAAGCGGGTTTTTCTTGTGGGGTCGAATTACGTCTATCCTTATGAATCGAACCGGACGATCAGCGACCTTTTTCTTCAGGTGGGGGGACAGGTCCTGGACGAGATATATGTTCCGCTGAACCTCAAAGACGAGGACGTCGCCAAGATAATCCGACACATTCGCTCAGCGCAGCCGGACGTTATTTATTCAACGATCGTTGGCAACGGTATCATTCCTTTCTACACGGCTTTCAAGGAAGCGGGCTTCAACGCACAGAAGATGCCGATCGCCAGTCAATCGACAAGCGAGGCCGACGTGATACGCATGCGCCCGGAGGTGGCGGAAGGGCACATAACCGCTGCTCCCTTTTTCGCTTCTCTCGACACCCCCCGCGCCCGCGCCTTCGTTTCGGCCTATCAACAACGGTACGGCCAGCAGATGCTGCCCACTGCGCCAGCCGAAGCGGCTTATTTTCAGGTATATCTCTATGCGGCGGCTTTAAAGCTTGCCGGCGGCGACGGGCTTGAGCAGCTTCTGCCGGCACTCTATGAGGTCGAATACGATGCTCCACAGGGCGCGGTGAAGATAGACCGGCTGACAAACCACACGCATCTGTGGCCAAGAGTGGCAAAGGTGAATGCGCAGGGCGGCTACGATATTGTCTATGATCCGTCACTGCGGGTGGCGCCCGATCCGTTCATGCGCGAATATCGACCGGATCTGACGCAAACTTTCCCGCATCGCGTCCGGGTCTGAGAAGGAGCGACGATGTCATTCGCCCTTCTCAGAGATTTGCGGGATCTCAAGGTCCTGGTTATTCATCCCCGGACATCGGAGGGAGAGTTCCTCGTCGATCACCTGCGCCGTATCGGCTGCACGGTCAGTTGCCTCTGGCCGGTGCCTGCCGAATTGCCGCATGGCACAGACGTCGTCTTTCTTGCCATGGAAGACGAGGCGCGACCGGAAATCGAACGTCTGCTGAAGTGTTTTCCAAACCCCGCTCCGACCATGCTTGCCATCGTCGGTTACGAAAATCCCTCGACGTTGCAGATCGTTCTGGAAAGCGGCGCGCTCGCCATTGTCGAGAGGCCGATCAAGCCGTTCGGTCTGCTGACCAATCTCGCCATCGCCCGCAGCCTGTGGCTGGAGCGCCAAAAGCTCGTGAAAGAAGCGCGCAAATATAAACGCAAGGTATTGGGAGACCAGAAGCTCGCCCGCGCCAAGGCGATTTTGATGGCCAATCTCGGCACCAGCGAAAACGAGGCGTACCGCGAAATGCGGGAGCAGGCGATGGCCCGGCGCGTACCGATCGATGAAATCGCCAATTCGATTATCAATGCCGAACAGCTCTTGCGCCGCCCCCAAAAACATGATTAGTTTTTCATGTGTTTCAAAGGAACACCTCCGGCACATCCCTTCCTTTTGCGAAGCCATGTGCCGCTGTTGCACGCGGCGACGCCGTGATGCTGTGATGGCAAAGGTGCCCGCAGGCTGTGACAGGCCTAGCGGGTTTTTTGTTGTCTGCTGACAGTGTCGTCAGCCTTCCAACATTTTTTCGGCATGAAAGCCTGGCTGTTGAACCGGGCAGTGCCACTGCGTGCGCCAATCAAAAAAGGGGAACCAAGATGGTGTTCAACAGACGTGAATTTCTGAAAACCGCAGCCACCGCTTCCGCCGCACTCACCCTGCCAGCGCTGGGCGGCCGGGCCTTTGCAGCCGACGCAATCAAGGTCGGTGCGCTCTACTCCCAGACGGGTGGGCTTTCCGTCGCCGAAAAACTTCTCGCCAACGGTGTCATGATGGCCGTGGCCGAGATCAATGCGGCCGGCGGCGTTCTCGGCCGTCCGGTCGAGGTTGTCGTTGAAGACGGAGCCTCCGATCCGAAGATCTTCAGCGAGAAAGCTTCGAAGCTGATCCTCAAGGACAAGATTTCAACCGTATTCGGCTGCCACACATCCGCCAGCCGCAAGGCCGTGCTGCCGATCTTCGAACGGCGCGGCGCGATGCTGTTCTATCAGACGCATTATGAAGGCTTCGAGTGCTCGCGCAACGTCGTCTATTCCGGCGCCGTTCCGAACCAGCAGCTCTCCAACTACATTCCCTGGATCGTCGAGAAACTGGGCAAGAAGAAGTTCTTCATCGTCGGCTCGAACTACGTCTATCCGCGCGAGATGGCCAAGGTTTCCAAAAAACTGATCGAGGCAGCCGGCGCGGAATGGGTAGCGGACGAATATCTGGAACTCGGCCACTCGGAATGGGCCGTGATGGTCAGCAAGATCAAGGAATCGGGGGCGGACGTGGTTCTTTCCAACGTGGTCGGCGATTCGATCATCGCCTTTTACCGCGAATTCAAGAACCAGGGCCTTTCGCAGGACGTTATCCCAATCTGCGCGACAGTAACTTCCGAAATCGAGATCGCGGCCATGGGGGCTGAATACGCGGCAGGCAGCTACACCTCTTTCCCATATTTCATGTCGATTGAAACGCCGGCGAACAAAAGCTTCATCGACCGTTTCAGAACCTTCGTCAACGATCCCAAGGCCGTGACATACCATTCGCTGGAGGCCGCCTATTTTCAGGTGTTTCTGTGGAAGCAGGCAGTTGAGAAGTCCGGCGATCTGTCAGCCGACGCGATCCGGGCCGGCATTCGCGGCCAGACCTATGACGCGCCCGGCGGCAAGGTGACGACCGACCCCGACAACCTGCATTGCTGGCTGACGCCACGCATCGGACAGTGGCAGCCGGACGGCCAGAGCAAGGTGGTCAACGCCTATCCGGCACCGATCAAGCCGCTTCCCTATTCGGCTTATGGCGAAACGGAGAGCAACCTGTTCTGCACCGTCAAGGGTCTCGACGCAGCAAAACTCAAGGGCTGACCCATCCTCCGCATTGTCCCGCCAGCCATGCCTGGCGGGACCATGTCTCGGCAAGGCGGATCTGCGCTTTCTTCTGCGCGACGCCAATCCGCTTTCGGATTGGCACGAAGCAGGAAAACCCGACCCGCCCTTCTCACGAACGGTGGCTTCATGCTCGACATTCTTTTTATCGGCCTCAGTCTCGGCTCTATCCTTCTTCTGGTGGCGCTCGGTCTCGCCATAACCTACGGCGCCATGGGCGTCATCAACATGGCCCATGGCGAGATGGTCATGATCGGCGCCTATGTCGCCGTCCTCTCCGGCATATGGTTCAAGACAAGCCTGCTGCTCGCGATACCGCTGGCGTTCATCGTGACCGCGTTGCTCGGCCTGATGATCGAACGGCTGGTCGTGCGGCGACTTTATGGTCGTTTGCTGGATACGCTTCTCGCTACCTGGGGCATCGCCATCCTTCTGCAGCAGGCCGTGAGGCTCGAATTCGGCCTGTCCTTTTTCGGCATTCATATCGAAGGCCTTGGAGCCGGCCTGCAAAACGTCGGCGTGCCTTCGTATCTGCAGGGTACATTCAGCCTGGCGGGCGCGGAGATCAATGCTTACCGCGCTTTCATCATCGCGGTTACCGCCGCGCTGACGCTGGTGACGTGGTTCATTCTCTATCGGACGACGGCAGGTATGCAGGTTCGCGCGATCATCCGCAATCCGAAAATGGCCGCAGCCTGCGGTATCGACGTGAAACGCGTCAACGCCATGACTTTCGCCTTCGGGTCCGGTCTTGCGGGCGTCGCCGGCGTCATGATGTCCGGTTTTAAGACCGTTTTCCCGGACATGGGCACGACGATGGTGGTTGACGGCTTCATGGTCGTGGTCACGGGCGGCGTCGGCAGCCTGTTCGGCACCATCCTGTCTTCGGGGTTATTGGGGGAGATCAATGCGCTGGTGGCCATCGGCACGAACGACATTCTGGCGCGCGCGGTTGTTTTCGGCGTCGTCATCCTCGTCATTCTCGTCAAGCCCAGCGGGCTGTTTTCGTTCAAGGGGCGCTGACATGAGTATCCAACGAAAATTCCAGATCGCCGCCTACGTCATTTTCATAGCATTACTTTTTGCGGCGCCCGTTTTCGGTGACGAATTCTGGCTGAACCGTATTTCAAAATATCTTGTCTACGGCATGCTGGGCGTCGCCATCGCGCTGACATGGGGATATGCCGGCATTCTCAACCTTGGCCAGGGCCTGTTTTTCGGTCTCGGCGCCTACATGCTCGCCATGTCTCTTAAACTGTCGAGCCTGACCAGTCTGCAACAGGGCTCCGACAAGCCCGTTCCTGATTTCATGCTCTGGAACGCCGAACCCGGTGCACCCACGGAACTGTGCTGTATCAACAAGGGCTCTTTCCTCTGGCTTCCGTTTCAAAGCCAGTCCGTTGGTCTCGTACTCGGCCTCGTGCTTCCCGTGGCGATCGCCGGCGCGCTCGGCATGCTGGTTTTCCGCAAGCGTATTTCCGGCGTATTCGTTTCGATCATCACTCTGGCGCTTGTTCTGCTCGTACGTCTCGTCGTGGTCGATGCTCAACCGGTGACAAACGGTTTTAACGGCCTGACAGATCTTGGCTGGCTGACGATCGGCGGCATAGAGTTCGATCCCTACAGCAGGGCGACCTATTATCTTTGCGCCGTATGCCTGTCGCTGTCACTCATCGCCGCCCGTCTTGTCGTGGAAACTCGCGCGGGCATGATCCTGCAGGCGATCCGTGACGATCATGTTCGCGCCCGATATCTCGGTTTCGACGTCTCGCTCTACCAGGTGTTCTTCTTCGCTCTTTCGGCAGGCATTGCCGGCGTTGCCGGCATGCTCTACGTCGTCGTCGCCGAGTTCGCCTCTCCGACCTTCATGGATTTGTCTTTCTCGGTGACGATGGTCGTGTGGGCGGCCGTCGGCGGCCGTTCCTCCCTGCTCGGCGCCTGCATCGGCGCGATCCTGATCAACATGATCGAAGCTCAGGTCAGCGAGACCGAAGCGCTTGTCGAAGCATGGAAAGCGATCATCGGTCTCATCTTTGTGCTGGTCGTCCTGTTCATGCCGCGTGGTTTCGGCGGCGTCGCGCATGATGTGCTGCGACAGCTTATCCGCAGGCTCAAACCGGGTGCGGCGTCTTCATCATTGCAACAACAGAGCGAGGCATCGTGATATGAGTGCAATCGCATTGACCCTCGACGGTCTCGGTGTCGATTTCGGCGGGTTCAGAGCTCTAAACAATGTCAGCATCACCGTCAGCGATGGTGAGCTGCGTGTGTTGCTTGGTGCGAACGGCGCCGGCAAGACGACCCTGATGGATCTGGTCAGCGGCAAGACGCGCAGTACGCAGGGCAAGGTCTTCGTCTACGACACCGACATCACAAATTGGCCCGAACATAAGATCGCACGCGCCGGCATCGGCAGAAAATTCCAGATTCCGAGCATTTTTCGCGATCTCACCGTGCGGCAAAATCTGGAGGTGGCCAATTGCCGCAATCCATCGGTGCTTGCAAATCTCCGTTTCGGATTTTCGCGGGCGGAAGCGAGGCGCGTCGATGACGTGCTTGCTCTCACGGCGCTTGAAACGGAACAGCAGACGACGGCCGCCTATCTCAGTCATGGCCAGACGCAATGGCTGGAACTGGGCATGCTCATCGTGCAGGACCCGAAGGTGGTTTTGCTGGATGAACCAACAGCAGGAATGACCCAGGCCGAAACCCGCAAGACGGCGCAGATCATAAACAATCTCAAGGGCCGACATACGATCCTCGTCGTCGAACACGATATGGGGTTCGTGCGTGAAATCGCCGAACGCATCACCGTCCTTCATCTGGGAGAGGTTCTGGCCGAAGGAAACGTCGGGGATATAGAGCGCAATCCGAAAGTCCGTGAAGCCTATCTCGGCTCGAAAGGAATATCCTGATGCTGACATTGAAAGACGTGCACAGCTATTACGGCCGCAGCCACATCTTGCACGGCATCACCCTCGATGTACCGGCCGGCAAGGTGACGAGCATCCTCGGCCGCAACGGCACCGGCAAGACGACCCTTTTGAAAACCCTGATGGCGCTGACCGACCGGGTGACAGGTGAAATGCATCTGCAGGGAAAAGATATCGCCGCCGCCCCGACGCATATGAGAGCACGGGCGGGGATCGCTTATGTCCCCCAGGGCAGGGAGATCATTCCCGATTTTACCATCCGCGAAAACATCCTGATGGGCGCTTTTGCGCGTGCCGATCGCAAACGCGAATTTCCAGCGCTGGTGCCCGAACTTTTTCCGTATCTGATGGCCAATCTCGATCGACCGGGTGGCGTGCTTTCAGGCGGCCAGCAACAGCAGCTCGCCATCGCACGTGCGCTGGCCGCAGATCCGAAAGTGTTGCTTCTCGATGAGCCAAACGAAGGCATTCAGCCCTCCATCGTCGAGGAGATCGAAAAGATCATTATACGGCTCAATCGCGAGATCGGCATGACGATCATTCTCGTTGAGCAAAACGTCGCATTTGCGCGGCACGCATCTCACCAGTTCGCCATGCTGGAGAAGGGAACCGTGGTCGCGGCGGGCGCCATCGACACGCTCTCCGATGCACTTGTTCATCGGCATATGGCTGTCTGAAACGGACTGAAATCCTTGGTAAAGAAAATGGGGACCATCATGACATCGACACAGAGCTACACCGCTGCCGCCATCCAGTTCGAGCCGACCATGTTCGAAAAGGCGCGCAATATCGCGCGGCTGGCCGCCCTTTGCGAGGAAGCGGCAGAAGCAGGTGCACGCCTGATCGTCACGCCGGAAATGGGCACGACAGGTTATTGCTGGTTTGACAGGGCCGAAGTAAAGCCTTTCGTGGAAGCCATTCCCGGACCGACAACAGATGTTTTTCAGGCCATTGCCAGCAGACACCGCTGCTATATCGTCATCGGCATGCCGGAAGTCGAACCGGCGAGCGATCTCTATTACAACACCGCCGTTCTGATAGGTCCCGATGGCGTTATCGGTCGGCATCGCAAGTCGCATCCCTATATCGCCGAGCCCAAATGGGCCGCCAATGGCGATATCGTCCATGAGGTCTTCGAAACGGAGATCGGCCGGATTT
Source organism: Agrobacterium sp. ST15.13.015 (assembly GCF_027871645.1). Classification (NCBI taxonomy): domain Bacteria; kingdom Pseudomonadati; phylum Pseudomonadota; class Alphaproteobacteria; order Hyphomicrobiales; family Rhizobiaceae; genus Agrobacterium; species Agrobacterium sp. ST15.13.015. The sequence continues at coordinate 18,185 of NZ_JAQAHF010000028.1, forward strand.
CGATGCTGGTCTGCATGGATCTGCACTTCTTCGAGACGGCACGGCTGGAGGCTCTGGCCGGTGCGGACATCATCTGCCACATCTCCAACTGGCTGCAGGAACGCGCGCCGGCGCCCTACTGGATCAACCGTGCCTTTGAAAACGCCTGCTATCTCATCGAAAGCAACCGGTGGGGGCTGGAGAGAACCGTGCAGTTTTCCGGGGGAAGCTGCCTGATCGAGCCCGACGGAACGGTTGCCGCATCCATCGATACAGGCGACGGGATCGCCTATGGCGAGGTCGATCTTGCCCGCGCACGCCGCCGCAAAGTCTTGAGCGAACCGGTCTTCAAATCGCGCCGGCCCGAGCTTTACATGAACATGATGACCAATAGCTTCACCTGGAATCCGGGCGACTACTTCCGCCTCTATGGCTATCAGCCCATTCCGCGCGGGCGCAAATCGCGCGCGGCCGTTGCGCAGTTCGCCCCCTCCTCCGTGATCGCAGACAACATCGCCCGCATCACCGCACTGGCCACAGAAGCGAAGGCGACGACAGCGCCGGACATTCTGGTTTTCCCGGAACTGTCGCTGACCGGGCTTGAGGCTCCCCACACCCGGGCGGAACCGCTTTCAGGCCCGACAGTCTCCGCCTTCGTGCGCTTGGCAATGAAGCTCGGCTTCTATCTCGTCGCCGGATTTGCCGAGGCGGACGGAGACAAAGTCTATAACACAGCAGTGCTCGCCGGTCCCGAGGGGCTGGTGGGCAGCTATCGCAAGACGCATCTCGGCATGGCCGATAGCTGGGCGACGGCCGGTGACGAATGGAAAATATACGATCTTGCCATCGGCCGAGTGGGCCTGGCAATTGGCCACGACGCGCTATATCCGGAAGCCATTCGTTCGCTCTCGCTTATGGGGTGCGATCTGGTGGCCTGCCCTTCAGCAATTGCCGGTACCTTCACCGGCAGCCATGCGGGAACAAAAATCCCGCACAACTATCCCATCCCGAAGGGAGCAGACCCCTTTCATTGGCACGCTCTGCGGGTTCGCGGCGGCGAGAACAACGTCTATTTCGCCTTCGCCAATGTACTTGATAAGCCACGGGGATATCTGGGTAAGAGTGCCGTGTTCGGACCGGACTCCTTTGCATTTCCGCGTCAGGAATCGGTGATCCTGGACGAGGAAGGGATTGCCGGTGCGACCGTCAACACCACCAATCTCGATACGCCCTATCCAACGAACATCGTCCGGCGAAAAGACCTTGTTGTCATGCGTCAGCCGCATCATTATCAGCCTCTCGTCAAATGGCATCAGTAAAAGGTCGGCAGGATGCCCGCATTCACATTCGCAACCGTCCCGCAGATCATTGCGGGACCGGGCTGTATCGCAAAGCTTTCGGAGCTGAGGAGCATGCTCGGTCCGCGCGTTTTGGTGATTTCGGACGATGGGGTCGTCAAGGCGGGGCTCGTTCAGCCGGCGCTTGCCAGTCTTACAGAAGCCGGCGCCGAAACATCAATCTTCACCGGCGTTGTCGCTGATCCACCGGAAGCCATCATCCATACGGCTGCGGCACAGGCGGTGACGTTTGGCGCAACCGGTGTGCTGGGCATCGGCGGCGGCTCGTCGCTCGATGTCGCAAAGCTTGTAGCGCTTATTGCCAAAAGCGGCGAAGCGCTCGGCACTATCTACGGCGTTGGCAAGGTGACGGGGGAGCGTCTGCCGCTGGCGCTCGTGCCGACCACGGCCGGTACCGGATCGGAAGTCACGCCGATTTCGATCATCACCACGGGTGAACACCAGAAAAAGGGCGTAGTATCATCCGTACTTCTGCCAGACGTGGCGCTTCTCGACGCGAACCTGACCATCGGACTTCCTCCCGCCGTGACCGCGGCGACGGGAATTGACGCAATGGTCCACGCCATCGAGGCCTTCACGTCCGCCAGTGCAAACAACAATCCCGTTTCCCGTGCCCTTGCCAAAGAAGCCCTGCGGCTTCTCGGAGCGAATATCGCGATCGCCGTCGAGGATGGAGCCGACCTTGCCGCCAGACAGGCGATGCTGCTGGGTGCAATGTTGGCGGGGCAGGCCTTTGCTAATTCGCCTGTCGCTGCCGTTCATGCTCTCGCCTATCCGATCGGAGGCCGCTACGGCGTTCCCCACGGTCTTTCCAACAGTCTGGTACTGCCGCACGTCTTGCGCTTCAACGCGACGGTGTGTGGTGATGCCTACGCGGAGCTGGCACCGTGTCTCTTTCCTCACCTTGAGCCTGCCGATCAGAACGGACGGCTCTCCGCTTTCATCGACGGACTAACGATGCTGCCAGTGCGCCTTAATCTTCCCGTAAGGCTGAGGCATGTCGGAATTCCAAAAGAGGGAATTCCTCTGCTCGCCGAAAGTGCGATGGAGCAGACCCGCCTGCTGGTCAACAACCCGCGTACCATGTCGCTATCGGATGCCGCCAGTATCTACGAGGCTGCCTGGTAAGCAGGCCAGTACACACGTCACATGAGTTATAGCCATCCTTTCTATAACTCACATCATCGAAATATTGAGCTACCATACAAGCACCAAACAGAGATATCTGGCGCGATTGTTATCGCAGCAACTTCGCGAGGCCCTTAGCTAGGATCGGTCCAGTCGGACGCCCGGTTGGAGATCCGCCAGCGTCTTCCAGGGTGATCTCGTAGAGCTGGTCCCCCCTTGGTGTTGGCAATTCCGGAACAGCCAGATGCGCCGAGCGCGCACCGTCGATCAGGCCAAGCGATACTGGCCCTGTGTCTTTGGACGGCAGGGTCCAAACCTGGATCGTCTTGTCCCCGGGGATGTTGAAATCGGCCAGTATACGGATCGTCGCCTGCGCGTTGCCGAAATCTTCAACGACGGCCTGCACCTCCCCAACATCATTGATTAGAACCGCGACGACTAGCGGCTCCGCCGTCCGGGTCAGGCTGTAAGTGAGACCGATCGCGAGCAGGAAGGCGGCGGCGACGGCCGAGATCGCGGCCATTCGCCAACCGTTCCTGCGGTTGTCATTGGCATTTGAGATCAGAGGCATAACGCCGGTATGATTCTGGAGCGGCAAGGCCGCTTCGATGCGTTGCCAAAGCCGCTCGGAGACGGTAGCAGGTGCCACGCTCATGTCGAGTGGCAGGAAGCGCTCACGGCTGGCAGCAATTGCGGCACGCAGTTCAGCATCGCTTTCCATGATAACCTCAAGCTCCGCAGCATCCGTGGCCTCTATCAGACCCAGGACATATTCATCGGCAATAGCAGGGATATCCTTGCGATCGTAGGTCATGCCATGCACTCCCTGAGAGCTGCAAGGCCACGCCTGATCCAAGATTTGGTCGTACCGAGCGGAATGCGCAGCCTCCCCGCGATCTCGCCATGCGAGTAGCCGCCGATATAGGCCATAAGAATGCCGCTCCGCTTGCGCTCATCGAGACCGCCGAGGCAATCGTAGAGCCGGGAATTGCGGTCCAGCCTGTGCCACGCCGCCATGACCTCATCCGCCTGCTCGCTTTCGCGCAGGGCCTCCACCTCCTCGACTGTATGCTCGCGTTTTCCGTCCCGCAGGAGATTAAGTGCCCGGTTGCGGACGATGGCATAGATCCAGCCTCGGGCGGAGCCGTGATCGGCCCTGTACTGATGCGCATGGGTCCAGATCCGGATGAAGGCGTCCTGCACCACCTCTTCGGCAAGCTCACGACGCCGGACAATGCGCTCGGCGACCGCGATCAGGCGTTCCGCCTCCCGATCAAAGATCAGACGCAGGGCGTTGCGATCACCCTTGGCGCAGGCAGCGAGTGCCGTATCGAGATCGTCCAGCGTAGAGCCCATCAGCATCAATACCTTCTCCCAACACCGACGAAGAAGACTGTCGGCTTTGAAAGCTATACCCGCTGGATCGACAAATGGATGCAAGTCGAAATTATTTTTTCGCAGGCTGCATCCAAACGGCATGGCTGGCGTGTCTTCAGTTCAGGAAGCGTCGAGAGCCGAGCGCTACACGACTTCCGAACGGTTCAACACGGGAGAAAGATATGAAGATCATTCGTTTCGCACTGATTGCCTCCGCAGCTTCCATCGCAGTGGCATCGACCGCATTCGCGGCCCCCGTCCTCGGCCTGACCGGCGACAGGACGCTCGTCATCTTCGATACGGAGAAACCGGCGGTGACGAAAAAGATGGACATGACTGGCGTCGACAAACTTGTCGGCATCGACTTCCGCCCCGGCAACAAGACTGTGATCGGCGTCACCCCGGATCATCGCATCGTCTCGATCAATCTCGAAACAGGCGTCGCCACCGATGTTGCCAAGATGGACAAGATGCTAACCATGACGCAAGCCCCTGTCGTGGTCGATTTCAACCCTATGGCTGATCGCCTGCGCTTCATGACCGGAACGACCAACCATCGCGTCCACCCTGATACTGGCGCTGTAACGGTTGACGGTGTGCTTGCGTTCGAGGAGGGCGACATGCACAAGGGCGAGACCCCGAGCATCGTTGCTGCTGCCTATACCAACTCCGTCGGCAAGCCTGAAAAGACCGCCATGTATAATATCGATGCCACGATCGGCGCGCTGATCCAGCAGACCAAGCCGAATGACGGCACGCTGAAAGCAATCGGCAAGCTTGGCCTCAAAGACAAGCCTGCGGCCTATGCCTTTGATATTCAGGGCATGGCGGACGGCAGGAACGTGGCCTATCTCGCCGCCTCCAAGACGCTCTACACGGTCAACCTCGAAACTGGCGCGGCAACCGAAGTCGGCCCGATCACAGGGCTCGACAACGAAGTGCGAGACATCGCCGTTCTGCCGAACATGTAATTCGGCAGACGTTCAACGATGAAACTGAAAAGGCCGGCGCCCTCAAGTGTCGCCGGCCTTTCTGATGATGGAATGGCCCCGGACCACATCTTGTGCAGAAGAACCTTGTCGATGACATAAATGACGCCGTTGGATTGTTTGACGTCGGCGATCGTCACGTGCGCAACACCACCCATCTCGTTGGTGAGTGTGATCCTGCCCGTGCTTTCCGTGGCCTTCCGGATGCATCCGCCGACAATGAAACTTTGCGAATTTCGTCAGACGATATCCAAGCTATTTTTGGCCACGCCTGAATGGCCAGACGGCAATGTTTCCCGCGAAGAGCGCCAACCACACCAGATAAGGCTGCAAAGGCAACCGCATGAGATGGTAGGACCATTGCCATGGCGAAACAGTCGCTGCACCAAGGCTGTCGATGGCATGCTTGATATTGGCCGGGAATACGCAGATTGCATAGAGTGCCAAGCCAATGCCGGCGGCTTTCCGCGGCCGTGGCACCAGAAGTCCGACCGCACCGGCAATCTCACAGAGACCGGTCAGGAAAATAACGGCCTCCGGCTCAGGAACCCAGGCAGGCGTGATACCGAGGAAGGGTTTGGGCAGGACGAGATGCAGAATGCCCGCGAGACCATAGACGCTGGATAGTCCCCACTGGCACCGCCGCTGCCAGACATCAATCCTTGCCGTCACGTGCTATCCTCTGCTCGACATCCCTTTTAACGGCGTTGAGGTCCGACTTGCGGCCCGCAACTGTCTCGATCGCCGCGATTGCCAGATCACTCGCGACAAAATCCGACTTGTGCCCGAGATTGTGCACGACGATCAGACGAGCACCGCGAATATCACGGGCGAGATGACGGGAGTGGACCTCAGGGGAGACGATACTATCAGTATCACCAGTGATGATGACCGTAGGCACTTTGATTTTGTGGTAATTCACCGAAGCCGCTCTGGCCCAGTCGCTCAAAGCCGCAACTTCTCTCGCATTGTGCCGAAATGCGAGCGGCCGCAACGCTTGCAGGGCACGTGTCTTGTCGATGTAGTCGGCGGGAACAGGGTTCGGAGCAAAGACGCCTTTCGTGGCATTATCGATCATCATAAGCCCGATAGGTGGCACGATAAGAGCGCTGAATAGAGTGCCTGTGATCGGGGCGCTGGCGGCCTCGTAGTACCAGGCGATCCCGCTATTCCATGGGTAGACCGCCGGAGACAGGAAGACGAGGCCTAAGACCATATCGGGATGGCGAACGGCGAAGGACGCGGCAATTGCTCCTCCGAAGGAGTGACCGACAATAATAGCACGGTTGATGCCTCGCTCCTGCATGAGGGCGGCAATGGAGTCGGCTTGACCGTCGGGCAAAATGTTCTGCTCACCACCGACGTCGGAATTGCCGTGACCCGGTCGATCGACGAACAACAGCTTGGCCCGTTCCTGCAGCTTTGTCCGAAACGAGAACATCGGATCGTAAAGGCTGGCGCTGGCACCATGAATAAAGACGATTGGTGGCAAGTCTGGCTTCCGAGCAGTCTCAACCAGGACGCTATTGAGCTTGAATCCACCCACATCGGTACGGACTTGATCGTCCCGCTTTGGCGCAGCAACCGCTTTAGAAGCAATCAACGCGAAGCAGCCGATCATCAGAAACGCGGCGGTCAGGCAAAGAGTTCGATCCGGCATATCCTAGAGCTGCCCCGCGGTGCCACTGGCAAAGATCGGACCTGTCGGAAGGCCCGTCGGCATCAAAACGAAGGCATTGTTTCCCGCCATTACATGCCGAATGATGTCGGCCTGCCGCCCGCGGAATGCATCGCAGCCATAGACGATCTTGAGGATATGCAAGGGATCAGCGGTCACGGCGGTTTATCCGAAGTGGAATGATTGTGCATCATCACGGTTTTGCGGTCCATGGCAATGCCGAAGATGGAGTTGGTCGTGGCAGCAGGTAGCGCGATTGCGGCGAGACACGAGCTAACAAACTTGGCAATAGCAGCTTTCCCTCGCGGTAGGTGTACGGCGAGAATCAGGAATTGATACCCTATCTGTAGGTTGCGTTTAGTTTAACATGCTGCCGGAAAACGCGTCTGAATTCGCGATAACTCTCGAACCCAAGAGAGATCGCCAACCGAACCACCGTCGACTGGGTGACGGAACAACAAACAGCAAGGGAATTTGCTGTACCGAAGGCGACCCTTTCCGGGCAGGCGACAGCAGTTCGCGCTACTCGCTCTTGATGACTGGATAGCCTCAAACTTTTGACCGCAAGCATGTTTCTCAAATCAAATACTGTTTTGGGCTTCTGAACTGTTGATTTAGTTGCCATGACGATTGTCTTTCGCCCCGCCGATGAGGCTCTGAGTGGCTGATTTTTCCAACAACTATATGCTGACAGGGGCACTGTCGGCCCCTGTCAGCTGTGCCTTCAACTCACAGGAACCGGCTGTTTTCTCGACACGGATTCAATGGCAGCGAGTGCGATCGCCAGAGCGTTGCGAGCATCAGCTCCCGTGGGTGCGTTCTGGACGGTACCGCTACGCGCCGCCTCGACAAAAGAAGCAAGCTGCGCCGTGTAGGCTTGAATGAAATGGTCTGTGTCGCGCCGCCATGTGTCGTTGGAGACGCCAGTTGCGTCGAACAGCGTCATGCTCGAACGTCGTACGTCCCCCATCGTGACCATTCCGCCGGAGCCGAATACTTCACCGCGAATATCGTAGCCGTACATTGCAGAGAAGTTTGCTTCTGCAACCGCAATAGATCCATTGTCAAAGCGGATATTGACGACCGCCGTGTCCAGGAAGCCTTTGTCGCGTGCATCCGAGCGAACTAATGCATCTGCCATGGCAAACACTTCGACAGGCTTTGCGCCGGGGTTTAACCAAAGCAAGGTGTCGAAGTCGTGTATCAACGTTTCGTAGAAGATGGTCCACAGAGGAATCCTCTCTGGATCACCGCCGAACGGACCGGGATCGCGTGTCAATGACCGGATGAGTTGAACCGCACCGACCTTTCCAGCATCGATCGCTGCGCGGCTTTCAAAAAATGCCTGGTCCCAGCGGCGATTAAAACCGACCTGCAGGGGGACGCCTGCGGCCTTGGCGGCTGCAATGCCGCGGTCCGCATCTTCAAGCGTGAGCGCCATCGGTTTTTCGCAGAAGATCGCTTTACCGGCCTCTGCGGCCTGCACCAGGATATTGGTGTGAAAACGTGCGGGTGTGGCAATGATGACCGCATCCAGACCGGGGTGAGAAAGCATTCCTGCGACGTCGGTATAAGAAGCGGCGGCGCCCAGCGCCTCTGCAAGTTTTGCGGCGGCCCCGGGAGCAGGATCAGCGACGGCCACAAGCTCTGCGTCTACGAGCCTTCTTGCTACACTCTCCCCATGGAACGAACCGATGCGCCCTGCCCCGATAAGTCCGACGTTGACTTTTTTTACTTTGGTCATGATTTTTAGTCCTGTTTCTGAAATCAGAGAGTGAAGGCTTCACGGAAGGCAGCGAGCGCCGCGTCGGCATCTCCGGATGCCCATGCTTCCATCCCGATCGGGCCGCAGTAGCCCATATCGCTAAGGGCTTTTGCGATCCGCTTCCAATTCACCTCGCCGGTGCCCGGCTCAAATCGGCCAGGTACGTCAGCCACCTGAATCTCACCGATCCACGGCAGGCTCCTGCAGCAAAGTTCGATCAGGTTCCCCTCACCGATCTGCGCGTGGTAGAGGTCCAGGTTCAAACGCAGACGCGGGTGGTCGATGCTCGACACGAGCGCCAACGTGTCTTCGGCGCGCCCGAACGGCACGCCGGGGTGATCGACGGGAAGGTTCAGGTTCTCCAGTGTGAAAACCACGTTTTCTTCTTCCGCGAGGTCAACGATACGGCGTAGCGTCTCCTGAGCCTTCAGCCACATCACTCCCGTGACGACCTCGACAGGTTGAACCGGCAGTCCACGATCCCCGAGGCCTGTGCCGTGAAGATTGAGGCGCTGAACGCCAAGACGTTTGCCGATCTGAGCCGTTTCGCGCGCGGTTCTCAAAAGTTCGGCTGCGCCCTCATCATCGGTGAGGCGGCCGGTCAGGTAACCGTTCATAATTGTGAAGGTTGCACCGGTGGCTTCGAGCTTGTTTATGTCGTGCTCTGGCCAATTCCAGAGGCCGACGCCAAATCCCTGCTCCTTCAATCGGGAGGCGCGCCATTCGATTGGTTTGTCCCGCCATAGCATCTCAGCGCAGGCGGCTAAGGGAAACTGGGTATTATTCTCATTGCTCATTTCGAGTGGTTTCCTGGATTTTGGATATTGCTGCCCAATGACCGGCGAATGCGCCGGGCCAAAATTCATGTTTCCAAGTGTCTTCAGATGGTGCCGCCCAGCTCCGCTGAGATCGACTGGAGCTCCTTGCCCCCAGCCATCAGATTCTGCAGGCCATCGAGGTCGATTTCATGTTTGGCAAATGTGCCAAGCGTCTTTCCCCTGTTCAGAGCTGTGAAACGGTTGCCGACGGCAAAAGCGTGTCTGACGTTGTGGGTAATGAAAATGACGCCCAGACCTTTGCTGCGAACCTGATCGATGTACTTCAGGACCATCGAGGTTTGCGCGACACCGAGTGCAGATGTCGGTTCATCAAGAATGAGGACTTTTGCCCCGAAATACACGGCGCGTGCGATCGCCACGCATTGACGTTCGCCACCGGAGAGCGTGCCGACGGCCTGTCCGGGTTCACGCACATCGATGCCGATTCTCTTCATTTCTTCGCTGGTAACGCGATCCGCGAATTCCATGTCCATGTATTTGAACGGACCGAAGCCCTTCAGCGGCTCGCGACCCATGAAGAAGTTTCTTGTGACAGACATCAGCGGGATCATTGCCAGATCCTGGTAGACGGTCGCGATCCCCGCATCGAGCGCATCTCTTGGCCCGGAAAAGAGATGTTGTTTTCCCTCGACGAGGAAGTCGCCGGATGTCGGTCTGTGAACGCCGGACAGAGTATTGATCAGAGTCGATTTGCCGGCTCCGTTATCTCCAAGAAGGCACAGAACCTCTCCTGCGTGGACACTCAGCGAAACGCCGTTGAGTGCGATAATCGAGCCGAAGTGCTTGACGAGGTTCTTGACCTCGACCAGTGGTGTCTGGGTCGTGCTCATCAGCGTTCTCCCGTCACACGTTTACGAATGATGTTGTTGAAAATAACTGCAGTCAGCAGCATCCCGCCGAGGAAGACGAGGTACCAATCCTGGTCGATCGACGTGTAGGTGAGGCCGATCAAAACCATGCCAAAGACGATAGAACCGAAGAACGCACCGATCGCCGAACCATATCCGCCAGTCAGAAGACACCCGCCGATAACGGCCGCAATGATGGCTTCGAATTCTTTCTGAAAACCGCGTCGGGCATCAGTCGAACCGGCGTCGAGGACCGTTAGAATGGCGACAAGAGTGGCGCACATCGCGGTGACGATAAATAGAGTGGTCTTTACACGGGCGACAGGAACACCCGACTTGCGGGCAGCCTTCGGGTCACCGCCCGATGCAAAGATCCAGTTTCCAAATCGCGTGCGAAGCAGAACCCATGTGGCGACGAGTGCAATGAGCACAAACCAGAGGATTTCTACGGGGATACCCGGGACTTTCGGCGTTCCGTTCGGGAAGGTCTCGATAATGCCTGCATTGCCAAGCCATGTGAAGAGACCCGGGAAGGCGTCGCCTGAAAAGAGCGGCGCAAGGGGACTGTCCGCAACAGCCTCTCTCATCCCGCGAAGCTGGGTTGAACCGCCGCTCGCCCACTTCAGGCCAACGAGCGTTAAGCCGCGAAGAATGAAGAGAAACGCAAGCGTCACTATGAACGATGGAAGCCCGGTGCGCATGGTGAGCTGGGCATTGGTGACACCGATGACCACGGCGAAAGCAAGCGCGATTAGGATCGCGACACTGAGCGGGAGATTAAGGACGACAAGGGCCGTGCCGAAAACCAGCCCCGCGAATGCGACCATCGAGCCGATGGACAGATCGAACTCGCCGCCAATCATTAGAAGTGCCGCGCCAACCGCAAGAATTCCGAGCTGGGCTGCTGGCGCCATGAAGTTTACAATACCGGCAAGTGTGAACATGGATGGGTTTGCGGTGAGCATGAAGAATATCGTAACGAGCACCAATCCTGCGACGGCGCCGAGTTCCGGACGTCGCGCGAGCGCGGTCAAAGTCGAAACCTTTTTCAGGCGCTCGTCGGATCGAGTCGGAGACCCGTTCTGTTCGTTTGCCAGCGTCATGGTCGTACCTCAGATGTAAGTTGTTTTACGTGCGCCATCGGCTGCCGTTCACGCGCCCTGCGGATCGGATGTCTGGCGATGAGGGCAGCCCCCGCTGGAGGTGCGGAAGCTGCTGGATGGGTACCGCTCAGCGGATTCCCTGGGAGGATTTCTCAATCACCGAGGCTGCCGCATCCTTCTCGACGAAGCTCGGACCCGAGGCGACGTTTCCAGCAGGAATAGTGCCATACTTGGCATTCAGCGCGAGGAATGTGACCGGAAGATACCCCTGAAGGTAGGGTTGCTGGTCCACGGCAAACAACGCCTTGCCTTCCGAAACAGCCTTCAGGAAATTCGCCGAAAGATCGAAAGAAGCGACTTTGACCTTGTCGCCATGGCCCATCTTCTCGACAACAGCAACCGCCCGTTCACCAACGAGGGGTGCCGACAGGCCAAGTACGACATCGACGGAAGGATCTGAGGTTAAAGCAGCCTGAATCTTCGATTCAATTTCCGCAGGGTCGGCGGTCGTCGGCAGGATCGTCACCTTTCCACCTTCGAAACCCTTCTCGGTACCCGCGCAGCGCTGGTCAAGGGCGGCATTTCCGACCTCCTGGTTTACGCAAAGCACGTGCGTCTTGCCGAGCGACTTGAGTTTTTCGCCGACCTTCACGCCTGCGGTAAGTTCGTCTTGGCCAACATGGAGCCTGATGCCCAGCTTTTCCGTTGCGGCAATGCCGGAGTTCATGGAGATAACGGGGATACCGGCCGCGACGGCCTTGGCAATCGCCGGGCCCAGCGCATCCGGATCGGGATTGGAAATTACAATACCCGCCGGGTTCTGATTGACTGCGGCTTCAATGAGCTGCGCCATTGCGACCATGTCAAAGGTTTCCGGTGCACGATAGTCAACCTTGGCATTGATGTCCTTGCCGGCCTGCATCATGCCGTTTTTCACGATCGACCAGAAGGGGTCAGACGCTTGCCCATGAGTGACAACAATGATGCTGGGCTGTTCGTCGGCTTTGACGCCCACCGAGCCCGCTGCAGCCAGTGACACAGCAAGCGCCGCAGAAGCGACATTCTTCCAAATGGATTTCATTTTTTCCTCCTCAATGTCACCCACTCCTCTGGATGACAAATTCGAATGCTACCGGGTGCAAATTAGTTTTGCTACCGGGTGCAAGCAGGTGCATGTTATGTCAGAATGCGATAAAAGCAAGCGTTCATTTCATTGTAATCGCAGATTGGAATGAATATTCCATTTGTAGGAGAAGTCATGCGCAAGAGATCAACGGCAAAACAGGTAGCGGAGGCTGCTGGCGTCTCCAAGTGGACCGTCATCAGAGCTTTCACGCCCGGCGCTTCAATCACCGAGGAGAGCAAGCGGAAGGTTCTTGAGACTGCTGCAGCTTTGAACTACACGCCAAACCTGCTTGCACGAAGCCTTGCCACAAGCTCAACGGGACAGGTTGCCGTTTTTGTAGACGACTTCTCAAATCCCCAAAAACTTCCATTTCTTGAAGCTCTGACCGAGAAGCTGCAAGCCGCGGGTCTGGTGATGATGCTGATCAACATCAATAATCATTTTGACCATGTTAACGCCCTCCTCCACGCTGACCAGCGCCAGGTCGACGCCATAATTCTATTTGGAACCGCATTCAGAGACGAGACACTGGCGGATCTGCGGCACGGCCACGGCATGCCTCCCATGTTCGTGCTTGCACGCGACAGTCAGATCGACGGCGTTCCAGCAGTTGTTTGCGACGCGGAACACGCTCTCAGGGAGATTGTCGCTCACCTTCACGAACAGGGATACAAACGCCCGGGCTTCATGAGCGGTGCTGCCGCTTTGTCCACCGCTTTAAAGAGAGGCCACTACTTCACGGAGTTTTGGAAGGAAAGAGGCGTGCAAAACATCGTCCACATGAGTGCCGAAAAATATAGCCTGGACGCCGGCGCTACCTCGGCGAGGAAGTACTTAAGCGAAACGTCGCCGCAAGATCGCGTGGATGTCCTGATGTGCGAAAATGACATTCTGGCGATGGGCGCTTTGGATGAGATCAGGGGAAACTTTCACCTTGAGGTACCAGGCGATATCGCGATAGTGGGCTTCGACAATTACGAGCTATCCGGCTCGTTCGGATACGGCATCACCACCTATGAGCAACCGCGCGACGAAATGATAGATGCCATTCTTAGCATGATCAGAGGGAGCTCGGATTTGAAGACAGTAACTCTGCGGGGAGAGCTGGTCGTTAGAAGCTCAACATAAACGCTTTGCCTTCTCCAGCCTCCTTTAAAAAATTCGCGTCGCGACCGTGGTGGCTCTGAGTGGATCAGTCTTGGCCACCTTGAGGGCATGTCGTCCGAGGGCGATGTGAGCATGGAGAACTTTGCCCTAAAATTTCATGCGGAATGCACGCGCCACTGAAATCAGGAGGCTCAACCAGCCCGCCTCCCTGAATGAATTGATCTGAACCCTTCAAACTGGACCGTTTTTGGTTAGAGTTTTCCGGTGCATTTTCCTGGCTGGGAAAGGAACGGAAGACGATGAAAGCATCACAGTTTTCGGACGCACAG
>NZ_JAQAHF010000029.1:0-29123 GCF_027871645.1 Agrobacterium sp. ST15.13.015
CCGGGCTCATCCACGGGATCAATGTCCCCAGGGGGGATCGGTCTTCCATCCGCCACCGCACAAGCGACAATAGCACAGCGCGGCGAAATCAAGTTACAAGGGGGCAAGGGTAGAGATATGCGGAGAGCTAGCGCCCTCATCCGACCTTCGGGCCACCTTCTCCCCGGGGGGGAGAAGAAAACTGCCGAAACGTCGGGGGCACAAGCCTCCTATGTCGCATCAGCCCTTTAGCTTGGCGATCACCAGATGGCCGGGTGTCGGATTGCCGTCCTGCATGCGCACGTTGATGTCGGTCACCTCGAGAACCTCGAAACCGGTCGCGGCCAGTCTTTCGCGGACATAGGTTTCCGCATGGGCGAAACGCTGGTGCGGGCCGACCATATAGGGGCGTCCGGCCAGGGTTTCTTCGGGCAGGGTTTCCGACGAGAAGATCAGCAGGCCGCCGGCATTGAGGTTTTCGGCGGCGCCGAAAAACAGCGGCTCCAGCGCGCCGAGATAGGGCAGCACATCGGTGGCGGTGATGATGTCGAAAGGCTCGTCGTCGTTATCCTCGAGAAAATCCTCGGCTTCGGCGACGTAGAGCGTCTCGTAGAGGTCCTTCTCATGGGCGATTTCGACCATGTTTTCGGAAATGTCGATGCCGGTGATATCGTCGGCCATGTCGCGCAGCGCTTCGCCGGTGAGGCCGGTGCCGCAGCCGAGATCGAGCAGGCGCTTGAACGGGCCGAGGTTCAGCGTCTGCAGCCGCTGGCGCACCATCATCGGCACAGCGTAACCGAGCTGTTCGACAAGAATATCCTCGAAAGCTTCGGCGTGCTGGTCGAACAGGGTTTCGACATAGGCGTCGGGCGCCTTTGGCGGGGTTTCGCCCCGGCCCATGGCGGCGATGCGAACGGCCGCTCCGCCGTGATCGTCGGGATCGATGGCCAGAACCTCTTCATAGGCCTTCACCGCCGCGTCCACATCGCCGGCTTTTTCAAGCGCGAGCGCGCGGTTATAGGCCTCGGCAAGCGCCTCTTCGTCGATTTTCTGGTTCTTGGTCATCGTGCCTTATCCGTCAGCATCTTCAGTTGAGGTTTGCTGTAAGCCGCATCGGGGGCGGGCGCAATGTTTATGTGGTGCGACGGCTCAGTGGATGATGAACTCCCCCTTGAGCGCGCGCCATTCCTGCGCCGAGATGACCTGCCGGTGCACGTAGCGGACGGAATGCAGCGGTCCATCGAGCTTTTCCTTCCAGAATTTGAGGAAGCCATGCATCTCAGGGAAGTCCGGGGCAAGATCATAGTCCTGCCAGACATAGGTCTGGAGAACCAGCGGATGATCCGGCAGGCGATAAAATATCTGGGCGGTGGTGAGGCCGTAGCCCCTCAACATCATTTCCATGTCCTTGTTCATGACGGCGGTTCCCGTTTCCATGATTGCCGATCACAGCGTTACCGCTGTATCGAATATGGGAACACGTCATGGTTAATCCAAGCTTGCCAAAGACATGGGTTGTCACAAAATATTTATATTTTTCAAAATGTTGGCAGCCTTCATTGATGAGTGCTGCCAACGTTTCCACTAGCGCTTGAGATGCCGCGTCAGGCGGGCTTCCAGCCATGCCCAGACATGCCGTAGCGTTTCGACGATCGTCAGGTAAAAGATCGCGGCCCACAGATAGGCCTGATAATCGAAGGTGCGGGAAAAGGCGTAGCGGGTCTGGCCCATCAGGTCGAAGACGGTGACGATAGAGACCACCGCGGAACCCTTGATCATCAGGATGATTTCGTTGCCATAGGGACGCAGCGCGACGATGAGCGCCTGCGGCAGGATGATCTTGCGGAAAGTGATGAGTTTCGACAGGCCGAGCGAGGCAGCGCCCTCATGCTGGCCGCGCGGCACGCTGCGGATCGCGCCGCGCAGGATTTCGGCCTGATAGGCGGCAGTGTTGAGGGTGAGCGACAACAGGCCGCAATACCAGGCCTCGCGGAAGAACCACCATAGGCCGACGGTTTCCAGCCCCTGGCGGAAACTGCCGAGGCCGTAATAGATCAGGAAAAGCTGCGCCAAAAGCGGCGTGCTGCGGAAGACGTAGACATAGGCATAGGCCAGCGCGCCGATGATGCGGTTTTCCGACATGCGGCCGAAGGCGATCGGCACGGAAAGAATGGCGCCGAGAATGATCGAGCTGCCGACGAGGGTGATGGTGGTGATGAGACCGTCGATATAGCGCGGCCCGTAACGCTGGAATTTGTCCCAGTCCCAACCCTCGATCATGGCGAAGATCAGCCCTGCGGCGAGCAGCAGCCAGAGCGTGATGACGGCGATGCCGACGATGCGCGAAATATTGAGCGGCTTGTCCGCAACGGCCGGGGCGGGGCGGGGGGGAATGAGTTCCTGAATATGGCTCATCGGCTTACCTCCGACTTGCGCGACCAGCGATCGATGAAGCCGATGCCGATGGAGGAAAGCAGCGCGAGGATGAGGTAGAGCAGGCAGGCGATGCTGTAGAAGAAGAAGGCTTCCTTGCTGACGCGGGCGGCAATGCCGGTCTGGCGAACGATATCGGCAAGGCCGATGATCGAGACGTAAGAGGTGTCTTTCAGCAGGATGACCCAGAGATTGGTCATGCCGGGAAGGGCGATCCTGACCAGCTGCGGAATGATGATGAGCACCATGGTGCGGCCCCGCGAAAGCCCCAGTGCCGCGCCTGCCTCATATTGCCCCTTCGGTATGGCCTTGAAGGCCGAGAGCAGCACTTCGGACGCATAGGACGAAAACACCACGGACAGCGCCACCATGCCCGCCACGAAGGCGTTGATCTCGACCGGACCGGTGATGCCGACATAACCGGCCACCGATTGCAGCAGCATCTGGATGCCGTAATAGACGATGAAAAGCGTCAGCAGTTCCGGCAGGCCGCGGAAGATGGTGGTGTAGATGCCGGTCGCCAGCCGCAGCGATTTTTCTTCCGATTGTGCGGCGAGCGCGATGAGAAAACCGATCAGCAGCCCGACGGGCAGGGTGGCGAGCGCCAGCGAGATGGTGACCTTGACGCCGAAGGCGATTTCATCGCCCCATCCTGCATCGCCGCAGGCGACCAGGGTGCCGTTTCCGAAAAGCGAGAAGAGACCGACCGGCCCGCAGAAGGGATCGAGAAGTGTCGAGACATAGGTCCAGAACGCACCTATGGCGGAAAATGCTCCGCTCATGCCAATTTTCCCCTGCGGTCTTAAGCCGCCGTGATTGTTATCGTGACGTTTTCAAACAAAAATGGCGGAAGGGCAAGCCTTCCGCCACGAGATTTCAACAGATCGAACCGGCTTAATCGCCGTAAACGTCGAAATCGAAGTATTTTTTGTTGATCTCCTGATACTTGCCGCTGGCGCGAATGCCGGCGATTGCGGCCGTAAACTTGTCAGCCAGCGCCGTGTCGCCCTTGCGCACAGCAATGCCTGCGCCATTGCCGTTGATCTCGGGATCGACCTTGAGCGGCGTCAGGATCTTGCAGCAGGCGCCCGCATCCGTCTTCAGCCATTCCGACAGCACGACGATATCGTCGATGACGGCGTCGATACGGCCATTGGCGATGTCGAGCTTATATTCGTCGGCGGTCGGATACATCTTCACGTCGGCATCGGGGAAGTGCTTTTCGGCATAATTGGAGTGGGTGGTGGAACCCTGCGCGCCGAGCGACTTGCCCTTTAGGTCTTCGACGGACTTGATCGGCGAATCCTTCGGCACGGCGATGGCCGGCGGGGTGTTGTAATATTTCTTGGAGAAGTCGACCTTCTCGAGACGCTCGGGCGTGATCGACATGGACGCGATGATGGCGTCGAACTTCTTGGCCTGAAGGGCGGGGATGATGCCGTCCCAGTCATTGGTGACGAAGGTGCATTCGGCCTTCATTTGTTCGCACAGCGCCTTGGCGATGTCGATGTCGAAGCCGGTCAGCGTGCCGTCGGCTTCGAGATTATTGAAGGGCGGATAGGCGCCTTCGGTGCCGATGACGATCTTGTCCTGCGCGAGGGCAGCACCTGAAAACAGCGAGATGGCGGCAATCGATACGGCTGCGAGCAGACGGGTGGAAATAGGCATTTCGATCCTCTCTTTTGGTCGTTCATCCGCGGTCTGTTGTTGTTTTCAGTGCGGACGCCATGAGCGCAGGGCGCAGCGGATGATACCGCCTGTGGCCTTCAGCGCGGATGCGATTATTCATCCGGTTGGTCAAAAAATGCAACTGCAATATTAGTGACCGCGATTGTGCCGCAGAGCTTCCACGAAAACGCCTTGATCTGTTCATTTCCGGTACAGAAGGCTTTGTCCATCATGGGAACCGAAGTGTGTGCGAGGCGTTGACCAGCGCCTGCACGCGCAGCCGGAATCAAGATGTCGCAAGACTGGCGACCAATAATGGCAGATGAGGAAACACCGATGCTGAAGAAGAACACATTGCTGACGGGGGTGGTTTTCCCCCTCATGTCGCTGGCGATTGCGGTGGAGCCGGCCGCGGCCGGTTTTGCCGGTGCTGCACGGGCGCAGACGCCCGTGTCGCAAGCGCTTCCCGGCGATGCTGCGACCGGTCAGGTGATTCTGGCGCAGGCGCAGCCGGAAGAACCGAACCCGGAAGAGGAACTGCGCAAGCGTCGCAAGCAGGCCGAAGAGGAGCAGCCGCAGGCCGAGCCGCAACGACAGGAGCGTGCGCCGGAGCCGCAGCGCGAACCGGAGCCCAAGCGCGAAGCCGCGCCTGCCGAACCGCGCCCTGAGCCGCAACGGGAGCCGCAGCCCGAACCCCAGCGGGAACCGCAGCAGCGTGAGGCCCGCCCGGAGCCCGCGCCGGCCGAGCAGCCGCAGGAGCGTCCCCGCAAACCCGAACGCGCGCAGGAGCCGCAGCGCGAGGCCGCACCCGAAGCCGCACCTGCCGAAGAGCAGCCGAAGGAACGTCCGCGCAAGCCGGAACGGGCCGAGCAGCCCGCAGGTGAGGGCGAGCAGCGTCCCGAGCGTCCCCGCAAGGAGCGCGCGAAGGAACCTGCTGCCGAGCAGGAGCCCGCGGCACGCCCTGAAAATGCCGGCGAGCCGGCCAAGCCCCGCGAACCGGCACCCGCCAAAAAGCCGCCGGTAGAGGAAAAGGCCCCGGAACAGAAAGCCGAGCCGGCCGAAAAAGCCGTTCCGGAGAAAAAGCCGGCCGCCCCCGAGCCCGCCGCTAAGGAAGCACCGGTTCCGACCGAAGCGCCGACGCCCGCGCGTCCGCCGGCACCTGAAGCCCAGCCCAACCCCGCGCCGGGCCGTCAGCCTTCGGAACAGCCGCCGGTAGAGGGTCAGGGCAGGACCGAACCCGCAGCCCCGCTGCCAGGCGCGCCGACGCCGCCGCCGAGCGGTACGACAACCGGACAGGCGCCGGCCGGCGAACCCGTTCCCAATCAGGTTGCTGTTCCGCAGACGGAAGCGCCGCCGATGACGAAGGAAGAGCTGGACAAGGCCAAGGCAATCGCCAAGGACCCGTCTAAGACCGCCGATACCGTCATTCTGCCGGTCGACAAGGGCGCCGCCGTTCTCGACAGCGACAAGGAAGTGGAACGTTCCGGCAACCGCCAGACCCGCGAGGAGCGCCGTCGCGAACGCGAGCAGGCCGGTGACGTGAAGGTTCCAACCTCCGACGCGGAGGCGCAGCGCGCCGGCGCCGCCGAAGGCAAGGCCCCGCCGCCGCCCGTCAAGATGGAAGCCATCACCTCGCAGCAGGGTGAGCGTGTCGACCGTCGCCCGCAATATGAGCGGCCGGAAGGCGTGCGCGAATGGCAGCCGCGCGAAGGCCGTCCGCGTGATCGCGACCGCGATGCGCCGATCATCCTGCAATTCGGCGACCGTGTCGTGGTGCGCGGCGACGACAACCAGCGCTTCATCCGCGATGGCGGCGAGCCCTATTACGAGCGTCTGCCCGGCGGCCGTGTCCGCGAAACCGTGGAGCGCCGTGACGGAACGCAGGTGGTGACGATCCGCAACCGTTATGGCGACGTGATCCAGCGCTCGCGCATCGATGATCGCGGCCGCGAATATGTGCTGTTCTATGCGCCGGAGCTGATGGAAGATCCCGACCGCGACTACGTCTATCGCGATCCGGGCCTTGACCTGCCGCCGATGCGCCTGCGCATTCCCGTGACGGACTACATCATCGACACCTCGAGCGATCCGGACCGCGATTATTATCGCTTCCTGGAACAGCCGCCGGTCGAGCCGGTGGAGCGTGTCTATTCGCTGGATGAAGTGCGTTATTCTGCCCGTATCCGCGACAAGGTGCGCCGTATCGACCTCGATACCATCACCTTTGCCACGGGCAGCGCCGAAATCCCGATGACGCAGGCCCGTTCGCTGCGCAAGGTGGCGGATGCGATCAACAAGGCGCTTGACAAGAACCCGGGTGAAACCTTCCTGATCGAGGGCCATACCGACGCCGTCGGTTCGGATGAAAGCAACCTCGTGCTTTCCGACGAGCGCGCCGCTTCCGTCGCCAACGTCTTGACCGATGTTTACGGCATTCCGCCGGAAAACCTGGCGACGCAAGGCTATGGCGAGCGTTATCTGAAGGTCCAGACGCTCGGCCCGGAACAGCAGAACCGCCGCGTCACCATCCGCCGCGTGACGCCGCTGGTGAAGCCGGTCGCCCAGAATTGATCGGGTTCGACAGGAAAAACAAAGGCCCGGAAGCGCAAGCTCTCCGGGCCTTTTTTGTTGCTTACGATGTCCCCAGCGCCGAGGCGTTTGGCAAAGCTGGATAATCCGCAATCCGTCACCCCGGACCAGATCCGGGGTCCAGCGTGATCAAGTCCTTGATCACGAAAGACTCTTTCACGGCGCAGACGCGCCGTGGCTGGATGCCGGATCTAGTCCGGCATGACGGAGGAGAGGTTTTCGAACCCTGCCGTCACCCGCAAACTTGAGGATGATCCCAACCCCGGCGGCTAGTTCAGCGCCACCGCGATTTCCGCAGCCAACTGCGCATTGTTGCGCACCAGCGCGATATTGGTTTCCAGGCTGCGTCCATCCGTCAGGCGGAAGATGTCGCCGAGCAGGTAGGGGGTGACTGCCTTACCGGTGATATCGTCGCGCTCGGCGTGGGAGATGGCGCGGTTGATGTAGATTTCCATTTCCTCGCGCGGAATTTCATCCTCTTCCGGCACGGGATTGGCCACCAGCATGCCGCCATCGATGCCGAGCTGTTCGCGGGTTGTCTGGAAATTGGCGATTGCCGCCGGGCTGTTGAGCGAGAGCGGGCTCGGCAGGCCGGAGGAGCGCGACCAGAAAGCCGGGAATTCTTCCGAGCCGAAAGTGACGACCGGCACGCCGTTGGTTTCGAGAACCTCGAGCGTCTTCGGAATATCGAGAATGGCCTTGGCGCCGGCGCAGACGACGATCACGCCGGTCTTCGCAAGCTCGGTCAGATCGGCGGAGATGTCGAATGTCTCTTCAGCGCCCTTGTGCACGCCGCCGATGCCGCCGGTGGCGAAAACGCGGATGCCGGCGCGGGCGGCGGCGATCATGGTGGCGGCCACCGTGGTGGCGCCGGTGCGGCGCTCGGCGATCGCAAAGGCGATATCGGCGCGCGAGACCTTCATGGCGTCGGTGGTCTGGGCCAGCGCCTCGAGCTGGTCCTTCTCAAGGCCGATATGCAGGGTGCCGTGAATGACCGCGATGGTGGCCGGAACCGCACCCTGATCGCGGATGATCTGTTCGACGCTTTCCGCCATCTCGATATTGCCGGGATAGGGCATGCCGTGGGTGATGATGGTCGATTCAAGCGCCACGATCGGCGCACCGCGCTGCTTGGCGGCGGCGACTTCCTGAGAATAGACGATGGGCAGGAGCGGGGAGATAGGGCGGGTCATTTCATCTGTTCCAGTTTTTAAAAGCGGGTTCATGCCAGCATTTCAGCCCGGGGAACAAGCCCCAACATGGCTTCGACACTGTCTTTTGATAGTTCGTGGGAGGTGGCGAAGGGCGATTGCACGGTGATGGCCGCTGCCGCCGCGCCTTGCCTCAACGCTTCCGCAATCGTCTTTCCCTCGGCGATGGCGGCGAGATAACCCGACGCCATCGCGTCGCCCGCGCCGGTCACGTCCTTCACCTCGCGGATGAGGGGCGGATGGAGGATCGCCGTCTCCGTTCTGCTGAAGGCCACCACCTCGCTCGCGCCGTGGGTGACGACGCCGCCGGCAAGCCCGGCCTTGCGCAGGATGTCGGGCCAGTCGCGGACATTGGCCGTCGTTTCGCCGGTGAGCGCGCGGGCTTCCGCCTCGTTCATGAAGAGAATGTCGATATCGCCGAGCGCCGCTTTCAGCTTCACCGCCTTGGCGGGGGATATGGCGATGGCCGCCAGCGGCTTTTCGCAGGCGCGGGCGACGAGGCCGAGCGCCGTCAGCGTGTCTTCCGGCAGATTGGCATCGCAGAGCAGGATGTCGCTCGCCGTGATCGCCTCGCGCACGGCGCGTATCTTGAGGCGGCGCGGGGTGAAGAGCTTGTAGAGGTCCATATCGGCCAGCGCGATGACCAGATTGCCGTCGCGCTCCAGAATGGCGGTGTAGCTTGGCGTACGGCGGTCGAGGAATGTGAAGGGCGTGTCTTCCACGCCCGCCTGCCGTGCGGCCTCCGCCACCGCCTCACCGGTGACGTCGCCGCCGCGCGGGGCGATGATGCGGACCTGAAAACCGAGGCGGGAAAGATTGCGCGCGGCGTTGAAACCGCCGCCGCCGGCCTCTTCCATCCAGGAGCCGGGGTTGCTCGCGCCGGGCGCGGTTTCAGTCTCGATCATGCCGCGCCTGTCGATATGCGCGCCGCCCAGAACGAGTATTTTCTTCACGCTTGCGTTTCCCTCTTTGACGGATGGAAAGACCGGACGATTCGGCCTAAACTGACGTCTTCCTGACCTCGCATCCGGTTTGCGGCCATGGGCCGGGCACGGAAAAACGAAAGCAGAACAAACGACTTATCGCTATTTGTTTTCAATATGCTGGCTCAGCCTTGCGAAATGAGAACAAATAGAGTACATACCGTTTCCATACTGCTTCATTGCCTGTGCGGCTTCAATAACCTAAAGGTGGTTCGGATGGCACAAAATTCTTTGCGTCTCGTAGAGGATAAATCGGTGGATAAAAGCAAGGCACTGGAAGCGGCGCTCTCCCAGATCGAACGGTCGTTCGGCAAGGGATCGATCATGAAGCTCGGTTCCAATGAAAACGTGGTTGAAGTGGAGACCGTTTCGACGGGTTCGCTCAGCCTGGATATCGCGCTCGGCATCGGCGGTCTGCCGAAGGGGCGCATCATTGAAATTTATGGCCCGGAAAGCTCGGGCAAGACGACGCTGGCATTGCAGACCATTGCCGAAGCCCAGAAGAAGGGTGGCATCTGCGCCTTCGTGGACGCCGAACATGCGCTCGATCCGGTCTATGCCCGCAAGCTTGGCGTGGATCTGCAGGGTCTTCTGATCTCGCAGCCGGATACGGGCGAACAGGCGCTGGAAATTACCGATACGCTGGTGCGTTCCGGCGCGGTTGATGTGTTGGTCGTCGACTCCGTTGCGGCGCTGACGCCGCGGGCCGAAATCGAAGGCGAAATGGGCGACAGCCTGCCGGGTCTTCAGGCCCGTCTGATGAGCCAGGCGCTGCGCAAGCTGACCGCTTCGATCTCCAAGTCGAAGTGCATGGTGATCTTCATCAACCAGATCCGCATGAAGATCGGCGTCATGTTCGGTTCGCCGGAAACGACGACGGGCGGTAACGCTCTGAAGTTCTATGCGTCCGTTCGTCTCGACATTCGCCGCATCGGCTCCGTCAAGGAGCGCGAAGAGGTTGTCGGCAACCAGACGCGCGTCAAGGTCGTCAAGAACAAGATGGCGCCGCCCTTCAAGCAGGTGGAATTCGACATCATGTATGGCGAAGGCGTTTCCAAGACCGGTGAGCTTGTCGATCTCGGCGTGAAGGCCGGCATCGTCGAGAAGTCCGGTGCATGGTTCTCCTATAACAGCCAGCGGCTGGGGCAGGGGCGTGAGAACGCCAAGATATTCCTGCGCGACAATCCGGAAACGGCCAATGAGATCGAACTGGCGCTGCGCCAGAATGCCGGCCTGATCGCCGACCGCTTCCTGCAGAATGGCGGCCCGGAAGCCGGTGACAGCGACGGTGACGACGGCTGATTTGGGTGACGCCCCGGGGTGTGTTCCGCCCCGCTGCTGCGCTGGATATGAATTGGCATTACAAAAAGGCCGTGCGATTTGCCTCGCATGGCCCTTTTTGTTTGTCGGCGCGCCTTCGCGGGCCTCCATGGCTGGACAGGGCCGGGTGCGGACGATAAAAGCCAGTGATTTTGCAATATAGCCATCCTTCGGGGTGGAAGTGATGGACTCCAGCTGTGAGCGGTGTGTGGGCATGAGCGGTGTGAATGAAATTCGGTCGACCTTTCTCGACTACTTCAAGAAGAACGGACACGAGATCGTGCCCTCCAGCCCGCTGGTGCCGCGCAACGATCCGACACTGATGTTCACCAATGCCGGCATGGTGCAGTTCAAGAACGTCTTCACCGGTCTTGAAAGCCGTCCCTATTCCACGGCCGCTTCGGCGCAGAAGTGCGTGCGCGCCGGCGGCAAGCATAACGACCTCGACAATGTCGGTTATACCGCCCGTCACCACACCTTTTTCGAAATGCTCGGCAATTTCTCCTTCGGCGATTATTTCAAGGAAGAAGCGATCACCCATGCCTGGAACCTGATCACCAAGGAATTCGGCATCGACCGCAACCGTCTGCTGGTCACCGTCTACCACACCGACGACGAGGCCTTTAACCTCTGGAAGAAGATCGCCGGTTTCTCTGACGACCGTATCATCCGCATCCCGACCAGCGACAATTTCTGGGCGATGGGCGATACCGGCCCCTGCGGTCCGTGTTCGGAAATCTTCTACGATCATGGCGATCATATCTGGGGCGGCCCGCCCGGCTCGCCGGAAGAAGATGGCGACCGTTTCATCGAAATCTGGAACCTCGTCTTCATGCAATATGAGCAGCTGACGAAGGAAGAGCGCATCGACCTGCCGCGTCCGTCGATCGACACCGGCATGGGTCTTGAGCGCATTTCGGCGCTGCTGCAGGGCAAGCATGACAATTACGATACGGACCTGTTCCGCGCGCTGATTGCCGCTTCCGTGGAAGCAACCGGCGTTCCGGCCGAAGGCGAAAAGCGCGCCAGCCACCGCGTCATCGCCGACCACCTGCGGTCGTCCGCCTTCCTGATCGCCGACGGCGTCCTGCCGTCGAACGAAGGTCGCGGTTATGTTCTGCGCCGCATCATGCGCCGCGCCATGCGCCACGCCGAGCTTCTCGGCGCGCGCGAGCCGCTGATCTACAAGCTGCTGCCGGCGCTGGTGCAGCAGATGGGCCGCGCCTATCCGGAACTGGTCCGTGCCGAAGCGCTGATTTCCGAGACGCTGAAGCTTGAAGAAACCCGTTTCCGCAAGACGCTGGAACGCGGCCTGTCGCTGCTTTCCGATGCGACGTCGACGCTGCACAAGGGCGACATGCTGGATGGCGAGACCGCCTTCAAGCTTTACGACACCTATGGTTTCCCGCTGGACCTGACGCAGGATGCGCTGCGCGCCCGCGAAATCGGCGTCGATATTTCCGGCTTCACCGATGCGATGGAGCGCCAGAAGGCCGAAGCCCGCTCGCACTGGGCCGGTTCCGGCGACAAGGCGACCGAGACCGTCTGGTTCGAGCTCAAGGAAAAGCTCGGTGCGAGCGAATTCCTCGGTTACGACACCGAAACCGCCGAAGGCGTCATCCAGGCAATCGTCAAGGATGGCAAGTCGGTGGATAGCGCTGCCGATGGCGAGACGGTGCAGGTCGTCGTCAACCAGACGCCGTTTTATGGCGAGTCCGGCGGCCAGATGGGCGATACCGGCGTGATTTCCGGCGACAATGGCGCCTTTGCCGTTTCCGATACCCAGAAGAAGGGCGAAGGCCTCTTCGTGCATTTGGGCACGGTCTCCAAGGGCGGTCTGAAAGTTGGCGATGCCGTTCAGCTGACGGTCGATCATGACCGCCGCTCGCGCCTGCGCGCCAACCATTCCGCCACCCATCTGCTGCACGAGGCGCTGCGCGAAGTGCTCGGCACCCACGTTGCCCAGAAGGGTTCGCTGGTTGCGCCCGAGCGCCTGCGTTTCGACGTTTCGCATCCGAAGCCGATGTCGGCCGAAGAGCTGAAGGTCGTCGAAGAAATGGCGAACGAAATCGTGCTGCAGAACTCGCCGGTCGTGACCCGCCTGATGAGCGTCGACGACGCCATTGCCGAGGGCGCCATGGCGCTGTTCGGTGAAAAATATGGTGACGAAGTTCGCGTTGTCTCCATGGGCACCGGCCTGCATGGCGCAAAAGCTAACCGTCCCTATTCCGTCGAGCTTTGCGGCGGCACGCATGTGGCGGCCACCGGCCAGATCGGCCTCATTCGCATTCTCGGCGAAAGCGCCGTCGGTGCGGGCGTGCGCCGTCTCGAAGCCGTGACCGGGCAGGGCGCGCTTGCCTATCTGGCCGAACAGGATGAGCGTGTGAAGGCGCTCGCTTCTTCGCTGAAGGTGCAGCCGGGCGATGTACTGTCGCGTGTCGAAGGTCTGCTCGATGAGCGCAAGAAGCTGGAGCGCGAACTTGCCGATGCCCGCCGGAAACTTGCCATGGGCGGCGGTTCGGCGGATGCCGGCGCAAGCGACGTCAAGCAGGTCGCGGGCGTCAACTTCCTGGCAAAATCCATGTCCGGCATCGATGCCAAGGACCTCAAGGGTCTTGCCGATGAGGCCAAGGCCAATCTCGGCTCGGGCGTCGTGCTGTTGATCGCCGTTTCCGAAGACGGCAAGGCAAGTGCTGTCGCTGCCGTGACCGAAGATCTGACGGCCCGTTTCAGCGCTGTCGATATCGTCCGCACCGCTTCCGCCGCACTTGGCGGCAAGGGCGGCGGCGGTCGCCCTGATATGGCGCAGGCGGGTGGTCCCGATGGCGCAAAGGCGCAGGATGCCATCGAAGCGGTGGCAGCGGCCCTGGCGGCCTAGCCAGTGTAAATTGAAAAGGGCGGGGTTTTACCCCGCCCTTTTGCTTTCGGTTCAAGCCTTCCGGTGCACGGACGGTTGGTGCAGGTCTTCCCGTCTCTCAGCCCGCCGCCTGCAAATCCTTTGCCGCTTCCTCATCTAGTTGTGCTGCCCGCTTGAAGGCCGGGCGGTCGGTGAGGTGGGCCATGTAATCGAGAAAGGCCGGGCGTTTTTCGATGGTGCCGAAATGCAGGCCCCAGCCGACATGGGCGCCGACATAGACATCCGCCGCCGTGAAGAGATCGCCGGCGATGAAGCGGTTTTCGCTGACGGCCCGCTCCAGTGTATTCATCACATCCGCATAGCTGCCGCAGCCGGCCATGCGCAGCTTCTCCTTGGGCACTTCGAAACCCATCGCCTTCATGCTCGCTGCCATTTCCAGCGGGCCTGCGGCGAAGAACATCCAGCGATAATAGAGCCCGCGCGCCTTGGGTGTGGGCGCAAGGTTCGCGCCGGGAAAGGCATCGGCGAGATAGGCGCAGATCGCCGCCGCCTCTGTGACGATGGTATCGCCGTGTTTGATGGCGGGCACCTTCGCCATCGGATTTATCAGCCGGTAGGCTGGCGATTTCATCGAGGTCTCGAAGCCCAGTATTTCCGTTCGGTAAGGAACGCCCACTTCCTCAAGCATCCATCGCGCGATGCGTCCGCGCGACATGGGGTTGGTGTAGAAGATCAATTCACTCATGCTTTTGCCTCCCCAAGCAAAATCGTTGAAGCATTATGGGAAAACCGATGCGGATTTCGCGCCTGCGCTTCGCATTTTTAAAGTTCGCAACATCCTTCGCGTGTTCCCTAAGATCGCGCCGATGCTCCGATGAACGTTTGACTGTGCCGGGCAAGTTATGTGCAAATAGATGCTGTTTAAGCTTTGTCTTATTGTTGTACTGGCCGCAGCACGCGGAATCGGAGTCTGCGCCTAGTACAACGGCTAATCAAGATACTGTGAACAAAAAAGAAAACCCGGCGCTGAGGCCGGGTTTTGAAGTCGCTGGGAAGGCCGGCTTAAGCCGCCATTGCCTTCTTGAGGTTTTCGTCGATCTTGTCGAGGAAGGCGGTGGTGGAAAGCCAGGGCTGGTCCGGTCCGATGAGGAGCGCCAGATCCTTGGTCATGTAGCCGCTTTCGACGGTGTCGACGCAGACGGTTTCGAGCGTTGCCGCGAACTTTGCCAGTTCCGCATTATCGTCCAGCTTGGCGCGGTGGGCGAGGCCACGGGTCCAGGCGAAGATCGAGGCGATCGAGTTGGTCGAGGTTTCCTGACCCTTCTGGTGCTGGCGGTAGTGGCGCGTGACCGTGCCGTGTGCGGCTTCGGCTTCGACCGTGCGGCCATCGGGAGACAGGAGAACCGAGGTCATCAGGCCGAGCGAGCCGAAGCCCTGTGCGACCGTGTCGGACTGCACGTCGCCGTCATAGTTCTTGCAGGCCCAGATGTAGCCGCCGGACCACTTCAGCGCGGAAGCGACCATGTCATCGATCAGGCGGTGCTCGTAGGTGATGCCGATTTCGTCGAACTGCTTCTTGAATTCGTTCTGGTAGACTTCTTCGAAGATATCCTTGAAGCGGCCGTCATAGGCCTTGAGGATGGTGTTCTTCGTGGAAAGGTAAACCGGCCACTTGCGCATCAGGCCATAGTTCATGGAGGCGCGGGCGAATTCGCGGATGGATTCGTCGAGGTTGTACATGGCAAGCGCCACGCCGGCGCTCGGGGCGTCGAAGACGTCCTTCTCGATGACCTGGCCGTCTTCACCCACGAACTTGATGGTCAGCTTGCCCTTGCCGGGGAACTTGAAATCAGTTGCCTTGTACTGGTCGCCGAAAGCGTGACGGCCAACGACGATCGGCTTGGTCCAGCCGGGAACGAGGCGCGGAACGTTCTTGCAGATGATCGGCTCGCGGAAGATGACGCCGCCCAGAATGTTGCGGATGGTGCCGTTCGGGCTCTTCCACATCTGCTTCAGGCCGAATTCCTCGACGCGCTGCTCATCCGGGGTGATGGTCGCGCACTTGATGCCGACGCCATGCTTCTTGATGGCGTGCGCCGCATCGACCGTGACCTGGTCGTTGGTGGCGTCGCGGTTTTCAACCGAGAGGTCGTAATATTCGATGTCGAGATCGAGGTATGGCAGGATCAGCTTGTCCTTGATGAGCTGCCAGATGATACGGGTCATTTCGTCGCCGTCGAGATCGACGACCGGATTGGCTACCTTGATCTTTGCCATGAATTCCTCACCTTCGAAGCTGTGGCGCCGGATGGCGCCGGTATCCGGAAAAAATATCCGGTGCGGCTATAGCATCGCGCGCGCCTGAGGCAAAGCCATGGGGGGCGCTTTTTTGGCGCAGCGCAATAACGCTTTGCGCATTGCCAAACCACAATGCCGGAATACAGTCAGGCGAATCGCTTCGCCCGCCTGTCGGGCCTATCCCGGGATCACATCATGCGGAATATTCTGCTTCTAACTGCCGCCGTCCTCTTTTCGCATAGCGCGCTCGCCGCCGGGCCTGCCGATCCCGTTCAGAAGGTGATGGATATCACCGTCAAGAACTGGTCGGGCGAGGCGGAAAACTGGAAATACGTTTTCGACGAGGACATGCTGACCAGCCTCTTCAGCAAGGATTTCGTCGCGCAATATCGCGAAGCCTCCAAGAAGCCGGCTTACGAGGCCGAAAGCGGCGAGACCGGCGATCCCTTTGGTTACGATGTCGTGACGAACTCGCAGGATGGCTGCCCGCTGGCCGATGTTTCCGTGACGCCGGGCGCGGTGAAGGACGGCGTGACGGACGTGACCGCAAAGTTCAAGCTCTGGGCCTGCATGGATGAGGCGGAGATGAAGGCGACGGTTGACGAAGTGCATTTCGATGTCATCGAGGAAGACGGCCGCCCGGTCATCAGTGATATTCATCGGGTTGGCGATGAGGGCAGGGATTCGCTGCGCGAAGAAATGACGAATATCATCAAGGGGGAGCAATAAGGGGCGTCTTGCCAGCGGGGTGGAGCCAGGCTTTCTCCGCGCCGGCTTTGATTTTGGCGCCGATCTGTGCCAGTGAAGCGCGCTTTAGCGCGTCGGGCTGAAAATCGATGCGACGCTTCAACACACGGACAAAAGACGATGGCAGGCACAAACAGCGATCTCGAACTTGTGGCGGAAGGCCCGGCGATCATTCTCGTCGAACCGCAGCTCGGCGAAAATATCGGCATGGTGGCGCGGGCCATGGCCAATTTCGGCCTGGCCGAATTGCGTCTGGTCAATCCGCGTGACGGCTGGCCGAGCGAGAAGGCGCGCGCCGCAGCCTCCAAGGCCGATCACGTCATTGACGCCACGAAGGTATTCGAGACGCTGGAAGAAGCGATCAAGGACCTGAACTTCGTTTATGCCACGACCGCGCGCGAGCGCTACGGTTTCAAGCCGGTGCGTGCGCCCGTCACCGCCGCCGATACGCTCAGGGCAAAATTCAAGGCTGGCGAAAAGACCGGTATCCTCTTCGGCCGCGAGCGCTGGGGGCTGACCAATGAGGAAGTGGCGCTGGCCGACGAGATCGTGACATTTCCGGTCAATCCCGCTTTTGCCTCGCTCAATATCGCGCAGGCCGTGCTTTTGATGTCCTATGAATGGATGAAATCCGGCATGGACGATCTGGGAGAGACGCTTTTTCAGTCCGTCGAGCAGCGTCCTTCGACCAAGGAACAGGTTTTTGGCCTGTTCGAACATATCGAGGAAGCGCTGGATGCGCGGGGTTATTTTCATCCCGCTGAAAAAAAGCCGAAAATGGTCGACAATCTGCGCGCCGTGCTGTCGCGACGCGGTTTTTCCGAGCAGGAAATCAGCGTTTTCCGTGGCGTGATCAATTCGCTCGACCGCTTTCCACGGCAGTGGCCGAAGCAGGCGGGAAGGGCAGCGGGGCCAGCGGCCGAGGGAGCAGGGGAGAATGCTGAAGACGAGTGAGGCGGCGGCCGATGTGCTGAAACCGGTGCTGGTGTTCGATTCCGGCATTGGCGGGCTGACCGTGCTGCGCGAGGCGCGGGTGCTGATGCCCGAGCGCGGCTTCATCTATGTGGCCGACGATGCGGGTTTTCCCTATGGCGGCTGGGAGGAGGAAGCGCTGAAGGCGCGCATTCTCTCGCTCTTCGACAAGCTGCTGGACGACTATAGCCCCGAAGTCTGCATCATCGCCTGCAACACCGCCTTCACGCTCGCTGGCGCAGATCTTCGCGCCCGCTTTCCGGATATGACCTTCGTTGGCACTGTGCCCGCCATCAAGCCGGCAGCGGAGCGCACCCGCTCGGGCCTCGTTTCCGTGCTGGCGACACCGGGCACCGTCAAGCGCGCCTATACGCGCGATCTCATCCAGTCCTTCGCCAGCCAATGTCATGTCCGCCTCGTCGGCTCTGAAAACCTGGCGCGCATGGCAGAAAGCTGGATCAGGGGCGAGCCGGTTTCGGATGAGGCGGTGCTTGCCGAAATCGAACCCTGCTTCATCGACAGCGAGGGAAAACGCACGGATATCGTCGTTCTTGCCTGCACCCATTACCCCTTCATGGCCAATCTGTTTCGCAGGCTGGCGCCATGGCCGGTGGATTGGCTTGACCCCGCCGAGGCGATTGCGCGGCGCGCGCGCCACCTTGTGCCGCTGCCGCAGGATGCCGAGCATCCGGATGGTTTCGATTTTGCCGTCTTCACCTCCGGCAAGCCGGATTTCGCCACCCGGCGGCTGATGCAGGGTTTCGGTCTCAGCGTTTCGGTGGCCTGAGCGCCTGTTGCATTTTTGCATCTGTTTTATCCGTCTTTTGCAATTCGAGATTGCGACCACTTGTCGCGCCGGATTTCTTGTGTAAGATGCACCTTGTCTGTAACCGCTATAAATGGAGGCGTGGAATGACCAATGACATCAATATGCGCCTTAACGGCATGTCAGGCCTTTCCGGCATGTTTATCGGCGGTTATGTGATGCGAGGCATCTCCCTCCGATAAGGCTTATGGCCTGATTTCCCTGCCGTTTGGCATTTTCACTTCGTCCGACATGTGACTTGCGCGTTTGCGTGGCATGAGTGCTGCGCGCACCGTTTCGGCATGTCGTTTTCCATCGATAAAGGACCTGGCCGCTTTGCCGCGCCGGGATGGATTTCCCATGCAGAAAAATCAACCATTGGTAGCATATGCGCTGCCGGATGCGGTCGATCGCTTGTTCGTCACATTCGGTGTCTGGAAAACCCTGAAAGCGGTTCTCATTGCCGCACTGGTGCCGCGTGCACCGCCGACCGATCCTGCCGATCTGCCAGAGCGCCTGCTGGTCGATATCGGCCTTGACCCGTCGCGGGTGAAGCGGCGGCGGGATTGGGAGGTCCCTCACTGGGCGCCCCGGTTTTGATTGGCAAAGGCCTCTCCGGTAAAGAAATGTCGGGGTGGCCGCCGCATCTCTGCCGTTACGTATCGTATAGCGATGCGATACAGGATACGCTGTTCTTATGATCGTCAGTTTCCGACACAAAGGACTGGAAGCTTTTTATCGTTCCGGGACGACCAAGGGTATTCAGCCTGCGCATGCCGCCAAGCTTGGCCGAATACTAACCTTGCTTGAGGTTGCGGCAGGCGTTCCCGATCTTAATCTTCCTGGTCTTAAACTTCATCCGTTAAAGGGTGACATGAGGGGCCACTGGTCCATATGGGTGAATGGAAACTGGCGTGTGACGTTTCGATTTCTGGATAGCGACGTCGAACTTGTCGACTATCAGGATTATCACTTAAGGGAATTGTTCCAATGATGAAATTTCCTGTTCATCCCGGTGAGTTGTTACGGGAAGAGGTTATTGCCGCACTTCAGCTTTCCGTAACAGACGCTGCTGAAAGGCTTGGAATGTCGCGCGTAGCGCTTTCGCGGGTCTTGAACGGACGGGCAGGGGTCAGCCCAGACCTTGCCTTACGGTTGGAGCGGGCAGGGGTCAGCACCGCGCGGGCATGGCTTGCCATGCAGTCGAATTACGATCTTGCACAGGCGATGAAACGTGAGCAGCCGCCCGTTCGTCCGTTGGATGACAGGGCGGCATAATCTTCGAAGATTTGGCTTGATACCTTCTGGTTTTGGTGGCTTGCTCCCAAAGATAAGATAGGGAGATTCCTCATGCCGCTGGAAAACTGGCTGGCCTTCGTGGCCGCATCCGCCATCATGCTCGCCATTCCGGGACCGACGATCCTGCTGGTGATTTCTTATGCGCTGGGCCATGGCCGCAAGGCCAGCACGGCGACGGTGACGGGCGTGGCGCTTGGTGATTTCACCGCAATGACGGCTTCCATGCTGGGGCTCGGCGCGCTGCTTGCCACATCGGCGGCGCTTTTCACCGGGCTTAAATGGATCGGTGCGGCTTACCTCATCTATCTCGGCATCAAGCTGTGGCGTTCGCCGGTCAGCGGCGAGGGGGCGGAAGGGACGGGCGTGACCGGCCGTGAAAGACCGCTCAAAATCTTCCTGCATGCCTATATCGTGACCGCGCTGAACCCGAAGAGCATCGTGTTCTTCGTGGCCTTCCTGCCGCAGTTTCTGGTGCCGACGCTGCCTTTCTGGCCGCAGGTGCTGATTTTCGAAGTCACATTCCTGGTGCTTGCCACTGTCAATGCGGCGCTTTATGGACTTCTGGCAAGTGCCGCCCGCAATACGATCCGCAAGCCGAAGGTTCAGCGCATCGTCAACCGCACGGGCGGCGGTCTCCTGATCGGCGCCGGCCTCATTACCTTCGGCTGGAAGAGGGCGGTCGCG
Organism: Agrobacterium sp. ST15.13.015; assembly: GCF_027871645.1. Classification (NCBI taxonomy): domain Bacteria; kingdom Pseudomonadati; phylum Pseudomonadota; class Alphaproteobacteria; order Hyphomicrobiales; family Rhizobiaceae; genus Agrobacterium; species Agrobacterium sp. ST15.13.015. The sequence goes on from NZ_JAQAHF010000029.1 coordinate 19,846, forward strand.
CCGTAAGGCAGCTCTCGATCGCCTGAAATTCGGACATAACAAAATGGCATTGCCGCATATATTTCTTGCCCTGATTACCGTGTTTTTGTGGGGCTTCAACTTCGTCGTCATCAAGGTGGGCGTCGCCGATATGCCGCCCCTGTTTCTGACGGGTGTGCGTTATCTCTTTGCGGCGGTGCCCCTGGTGTTCTTCCTGCCGAAACCCAATGTGCCTTGGAGACAAATGATCGTTTACGGCATGGCCATGGGCTTCGTGCAGTTCGGCCTGCTTTATCCCGCCATCAAGCTCGGGCTACCGGCGGGGCTCGCTTCGCTCGTCATGCAGTCGCAGGCCTTCTTCACGCTGGCGCTTGCCGTGGTGTTCCTCGGTGAACGGCCATTGCCGTCGCAGGTCTTCGGCGCGATCATCGCTTTTGGCGGGCTGGCGGTCATCGGTGTGGAGCGGATGACGGCGGCGGCGCTGGTACCGTTGCTCATGGGCGTCGGCTCCGCGATTGCCTGGGCCTGTGGCAACATCGTCAATCGCCGTATCGGTCAGGTCAATGCCGTCTCTTTCGTTGCCTGGACCAGTCTTGTGCCTGTTCTGCCATTGATCCTGCTGTCGCTCGTGGTGGAAGGGCCGGAAGCGATTGCCGAAGGGGTGGCCAATGCGACCCCGACCATGGCTTTTGTGGTTATCTACATGGCCTATGGCGCGACGATCGTGGGTGCTGGGATATGGAGTTACCTGCTTCTGCGCTATCCGGCTGGAACGGTGGCGCCATTTTCGCTGCTGGTGCCAATTGTCGGGTTTATCAGCGCCTACCTCGCTTTTGCCGAACATATTACCGTTTTCGAAGTGGTCGGCGCAGCACTGGTCATTCTGGGGCTCGCGCTCAACGTCTTTGGCCGGCGCATCGGCGCTTCACGCTTTTGGGTGAGGTCTGCGCAGAGCTAAGAGCGAATTGCCTGTGCATTATCGGCACGGGTGAGACGCAACAGGCAATTTTTTGCTAAAGACCATGTTCGGCCGTCCCTTGAGGGAATCGGTCTTGATATGCAGCACAGGGAATGGAACATTGCAGGTCGGTATCGACATGGGAACCCTATCGGGCGGGCAGCAGGCCAATCTCGATATTGAAGAATTGCTTGCGACGCGCCTGCTGGTGCAGGGCAATTCCGGTTCCGGCAAGTCGCATCTGCTTCGCCGGCTGCTCGAGCAATCGGCGCCATGGGTGCAGCAGGTCATCATCGATCCCGAAGGTGATTTCGTCACGCTTTCCGACAAGTTCGGTCATGTGGTGGTGGATGGCGAGCGTACCGAAGCGGAGCTTGCCGGCATAGCCAACCGCATTCGCCAGCACCGCGTTTCCTGCGTGCTGACGCTGGAAGGCCTCGATATCGAACAGCAGATGCGGGCCGCCGCCGCCTTCCTCAACGGCATGTTCGATGCGGATCGTGAATTCTGGTATCCGGTGCTTGTCGTGGTGGACGAGGCGCAGATGTTTGCGCCCTCCGTTGCTGGTGAAGTCACGGAAGATGCCCGCAAGGCCTCGCTGGGCGCCATGACCAATCTGATGTGCCGTGGGCGTAAGCGCGGGCTTGCCGGCGTCATCGCCACGCAGCGATTGGCCAAGCTTGCCAAGAACGTGGCCGCGGAAGCCTCGAACTTCCTGATGGGCCGCACTTTCCTTGATATCGATATGGCGCGCGCAGCCGATCTGCTCGGCATGGACCGGAGGCAGGCGGAAATGTTCCGCGATCTCCAGCGGGGCAATTTCGTGGCGCTCGGCCCGGCGCTGTCGCGCCGTCCGCTGCCCATCGTCATCGGGGCGGTGGAAACCTCGGCGCGCTCCTCTTCGCCAAAGCTCATGCCGCTGCCGGATGCGCCGCAGGACGTCGAAGACCTGATTTTTACGCCTGACCCGGAAGAGTTTACGCGCGCCGCGGTGCGCCGCACGCCGCCTGCACCGCGCCCGACCAACGACATTCTCGCCGAGCTTTCCCGCTCCACGCCCGCTGCGGTTGGTCCTTCGCCCGAGCCGTCGCTCCGGGCTGGCCAGCCGGAGATGACACCGGAGGAGCGCGAGGAAAAGATCACAGCGGTGCTCGTCGAAATTCTCGACGATCCGCAATCGGCCTATCGCACCGATGCCGTGCTCTATCAGGATTTTCTGGTCCGCGCCCGTATGCGCCGCATTCCCGGCACGCCGATGACGCTGGCGGAATTCCGCCGGCAGGTGGCGATTGCCCGCTCCGGCGTGGATGCGGCGATGGCGGCGAGCGAAGGCTGGCAAAAGGCGCTGGAGCTTTCAACCTCGGTTTCCGATGACCTTCAGGGGGTCTTCCTGCTTCTGGTCAAGGCGGCATTGGGCGAAGAACCATGCCCGTCGGATGCTCGGATCGCGCGCGCCTATGGTACCCACTCCGCCCGCCGCGCGCGGCGGCTGCTCGGCTATTTCGAAGAGAAGGAGCTTGTGGTGGTGCATGCCGATTTCTCCGGCAAGCGCATCGTGGCATTTCCCGATCTCGACGCCAAAACCGCACCCGGCGATGCGGATGCGGCTGAGGATGATGCAAGGCTCGCAGCAGAGTGAAGCGTTAAAGGGCGAATAGTTCCATCGTGAAGCGGACCGTCGTATAGAGGCCAACCACAATCAGCGTGAACAGACAAAGGAGCGCTGATACCGCCAGTGCTGAGGCCAAGCGATGGGACTCTCGTTTTGGCTCGCGGTCGATCAGCGTTTCCAAGGGTACGATTCGTACGCGCTGGTCTTCCGTCCATCCGAAGCGTTCGAAATCCGCCGAAGCAATAAAGTCTGCCAGATGCCTCTGCCGTCTGATTGGTGAAGGCAATGTTGCAAGGAATCGTTGCGGTTCACGTCTGCTGTTTCTGGACAGGAAGATTTCGATCGCCTCGTTGAAACGCTCGCCCCGCGCGCCGGCGCAAAACAGCATGCGTCCAGCCTCGATAAGATCATTCATTTCGAGCAGCACTTCGCCGTATTTTTGGAGTATTTCCAGGTTTACTTCGGGATTTCGGAGATGCCCCTGAAGAATTTCTTTGGCGCGCCAGAGCTTTTTTTCAGAAATAGCTTGGTTGACGGTTTCTAATCTCATTTTGAAAATAATATCCAGTTTTTGATAAGTAAAATATAGTATATGGTAAGGTCAATTTCTATTATGTTGTCAAACGGAAATGTGTCGTTTTCGTCGTCACGCTATTCGCCTTCATTTTCGGACTTGGCCGGGTATTCACAGCCAGCGAAAGTGAGCCTTCCGGTCAAGCCCGAGAACGATGGTTAAGCGCGTTGGTTCTGGATAACGGCAGAGGAGGCGTTTCCGCCTCCTCATTGATTGGCCTTACTCGATGGCTTTCGCTTCCTTGCGCGTCGCAATCAGCGAACCGATGATGCCGGTTGCGAGGATGGCGACCGTGACGCCGAGTGAGACGGCGGGCGGGATCTTGGCGATGCCGAGCATATCGGCGACGAAAATCTTCGAACCGACGAAGACCAGAACCGCAGCCAGCGCATATTTCAGATAAGCGAAGCGGTGGATCAGGGCGGCGAGCGCAAAATAGAGGGCGCGCAGGCCAAGGATCGCAAAGATGTTCGACGTGTAGACGATAAACGGATCGGTGGTGATCGCGAAGATTGCCGGGATCGAATCGACTGCGAAGATCAGGTCGGCGATTTCGACCATGATGAGCGCCAGGAAGAGCGGCGTCACGAAGGTCTTGAGTTTGCCGGTGGTCTCATCGGTTTCCTTGACGAAGAATTTCTCGCCATGCAGCTTGTTTGTCACCGGAAGGTGACTGCGCAGGAACTTCAGGATGCGGTTATTGCCGATATCGGACTCGTCATGGTCGGACGAGAACAGCATCTTGAGGCCGGTGAAGACGAGGAAGGCCGCGAAGAGATAAAGCACCCAGTGGAAGTTTTCGACGATGGCCGCGCCGCCCGCGATCATGATGCCACGCAGGACGATGACGCCGAGGATGCCCCAGAGCAGCACGCGGTGCTGATATTGGCGGGGAATGGCGAAATAGGAGAAAATCATGGCGATGATGAAGATATTGTCCATCGCCAGGCTTTTTTCGACCACGAAGCCGGTGACATATTCCATCGCCGACTGTTCGCCGGACTGATACCAGATCCAGCCGCCGAAGGCCAAGCCGATGACAATATAGAAGCCCGACATCAGCAGGCTTTCACGAACGCCAATTTCCTTGGAGTTTTTATGCAGCACGCCTAGATCGAGCGCGAGAAGGCCAAGGACGAGGGAAATGAAGACCGCCCACATCCATGTGGGGGTGCCGAGAAAATCCGATAGAAGAAAGTCCATCAGTCAACCTTTAGCCGGACGAGGTTGGCTTTACGGATGGGGGGACGTGAAACAGACATATACGTGGCCCCAACCTTAACAAACTCGACATCACGTGTTGTCCGGTAACACGCCAGAGGGGCCCGAGTTCTGATCACGATGGAGAGATGGGTGGGCACTTTCGCTTTTCAAGAGGAGACTTCAGAAAAAAGCGAAAGGCCTTGTTTGACAAATTCGTGAAAGCTCTGTAGAAGCCGCCCCAACGCCGGGCAGTGATGTCCGGTGTGTTTTGTTGACTGCCCTGCAGTTTAAGAACTGACGTTCGGCGGTCAATATCACCGACATGTCCCGTGGTTTCTCCATTTGCATGTGAGAAGCCTGTCAGAGGCCCTGAAACGGGCTTCAGAGGAGGGCGTGTTTCCTTGAACCGGTTTGGTAACAGACCGGCATAAACCTTTGAGAAGGAAATACGATGAGCAAGCGCGAATCGGCTAAGTATAAAATTGACCGCCGCATGGGCGAAAACATCTGGGGCCGTCCGAAGTCCCCGGTTAACCGCCGCGAATACGGCCCGGGCCAGCACGGACAGCGCCGCAAGGGTAAGATGAGCGACTTCGGCACGCAGCTGCGCGCCAAGCAGAAGCTCAAGGGCTACTACGGCGAACTGCGCGAAAAGCAGTTCCGCGCCACCTTCGACGAAGCAAACCGTCGCAAGGGCGATACCTCCGAAAACCTCATCGGCCTGCTCGAGTCGCGTCTGGACGCCATCGTCTACCGCGCCAAGTTCGTTCCGACCGTTTTCGCTTCGCGCCAGTTCATCAACCATGGCCACGTCACGGTTAACGGCGTTCGCGTCAATATCGGTTCTTACCGCTGCAAGCCGGGCGACGTCATCGAAGTTCGCCAGAAGTCCAAGCAGCTCGTAACCGTTCTGGAAGCCGTCCAGCTCGCTGAGCGTGACGTTCCTGACTACATCGAAGTTGACCACAACAAGATGGTTGCGACCTACGCCCGCGTTCCGGCTCTCTCCGACGTTCCGTACCCGGTCGTCATGGAACCGCATCTGGTCGTCGAATTCTACTCGCGTTAATCGACGCGTTTCAGTATTCAGGAAGCCGCCCTTCGGGGCGGCTTTTTTGTTTGCGGGGAAGGCTTTGCATGCAGGACATTCAGGCGATCGTCGATTCCATCTATGACAGCATGGCGCCGAGGCTCGGCGAGGGGAAGGTTGCGGATTACATTCCCGAACTTGCCAAGGTCGATCCCAACCAGTTCGGCATTGCCATCACCACGGTCGATGGAACGACTTATACAGCCGGCAATGCGCTGACGCCGTTTTCGATCCAGAGCATCTCCAAGGTCTTCATGCTGACGCTGGCGCTCGGCAAGGCGGGGGAAACGGTGTGGAACCGGGTAGGGCGCGAGCCTTCGGGCTCCTCCTTCAACTCCATCGTCCAGCTGGAGCATGAGCACGGCATCCCACGCAATCCCTTCGTCAATGCCGGCGCGATCGTGGTGACCGATATCGTGCTTGCCGGCCACCAGCCCCGCGAGGCAATCGGTGAGCTTCTGCGTTTCGTGCGTTACCTCGCGGACGATGACACGATCAGCATCGACGATACGGTGGCGAAATCCGAGCAGGCGACGGGGTTCCGCAATTTCGCGCTCGCCAATTTCATGCGCTCCTTCGGCAATCTGCACCATCCCGTCGAATATACGCTCGGTGTTTATTTCCACCAGTGCGCGCTCTCCATGACCTGCGCTCAGCTTTCCCGCGCTGGCCTTTTCCTCGCCAATCGCGGCCGCAATCCGCTGACCGGCCACACGGTCGTTTCGGATCGGCGGGCGCGACGCATCAATGCGCTGATGCTGACCTGCGGCCATTATGACGGATCGGGCGATTTCGCCTATCATGTCGGCCTGCCGGGCAAGAGCGGTGTGGGCGGCGGCATCATGGCGGTGGCGCCAGGCAACGCGTCCATCGCGGTCTGGTCGCCGGGTCTCAACAAGGTCGGCAACTCGGCGCTCGGGTCACAGGCGCTGGAAATGCTGGCGACGAAAACCGGCTGGTCGGTTTTCGGGGCTTGATATTGCCGGCGGATGGGGGCATTGCCTGCATTAAGAACGGCAGTCGTGCCGGAGCGAGCTGATGATGAACATTCTCACCAAGATCGATGACTTTGTAGATCAGGCCGGGGCCGACCAGATCGGGGCGGATCAGGACGCGTCCGAAGAAAACGGCAGCTCGCATCCCCTGTTCGACAACGCGCCGCGGTCGGTTTCCTTCAACAAGCTGCGCAAGCGACTGTTGCGCAACGTTCGCCAGGCCTTTGAAGATTTCGGCATGCTGAAGGGCCAGAAGCGCTGGCTTGTCGGCCTTTCCGGCGGCAAGGACAGCTATGGGCTGCTGGCGCTGCTGCTCGATCTCAAATGGCGTGGCCTTTTGCCGGTGGAACTGGTGGCTTGCAATCTCGATCAGGGGCAGCCGAATTTTCCCAAACACGTGTTGCCGGAGTATCTGGCGAAGATCGGTGTGCCCCATCGCATCGAATATCGCGACACCTATTCCGTGGTGAAGGAAAAGGTGCCTGCGGGCGGCACCTACTGTTCGCTCTGTTCGCGGCTCCGGCGCGGCAATCTCTACCGCATCGCGCGGGAGGAGGGTTGCGACGCACTGCTGCTCGGCCATCATCGCGAGGATATTCTCGAAACCTTCTTCATGAACTTCTTCCACGGCGGCCGGCTGGCTGGCATGCCGGCGAAGCTTTTGAACGACGAGGGCGACCTGATGGTCATGCGTCCGCTTGCTTATTGCGCCGAGGAGGATATGGCGAAATTCGCGGCGGCGATGGAGTTCCCCATCATTCCCTGCGACCTCTGCGGCTCGCAAGACGGGCTTCAGCGCAATGCCATGAAGGAGATGCTGGCGGATATCGAAAGGCGTATGCCCGGCCGCAAGGACGTGATGCTGAGGGCGCTTGCCCATGTCAATCCGTCGCATCTGCTCGATCCCAAGCTTTTTGATTTTTCGGCGCTTTCTGTCACCGGGGCGTCACCTGAAGAGCGTAGGGAGGCCAACTCCCCCTTATGAAGAAGTGCCACGCCCGATGACCCTTTCCGACAAAGATATCGACTTCCTCGTTTCCACCGTTGCCGCTGCCGGCGCGAATGAAATTCTTCCCCGCTTCCGAAACCTGAGCGCCGGTGCGATCTCCGAAAAGACCTCCGCCGTCGATCTCGTCACCGAGGCCGATGTTCTGGCAGAAAAGGCGATCACCGCTGCTCTCCTTCAGCGATTTCCGAAGGCCCATATCGTCGGCGAAGAGGCCTATGAGGCGGACCAATCCGTCATTCCCGCACTTGCCGATGCGCCGCTTGCCTTCGTGATCGATCCCATCGACGGCACTTTCAATTACGCTTCCGGTTTTCCCGCTTTCGGCACGCTGCTTGCGGTCACCGTCAAGGGTGAGACCGTGGCGGGCATCATCCACGATCCGGTGATGGGCGATACCATCGTTGCTTTGAAAGGCGAGGGCGCGTTTCTCAACCGCAGGAACGGTTCGCAGGCGAAGCTCAGGGTAGCCGATCCCGCGCCATTGTCCGACATGGTCGGCATCTTTTCCTGGGGCCATAGCCATCAGGATCGCCGGCCGGTAATTGCCGCCAACATGGCGAAGATCAAGATGGCGCTGTCACTCAATTGCTCGGCACATGAATACTGGCTCGCCTCGGCCGGCAAGCTGCATTTCATCGGCCATGAAAAGCTGATGCCGTGGGATCATCTCGCCGGTGTGCTCATTCATCAGGAGGCGGGCGGTTACACGGCCCGTTTCGACAATACGCCCTATCGGCCGGGGCAGACGGAGGGCGGCATTCTGTCCGCTCCCGACAAGGAAAGCTGGAAGATGCTGCGACGGGAAATCGTCGCCTTATAACATCGCGCTCAAATAGAAGGATATTGCCCATGGCTCTCGAACTCGACATCGCCGCTCTCGCCAATGCGCTTCAGGAGGCGGCGGCGGTGGAAATTCTGCCGCGGTTCCGTAATCTGGGCGAGGGCGACGTGCGGATGAAGACCGAGGCAATCGACCTCGTGACCGAGGCCGACGAGGCGGCCGAGCGGTTGATCCGCGCCCGCGTGCAGGAGATCATGCCGGATGCGCTGTTCATCGGCGAAGAGGCGGTGGCGGCGGATGCCTCGCTGCTCGGCAAGCTTGCCGATGCCGATCTTGCCGTGGTGGTCGATCCGATTGACGGCACCTATAATTTCGCCTCCGGCCTGCCGCTCTTCGGCGTGATGATGAGCGTCATCTCCAAGGGTGAGACCGTTGCCGGCCTTATCTTCGATCCGATGGGCAATGATTGGGCGATTGCCGAAAAGGGTTCCGGCGCGTGGCTTTGCAGCGCCGACGGATCGCAGACGCAGATGTCGGTCGTGCCGGCCCCGGAATTGTCGCAGATGGTCGGCATCGCCAATACCGGTTATTTCGACGTGGAGACACGGCGCAAGATCCTGACGAACCTCGCCGATGTGCGGCTCTTCACCAGCTATCGCTGCGCGGCGCATGAGTACCGCCTGTTCTGCGGCGGCCATATGCACTTCCTGATGTATAACAAGCTGATGCCCTGGGACCATCTGGCCGGCACGCTGCTGTCGCAGGAGGCGGGCGCTTACGCGGCACGCCTCGACGGCTCGCCCTATCTGCCGAGCCATGTGGATGGCGGGCTGCTGCTCGCGCCGGATCAGGAGACGTGGGAACTGCTGCGGGAGAAGATTTTTACGGTTTGAGGTGCGCTCACGCGAATTTCAGCTTCTTGCCTTCACAAGCCTGCCTGCCACGTCCTCAAATCTCTCCTTCGTCATGCTCGGGCCTGTCCCACTGCTGTCCGGTTTAAATTTGGTGGACATGGCGCACGGTGTTGATTCTACTCGTATTCGAGCGTTTGGCGACGATCTCGGACACGAAAGAGGA
>NZ_JAQAHF010000030.1:0-22700 GCF_027871645.1 Agrobacterium sp. ST15.13.015
GATTGAAAGAGTGGCGACTGACGCGCGGAAAAACCCTGGCTGACATGGCGGCGCTCCTCGGTATTGAGAGGGCGCGCACCTATCAGCGTTACGAGGACGGGGAAAATCGCGCCGATGCTCACTTAGTCGAGCGCATCCGTGACGTGACCAACAATGATGTTGCCGTCATCGATATGCACAACCAGCGTCTTGAATGGCTGAAAGCCAATCGCTCGGACCTGTTTTCTGAACCGGAAGGTGCCGCGAATGAATAGGGCGTGCACCTCCATCGTTTCCATTCGCGCGGCCTTTCCTCCCGGCCTGCTGCGGCCCGCGCCGGGGCGCAATCTCACTGATGCTCTGGCGCGGGTTTCTAACTTTGTTTCGCATCGGGTGATCTCCGTAACTCTGTAGCTGTCACCTGAATACGCCGCCTGCGAACGGCATTCACGGAATCATTTCCAGATTTTTTTTCCTTGCTTTTGTGGGGTCTCTAAGTGCGTCAGAATTCCAAGATTTTTGAAACTGCTCTCAAGGCTAACACGCAGGCGGCATACGATGCGGTCGGCGGCACGTCCTCCGCTTCCGGGCTGCTTGGCGTCGGTATCTCCGCGTTATCGAAATACGCATCGCAAGACGAGCAGTGGAAGGAGAACTTCATCCGCATCGATCTCGCCGTCGATTTGGATCGTAGGTCTCCGCATCCGTTCATCGTCACGACGATGGCAAGAGAGCTGGGGTTCGCGCTGGTTCGTGACGACTTGCCGGCAGGGGATGTCAAGCTGTGCCCGATGAGCCTGCTCAAGCTTGATCGCGTACTCGACGATGTCGTCGATGAGGTTGCAAACGCTCTGTCGGACGGCCACGCGGACGCCTACGAACGCAAGGAAATCCGCAAGCGCATTGCATCCGCAAAAGTCGCATTGGCCCGCCTCGACGCGATGATGATTGGCGGTGATGAATGAAGCCCGCTCGCAACTCGCCAGCAACTCGGATTTTCCAAAAGCCGCTTAGCAGGCTGGATCGACAGTTTCTTTTCATGCTGCGTGACGTAGCGGGCGGAAAGATGAGCCTCATTCGCATCTATGATCGCGACCGCGCCAAAGCCTGCGCGGAGGCGGGATATTGCCGCATCGAAGAACCGAAGACCGGGCCAGCCCGCGTCTATCTGAAGGATAGCGGCCGGCGATACCTAGATGTCATCGTGAGGGCTGACTGATGGACGGTCCGGATCGGCTTCCTCCCCCAAATCCAGAAAAAGCCGCAACTATGCGGCGCTACGATGCCTTGCCGCCAGCCACTCGCCGCGCAATTTCCAGCGCGGCTTTTCAGATTCATCCGCAGGCGGCAGAAAAGATGCTCGGTCGCGGCATGACGGGTGAGCGCTGCGCCGAAAAACTAACCGCGACCGATCCCCATAGACCCGACCGGGTAGGGGGTCGCCGATGACCGGGCTGATTTTGGATGCGCGGCAGGAGGCCGCGAACGGCATTTATCAAATTCTCGATCCGCTAACCGATGATGAATTCTTGTCGTTGAAGGCGGATATCGAGCGTAATGGCGTTCTTGTGCCTGTAGAGTATGACGAGCATGGCCATATTCTCGATGGGCATCATCGCGTTGCCATCTGCAAGATGCTGGGCATTTCCGAATGGCCGCGTTTCGTCCGTAAAGGGCTGACGGAAGAAGAAAAGCGGTCGTTCGCCCGGTCGATCAACTTTAACCGACGCCATCTGTCAACCGCCCAAAAGCAGAAGGTCATTGAGGCCCAGCTTAAAGACGATCCCAGCGCTTCCAATCGTGCGATTGCGGCGAAGCTTGGCGTTGATCACAAGACAGTCGCCGGCGCACGGACGCGATTGGAGGTAACTGGGGAAATTCCCCAGTTGCAGCGAACCCTCGGCGCTGACGGCAAGGAGCGGCGCAAGCCAATCCAGACAATGTTCATGCCGGAACGGGTTAACCTTCCGGAGATGAAGCTTGTCCTGAAGGCGGTTGAAAGCAGGGAGCATATTGAGAAAGTCGCATCGTATCTCGGCGCGCTGAAAAGTAATGAGCCGCCTGCGGAGGCTGTTTCCGCGCCCGCGATCATCCAGCCGCAAAGGGAAAATCTTCGGGCGGCGGTTGGAACTGCCAGCGCCACCAAAGAAGAGCGCGGGGCAAACCTTTACGAAACGCCGCCAGAAGCCATGTTTGCGCTGATGGCGCTGGAAGTATTTTCGGCCACCATTCTTGAGCCGGCGTGTGGACGTGGTGCCATCGCGCGCATGCTCGAACGATTTAATTACGAGGTGGTTCTAGCCGATCTGCTGGACTATGGCACGGCCGACAAGTACGGCCGGCGTCAAGCTGTGCAAGACTTCATGACTTCGCAACCGCCTGAAATCGGTTCCTACGATATCGTGACTAACCCGCCCTATGGCAGCTCGATGAATGCATTCATCGCTCATGCTCTGCGGGCCTACCGGCCACGGAAAATGGCGCTTCTTCTTAACTGGAATGCCTATTCCGGATTTGCTGACGAGGACCGGAATTTCGTTCTCGATGCATGCCCGCCAGCCCGCATCTATCAGTTCAAACGTCGCCTGCCGATGATGCACCGTGACGGCTGGGACGGCAACATTGCCAGCAGCCGAATGAATACCGCGTGGTTCGTTTGGGAAATGCAGGAAGATGGCACGTATGGGTATCAGACCATCGTGCGGCGCGTTGACTGGCAAGACTACATGCCCGTTGAAAAGCTGCTCACCAACGATGGCGCGTTGCTGCTGGAAGGCGGTGCGGAATGAATGGTCATTTTGCCCGCACCCACATCGCAGCAAGCGCCCCGATGAAAATCCTTATCGGTTGCGAAACGTCCGGCGTTGTGCGCCGCGCATTCGCTGCACTTGGGCATGACGTCTGGTCCTGCGATCTGCTGCCCGCTGAGGACGGCAGCAATCGTCACCTCGTATGCGATGTACGGGATCTACTGCATAATGATTGGGACCTGCTGGCGGTTATGCATCCGCCCTGCACCAGGCTATGCAATTCCGGGGTTCGCTGGCTTAGCGAGCCACCCAAAAATCCACCAAACGAGGCGACGGCGAAAGAAAGGTCCGTGTGGCATTCTCTGTCGCGCGAAGAAAAACTCGTCATCATGTGGCGGCTCCTGGATGAGGGTGCGGCGCTGTTCTCAGACTGCTGGAACGCCAATATCCCCCGCATCGCCGTCGAAAACCCGATCATGCACAAGCATGCGAAACAGCGCATCCGCAACTATGCGAAGCCGGCGCAAACGGTGCAGCCGTGGTGGTTTGGCGAGGAAGCGTTCAAGGCTACATCGTTCTATCTTCGCGGTTTGCCCACGCTGGTCGAAACGAAACGCCTTGTGCCGCCAAAGGTCGGCACTGATGAGCATAAGCGCTGGTCGCAAGTGCACCGTGCCCCTCCGGGGCCGGACCGCTGGCAGCTCCGCTCCAAAACCTATCAAGGCATTGCCGATGCGATGGCGTTGCAGTGGGGTGGCTACGCTCTTGAGGTAGCTGCGTGAGAGACCATCAAGCTGAACAAAGGAAGGTTGATCGGGTTCGTTACCTCGCAGACCGGCTGGCTGGCGATCAATGGGTGGTCGAAACCGACATTGAGCAGCGGGTGCACCTAGTCACGTTCCGCCACATGGACGAAGCAACCATCATCGCGACCTTCAGCAAGGATGCGTTGTCGCACGAAATCGAGCTGGTCGCGCTCGGCCTCGATGTCGCCCGCCTGCTTCTCGATGTTGGCGAAAGAGCCGGCAAGATCATCGCCGCCCTGCGCCGCGCCTTGGGCCATGAGGACCGCAAGGAACGCGAAAAGAACTACGCGGCCAATGCAGCGATTACGGCGAAAGAACCATCGTTCTGGCGCTTCCTAGAGGCCACCACGGCGGGCGGTCAGGTCCGAACGCAAACGGCGGCCGATACGCGGCTGAAAAGCGTTCTCGCGATCAGCTCCAAAAATCAACTCAACGAAGACACGCAAGCGGCTCGCAGATGGCTCGATCTGCGCCGCGCTTACGAAAACTGGAAAGGGTGAAAACGAGCACATGTCGGGGCTAAAGGACAGAAAATGAGCGAAAACAGAACACGAAAGGAGCAATCGCGGATGTGGCGGTGGCGCTGGGCAATCGGTAATTCCGATCTGCCGGCGACGACGCGCGACGTTCTGCGTGTGCTTTCCGAATTCATGAACCGCGAGGGCGACCGTTGCTTTCCTCCCATTGGCGATCTGGTCGAAAAAAGCGGGCGTGACCGCAAGACAATCCGGATTCATCTGCGTGCCGCCGAGGAAAAGGGCTGGCTGCGGGTGGAGAGTGCCGGCATGAAGGGTCAAAAATGGCGTCAAAAGAAGTATGTTGCCCGCTGGCCGGACGGTTACAGTCATCCGGAATTATTGCAGCAAGGTGGCGGTGTCATGCCCTCACCTTACGACGATGCCGGCGCTGGTGAGGTGGGGGAACTGCGCCCCGAAGCTGGGGGCGCTGCGCCCCATAAGCTGGGGGCAGAGCGCCCCCTCTATAATAACTCTCCACTTACCTCTCCAATTAACTCTCCAGAAAGAGGCGCGGGCGAGCGCGCGCTGACGCCGACAGAGCGAAAGCGGATAAATCGCGAGTTTGAGCGGTGGAAACCGACTTGGCCGCGACACGAAGATTACAGCCGTGACGAGGCGAAAGCGGAATGGGACAAGCTAACTGACGCGGATCGGCGCGACTGCATCCGCCTAACGCCATCGTATCTCAGGTGGATTGAGGGTAGGGTTAAGCCATACAGCCCCGCTATCTACTTGCGGAAAAAGGCATGGAAGGATTTGCCGCCAGCAAGCGGACCGGTCGCGAAAGTACCCGCAAAATCCTTTTCCAACCTCTGGATGGCGACCTGGCTCGAAATGCTTTTGACGGCCTCAAACCAGCCAATCCGGTTAGCGCCTGTCGAAAAGATCATGGTCGATACCGGCCAAAAGTCTGCCGAGGAAATCCGCCGCAACAAGCTGGTTGATTACTGCGCCAGCGTTGTCGAGGGGATGCTTTTTGCAGCCAGACGCCGCGAGCCTTGGCGATGCTCCACGTTTTTGGAGCCGATTTCCGAACGGTTCCAATGGGTCGCGCCTGATAGCGATCTGCTGGCGGCATGGAAGCGCCTGCACGAACGTCGATGCTGGCCGTGGTTCTCATGGGTGCCGCCTATGGGCATGCGCTTTCCGCCTGTCGATCCGGACGAAACCAATCTCGATACGGCTGTTGAGGCCGCTATCACCGAATTTGAAACACAGATTAGCAAGGTTTGACGCGGATGCGGGGAAAGAAATCAGGGGCGCAAGTTGACGTTTGCGCACAAAACGAGCCATCGGAATGGCAAAAAAGGCGCATGACGCGACGGCTCCGACTTGCGATCCAGCAACTCAGCGCCGCTGCCATGTCGCGTTTCGAGGATGAGCCGACAAGGGCAAAGTGGTTTTGCATGGCGGTCTTTGGAGGACGGGAACTGACGCTTGAACAAAATCTCAAAGATGCCGGCGTTGACGTTTTCGTGCCGCGCGAACGTTGGACGGCTGTGAAAAAAGGGGTGAAGGTCGAAGGCGAAAGCGCGCTTCTGCCCGGTTACATGCTGGTTAGAGTGCTGCCCTCGGCCGAAGCGTTCTTTGGGTTGAAACTGCAAGAGGGCGTGGTGGATTTCGTGGGCGGTTCCACGGGCTATTACGAAGTCCGGCTGGCTGATGTTACGAAGCTGAAGGCCATCTGCGATACGAACGATATCAGCCGCATGGCCGTTGACCGTTCGATAGGGCAGGGCAGCAAGGTTCAAATTACCCACGGGCCTTTCGCCGGTCATGATTGCGTCGTGGTGCAGGTCACGGCGGCCAGAAACGCCAGAGCCACCGTCTGGATTGAGGCTTTTGGGGATCGTTTGAAGCCCGTCACACTGCCGCTTGCATTTCTGAAAAAGGTGTGAGAGTCATTTGGGCAACGGATATTTCGGATTCGCCACCCTCATATGCCAGCGCTAGACGCTGCCAGAGCTAACCAGACGGTTACAGGGAACAGGTGGTTCGAAACCCAGCCTTGCCGGCCTCGTTTTTGAGGCATCGAGTCAGGGTCGGTGCGATAGCTATGTTTTCAGAAGGCGACCTTAACCGGTCGCCTTTTGCGTTTGTATAGGGGTTATTTCCCGGAGGCGCGGCCATGTCTGGTGTTTTGACGATCAAATGGGCCGACAGAAACCTTGCCAAGTACGGCAAGCGCCTTCAAACGCTGAATGCGCAATTCCCGAAAGTCTTGCCACGCATCGTCAACCAGGTGGGCAACCGCTCGAAAACGGTTGTCATCCGCGAGCTGACGAAACAGACCGGCTTGCCAAGGCAGGTTATCGTCAAGGCGATTGGCAATCCTGCGGCAGCTCGGCCCGGTCGGTATATTTACGACATGACGACGCGGGGCGGAAACATCCGCCTCAAGTATCTTCGGCCGAAGGAAACGCCGGCTGGCGTGGTGGCAAGGCCGTTCGGGAAGGCAACCCTTTACCCCGGCACTTTCATGCGGGGCGGGTTGTTCCCGGATCGCAAAGAGGTGCCGAAGTTCAACGGGCACGTTTACTACCGGCTGAATTCGTCGGGCAGCAAGATCACATTCGCCCGGTCGGGTGTCTTCATTCCGGTGGAGATGTCCACGGGCGCTACAGCCGCCGCCTTCCATCGGATTGCCGCTCCGCTGCTGGATCAACGTGTCTCGGCGGTACTTGATAAGCTGGTCCCGTGACCCTTCGACCCTGCCCCCTTTGAGGGGCGGCACCCCCCACCCCCCCATTTAGGGACCGTATTCGAGGAAAATCGACCATACGGGACAGGGGTACTGCGGGATTTCACTAGTTGCACTTTCGAAAAGCGGTACACGCATACACGCACGATGCACGCACGCTTGCACGGATGGATTTGATGGACGAAGACTGGATTTCCATCACCGAAGCGGCGGCGCGATTGACGCAATCCGGCGACAAGGTGGACCGCTCGACGCTCTCCCGCTACCTCAAGCAGCACGCCGAAGCGTTGCCGCTTCGCGAGGGCGGAAAGTCGAACAAGGTTGATTACATCGCCTTGGTCGAGCATCGATCCGGCAACATCCGCATCCGTTCCGCCCCGGCCGGTACGCTCTTCAGTAGTGTGGCCAGCCCGGCACCTGCTTCGGGCAGCATCCAAAGCCGCAACAAAACGCAAGCCGATGGCAGCGCACGCAAGGCGCTCGCCGAAGCGGAGCTGAAAGAAATGGACCTCGCCAAGCGGCGGGGTGAACTTACCACCGTTGATGAGGTCGATCAGGCCGGCCGCGATGCGGTTGCCCTGATGCAAAGCGCCTTCGAGCGCGCCATCGAGCCGGAAGCCGCAACGCTCTCCCTCAAATTCGGCTGGGACGAACGAACCGTTCGCCTCGCCCTGAAGGGCTTCGCGAAACTCGGTCTGGCGACCTTCAACGAGCAAGTGACAAAGCAACTTGAAGCGCTGAAGCGCCAAGCCGAGGGCGAGCTGCTTCAGCAAGACTAATCAGGGCGGGCTTACCAGTGACAATTCACGATGCGCGCGCTCGATTTCCAGAACTTGTCCATGGCGCATTGGTCCTGTTTCGCGGCATGGCCGCCGCCAGCCGACCGACTGAAGACCTGACGATCAGCGAATTTTCTGACGCTTATCGCAAGGTGTCGCCGGAATCGGGTTCGCCGTGGCCGGGCGACTTCCTGACGGACCGCGTTCCATATCTGCGCGAGCCGCAAGATTGCCTCCATCCGGATCATCCGGCGCGGCGGGTAACATGCCGCTGGGCCGCCCAGCTCGGCAAATCGACCGCAATTGAAAACTGGTTTTGCTTCATCGTGGATCAAGCGCCCGGCTCGATGATGATCGTGCTGCCGACGCTCGAAGAAGCGACGAAGTTCAACCGCATCAAATTGCAGCCGACAATCGAGGTATCGCCGCGCATCGCTCACAAGGTTATGCCGGTCAACAGCCGCGACGAACAGGGCAGCTCGTCCGCGTTCAAGCGTTATGCCGGTGGCTTCTGCCAGATCGTCAATGCAGGTTCTTCCAAGGGCTTGCAGATGGTGTCCATCAAATATCTGGCGATGGACGAAGTCACGGGCTACCCGAAAGACGTTGACGGTCGCGGCAGTCCTCGCGATCAGGCGCGGGCGCGTCAGAAAATGTACGGCGATCTCGCCAAGGAATGGCAAGGGTCTACGCCGGGCATCGCCGGCGAATGCGCCATTACCGAAGATTTCGAGGCGGGCGATCAGCGATATCGCTATATGCCGTGCCCGCACTGCGGCACCTATCAGGCGCTCGAATTCGACATGATGCGTGGGCCGGACGCCGCGCGTGGCCTTCCGGTGCATATGCGTTGCATCCGTTGTGACGAACCGATCCTCGACGGCCACAAGCGGCAGATGGAGGAACAGGCGCACTGGATCGCGCGGCGCGTCCATGAGGGTGACGATCCTGTACCGCTGGCGATAGCGCCGGCCGATCTTGCGAAATGGCTTTGCCCCGTGAAAGAGGGCAGGTGCCGCGAGTGGGAACCGAGCTATCATCTTTGGGCCGCCTATGCGCCCCGCGAACGCTGGGCCGAAATCTGGAAACGGTGGGAAGACGCGCAAGGCGATACCACCAAAATGAAAGCGTTCTATCAGCAGGATTTGGCCCTGCCATACGATCCGGGCGGCGTCGAAATCGATCACGAAAAGATCGTTGAGGCCGCCCGCGACGAGGGCATACCGAATACGCTTCGTACTGGCAAGCGTGGCACGCTGACGGTCTATCTGGCGGCTTTGCCGGGTGGCATGGCTGGCTACATGTTTGCCGACCAGCGCGCCGCCGCGCTGGCGGTTCCGACTCCCGATCTCTGCATCATGCATCAGGGCCACAACATGCAAAGCTTTGAGCTTTCGAGCGGCGACGTCAGATACGTATCTGGCAAATCAGCCTTTCTCGGTCCCATTGCCATGACATGCCTGAAATGGCCCGGCGTGCCGCAGATCATCACTACCCAAAACCCGAAGCGCAGTAGCGCCGGCTATGACAAGGTGAGGGCAGCAATTCTTGAGATTGGCGCGTCACTGACTGATATCATGGTCATCGACACGCATCAGGCACTCATAGATGCTGGAAAGCCGCCCGCCTGGTATCTGGATGACACGCATCCAAATGAACTCGGTTACGCGAAAATAGCGGACTATTTGATTGCCAGCTATCGCGGATCGACGCCAGTCGCCGGCTACACTACCGCGCCGTGGCCGCTCACTGCCGCCACCAACCTGCACGCCAATCCTGACTTTACGAACTGGACGGGCGCTGTTCCTGTCAACTGGAGCGCGCAGGCACCCGCGACGGCGATTAAGGATGCCAATGTAAAGTGGCCGGGTTTTGCTCACTCGTTTTCTATGGTCCCGAACGGCAATGCTGCTGCGGGCATGGTCCGCTACATCCGAACAACGGAGTTGACGCCCCTTCTTGGCAAGCGGGTCACTGTTGCCATCCTCTACTATTCCATGGCTGGGCAACGCAGTCCGACTATCAATTGGGTGGTAAAGTCCGGAGGTGGAACGCGCACGCTTGTCGGTGCTGCCCTGCAATTCGGTGGAGCCGGCGACCAGGTGACGGGCGGATGGATGATGGCAGTCTTCCACAACGTTCTCATTGATGCCGACGTAGACCCGAACGCGTTCACGACATACTTCTCCATCCGCGCCGGCTTCGGCGTGACAGCTCCTGCATCAAACCTGCCGTTACGGCTTCAGAAAATCATGATGGTAGAGGGCGATAAGCCACGCATTGCCTTGGCAGCGTAGGTTTCGCGAGCCTCAAATATTCGGGCCGGCAGGTATCCCCTAGCCGGCCCGTTTTCTTTTGCCGCCTTCGGGTGGTCGCAGCCTCGCGGCTGCAACAGCGGGTGCAGATTGGCGTCATACCCCGCCCGACAAAATCATAGATCATTGCCGCACCCTTCGCCTGCGCAGGCCGGTGCGGTTTGTCAGAAAAGATGGTCTTAGACAAATGCAAAATCTCTTTCAGTTTTCCGAAGTGCGGCCGGTCTCTCCCCCAGCCGCCTATCTCGGCGGTAAAAAGCAGCTCGCCGGCCGGATCGCTGCGTTGCTCGAACAAATCCCGCATGACCTTTATGTGGAGCCGTTCACCGGCATGGGCGGGGTATTCTTCCGCCGTCGCCTTGTCCCTCGCTCGGAAGTCATCAATGACATTTCCGGCGACGTGACGACGCTATTTCGCATCCTGCAGCGTCACTTGCCCCAGCTGCTGGAGGTGATGAAATTCCAGATCACGTCACGCCGGGAATTCGAGCGGCTGGCCGCATGCGATCCCGCCACCCTGACCGATCTGGAGAGGGCTGCCCGGTTCCTCTATCTCCAGAAGCTGGCGTTCGGCGGCAAGATTTCCGGCCGCACCTTTGGCGTCGATACCACGGGCGGCGCGCGTTTTAATGTCACGCGCCTGACGCCTATCATGGAGGAGGTTCATGAACGCCTCGCCGGCGTCGTGATCGAGTGCCTTGACTGGCGCACGCTCATTGAGCGCTATGACCGGCCGGGCGCAATGTTCTACCTCGATCCGCCTTATTATGGCTGCGAGAACGACTATGGAAAGAACGTCTTCAAGCGGGACGATTTCGCGGAAATGGCCGAGCGCCTCGGCACCATCAAGGGCCGCTTCATGATCTCGCTCAATGACCGGCCGGAAGTGCGGGAAATCTTCGGGCGCTATCCCATGACGCCGGTTTCGCTGACCTACACCATCCGGGGCGGTGAAGGGAAAGAGGTTGGCGAAGTCGTCATCCTTGACGGCAAGGAGCCGGCAATCCCGAACCTGCCATTGCTATGAATACGAAAGCCGCTCGGTTATGCCGGGCGGCTTTTTGCGTTTCTGGCGCTGGGTGTCGGGAAGGATATTCTAATTTCGCGCTCCGATCGCGCGCTCGAGCGGATCCGCGGCCGCAATAAAATTACAAGGTTACGAACGAATGTTTCACGCTGCGGCGTCGGCCGCCGGCGAACGCTGAAATGATTTTGCGCCCTGCCCTACCCGTTATCTTCATCGGATCGGCGCAACATCCGGCCGCCATGCCGAAGGCGCACTATGCCAGTGCGATTGTGCCTGTAGACCTGATAGGCAGCGTTCGCGGCCACGATGTTGTCAGCGCCGGCGAGTTCCTTGAAACGGAAACCGTCACCCGTGATTTCATCGACGGTAAAAGGAAAGTTGGCATCGAAGAACGGCACCTTTTTGGGATCGGGCAAATCCACCACATGTTGCTCCTGCCCTACTTCGCAAAAGAATATGCTTTCACGGCCGTAGACCCATGCGGTGATAGTGCGCCAGTCAAGCTTTCCCTTCGCCTTGTAGCAAACCTGCCATTCGTTCTGGTGGCAAATCAGCATAGGCCAGCTAAGCGGTTTCCTGATTGTGGTTTGAATTTCGGTTGATTTCAGGAGCGGCGCGGGCATTGATCCTTCCTTTTTGTTCTATGAATGTTCTCATATTCAAAAGGAGTCAAGCAATCGCCGGTGGAACAAAAAAGCCGCCCGGCTGGGGCGGCTTCCGTGGTTCGTGTCAATGCAGGCCGGATAGCTTTCTAAGGTCGCTGTTCATGCGCGATTGCCACCCCTTCCCCATCGCCTTGTAATGCTCGACAACTTCGGGATCGAGACGGATTGTGATGGGCGTTTTATGCGTCTGTGCTTTCGGCCGGCCGCGCCGGGCTATCTCCCGGTCGATGCTCTTGGCCAAATCCGGCAGCACTTCACGGAGCGGCTTCATCTTGGCTTGCTCGTCCACCTCTAGCGGGCGCTCAATATCAGGATCGGGGCCGATCATTTCGCCGGTTGCGGTTTCAACCCACCATCCATCCTCGTCTTGATGTACGCCGCCCTTGGCAATCAGGTCTTTCATGGCGCGGTCATATTCCTGCCAGCGCCGGCGCAGCTCGACGGCGTCGGCGTCAGTGTCTCCAAGGTCAGCGGTGATAAACTGAGGCCATTTCCGGGTCATGATAAATTCCTTTCTGCCTTGTTTGCCCGTCGCATTGAGATGACGGAAAGGGCTTCTGAGCCATACGGACGAAACGCAACGGCAATAACGGTGATGCCCTCGAAATTTCCTATCGCCTTGTAGC
Organism: Agrobacterium sp. ST15.13.015; assembly: GCF_027871645.1. Classification (NCBI taxonomy): domain Bacteria; kingdom Pseudomonadati; phylum Pseudomonadota; class Alphaproteobacteria; order Hyphomicrobiales; family Rhizobiaceae; genus Agrobacterium; species Agrobacterium sp. ST15.13.015. The sequence goes on from NZ_JAQAHF010000030.1 coordinate 12,167, forward strand.
GGCCATCCTTGGAAGGCTGGACTTTGGCTGTTTCGAAGAAATCAATCGACAGGTCAGCAAAGTCTAGACCGTGCTTGGTCAGGTTCGATTGCCGTTTATGTTCGTCCCAAATGATTTTCATAAATTGTATGTACGATAAATAATTGGATTGCACAAGCTTTTTGTGTGTACAAAAATATCAAGAATTCTACTCTTTCGCCTTCGTGGGGGGTGAGTGTAGAAGCCGAAGCAGTTCTATTTCGTCGGACATTTCTTCGATTGTTTCAGCATCGGATTTCCTGCCAACAAAGCGTTGGAGGAGGCCTTCAATTGAGGTCTCCATAAGTTTTTTTGGGAGGTCTGGATGCTTCGATTTGTCGACCATACGACACCTACTCGGTTACTTCTTGTTTTCCAGATAAAGCGCCCATGCTTCTTCGATGATGACACCTTGCACCACGCCGCGCCGCATTGCTTCCTCTGCTATCTCTTCGGATACATGCGGCAGCACCTTGGCATGCACCTGGCCGGTTCGTTCACTTTTCTTTCGGCCGGGCTTCCCGCGTGGTGAACGATCAACAAACCCCCTCGCCTCTCCTGCCGCATCGGCCTTTGCGATGGCTGCTTCTGTTGCCGGCTTGGCTGTGCGCTTCAGTGCGCCGAGATCCAGTTTGAAATCTGTCATTTCAGTGCCTCCGTCAGACGCTTGTAAACCGCCATGGCGAATGCCTCGGCGTTCTCGATTGCTGATGACATGTTGCCTTGCTTAGTTTCCATCGAATGCAGATCGCCGCCGAATTCAAAGAGGGCGGAAAAGGCGGCGCGTTCCATGAGCGGCGGCTCCACAATATCAATTCCCCCTTCCCTCAATGAGTTTTCAATCCCGTTCTGTTGCTTCGAGCGGATGGCCCGGGTCATCGTGAAAACCACGGCATGCGCGATGCGGCGATTTATGGCTTCCTCTTCTTCGGCGATAAGCTGTAGTGACTGCGCGCCAATCGTGGCGTCAAGGATCGTGGCGCGCATTGGGATCAGAACCAAATCCGCTTGTGATATGGCTCTGGACACCATCCGAGACGCTACGCCTTCAAGATCAACGATCACCACTGCGCCATCAACATCGTGCTGCTTGATCGTTTTGACGATGCTGGATTCCGTGACGTCACTCAGTGCCTGAATGTTTTCAGGAAGTGTCCCTTTCCCAGCCCATATGCTCAAGGAATGGTTGGGGTCGCAGTCCAACATTGTGACGGGCACGCCTTTGCGGGCAAGCTCGGTGCCCAGCAGAACTGCCGTGGTTGATTTCCCAGCGCCACCTTTCGATGATGCAATTACGACAACAGGCATAGATGAAAACTCCGGTTGAAATAATAATCTGGTTTATTCAGATACCCGGTAAAAGTTGATATCGGATTAATTATTAAATCCGGTAACTGAATTAACCCGATAAAAGCACAAACCGGATATATTCTGCAACCGGATATTTTGAAAAACCGGGTAAGCCCACTTATCAGATAAGGGGCAATACCCGGTAACTAAACAAACCGGGTATCTCATTAAATCCGGTGTGCCGAGTGATGAAAGTAAACCACGCGTTAATTTTAAATGGGCGCGTTGCGGCATTCATTTTCAAAGCTTTGCATGGCCATCCCGGCGCAGAACTTCGATGCTCAAAACCGTCCGGATGTGGCACCGACGCTAACACCTGGTCGAAACCCCCTTTCCAGCAAATGCGACATGTCCAATAATGGCCCGGTCACTTATGGACAGGGCAGGGGAGAGAATGTCTCGAATTTTTGCTTACGTGCGCGTTTCGACAGTCGGACAATCGGCCGAGAACCAGATCGCGGAAATTGAAAGGGCCGGCTTTAACATCATGCCGCGCCGGATCGTCTCGGAAACGATCTCTGGAAGTACGCCGGTGGCCCAGCGGCCGGGGTTCTTGAAACTGCTCGACCGACTCGAACCGGAAGACGTGTTGATCGTGACAAAGCTGGATCGCCTCGGCCGTGACGCCATGGACGTTAGCAGCACGGTCAAGATGCTGGCCGAAAACGGGGTGAGGGTGCATTGCCTCCAACTGGGCGGCCTCGATCTCACCAGCTCGGCCGGCACGATGACGATGCATATTTTGAATGCGATGGCCCAATTTGAGCGCGACCTGTTGATTGAAAGGACGCAAGCCGGCGTGGCGCGGGCGCGCGAAAAAGGCAAGCGCTTCGGCCGGCCGCCCGCATTGACGGATCGGCAAGTGAAGTCAGCCAAGTCAGAACTCGCGGAAGGCGTTAGCGTGTCGGCCTTGGCCCGAAAACACGGCGTGAGCCGCCAGACTATCGCGCGGCTTAAAGTTGCGCCGCAAGACGCCGCTCCGGGGGATGTGGAATAATATTCTCCTCAAGATTTCCCCTTGCGACCTCTCATAAGCCAAAGAACCTATCCGGGCGTGTAAACGGTTCTGAAATTGCGTATAGGTTGCCGCCGAACCGCACTTTAACGCGGTTCGGAACCGCCGCAGGGCCGCGTAAGCGGACCGAACAAGCGGCGTCCGCTTATTAATCCGCAGGATTATAAAAATCAGGGCCGGATTCAGTTCTTTCAGTGAACTCACGCTCATTCAAAAGCTTTCCGGCCTTTCTTGCCTCCAAATTTTTGCGGAATCGCTCAATGGCAGGGTTCGCCGTGGCCGGCTGGGTGTAGTGAAACTGCATCTGCTTTGCTGCCGGCGTCTGACGGCCTTCCTCGGCCCGCTGGGCGCGGTTCTGTGCCGCCCGCTCCACATAGCCCGCCAGTTGCTCGGCGCGCGCCCTGTCCTCTACAGTCTCCCGCAAACGGTCGGCCGGCGAAAGGCTATCCATGTGAGCCTTGAGGGCGTCTTGGCGTTCCTGCTGGGCCTGTAGCGCGTCATCGGGCAGGGGGGCGGCCTTCCTCGCATATTTGCCAAGAAGCGCCTTGGCGCGCGCCGGCAGGCTCAAGCGATAGGCGTTGCTTGTCTGCTGGACCTGCGGGCCTGCGCCATCGTTGCCGGTCGGAATGTATCGGCGCAGCCAATCGACAAAGCCATGGGTACGGAGCGCATCGAGCGCTCGGCATACCGCAGCTCGGGCGCGGCCGATCTTTTCCATGATGGTGCTAATAGATGGATCAAGCCGGCCGTTCCCGAAATCAACCAGGTTGGTGAGGTAGTCCAGCACTTCAAGCGCAACGTGACCGAGGGGGCCGGTGCGCTTGCCTGGCTGTTTCATCGCCAGCTCATACTTGCGCGCTGCAAGCATGATTTCGCGGGCTTCGTGGCGGGGCATAGGCTTCCAGAATACAGCCTCACACTTGCCCTTCAGGCGGGAATTTCTACGCACGGGTGCGCCAGTTCGTTTGGTGCCGGATTTTGCCTGCACCGCGCCAATCTGCTGGAACATGGTTCCTTTGTCCTCTCTCAAGAGGGCATGGACAGCAGACAAAAAATCAGCGCTCCCGCAAGCGCTAACATCTTGCGAGTTCGTTAATTCTGAACTATCTTGAGACTGTCTTACGGTTCTCAAGATCGTTTTATCTACTTATCCAAAAAAGCCCTGCCTCGCCAAAGGCGGGCTTTTTTATTTTATGCCCTTGTTTGTTCTATATAAAACCTGAAGGCCTCTTCCAGTATCGGGGCGCGGGACGATGCCCCACGCTCCTGTTTTAATCGGTCAATCTCTGCTACCACTTCACCCGGCATAACAATGCTGACATTCACAAGCCCTTTGGCTGCTTGTCTCGCACGGGTGGCTGCAACGCTTTCACGGGATGAGGGACGAGTATTCTTCATCTCTACATGTAGCAGTGATTCCCGTTGATTCTGCAAGCGGCGTCACAAAGTTTCCTCGGTGATGGCGTTTCGCCGGCTGCAAAACCCTGCCTCTCTCAGTTCAAGGGTGCGGTGTCCGTGGCGGGTGGAAGGTGCCGTGCCACCAATGCCTCGATGTCGGTGAGGGGTACGCGGCCGCTGGCTGTGCCGGTGAGCTGGGCGATGAACCACATGCGCGTATCGTTATCGAACGCAGCAAGCGCAGCCTTGTTCTTCCGCGTCGTTATCAGGTGTTTCAGCTGGGCTTCTAGCGCAGCGATGTCCGCCTTTGCAGGTGCTGCGGGGGCGTAAACCTTCTCGAATGTGACCAATTCTGCATATGCGGGTCTGAAGCCCGGGTCAGGCTTTTCCGTGCCGCCTTCATAGTGCCAATGACCTTCTTCCGGCGTGTCGGCGTGCTTCCATCGCCAGCCAACATGTTTCATTCCCGCCACGTCCTGCACCCGTGCGGAAAGGGCAGCATTCCAGTAGTGCCAGCCGGCATTGATGACCTCGTCTTGATATCCATCGCCGCAGCGCATGAGGCTTTCGGTGCGTATCTCGATTTCGAGGAACCCGCTTTCCTTCAGGCGCTCGATGACGGCGGCTTCGTACAAGTTTCTTTGTGTCTTTGTTGCGTTGGTCATGCTGCACCTTCGAAAAGAGAGGGATGCTTTTCAGCGTTAAGGCGGGAAAGGCATTGCGGGTTGATCCACAGAACCTCAGTACGGTCCAAAGCACCATCGGCGTGCGCGGCGATCTCGACCCTTTCCCAATGGGACAGGCGCTTGTCGTAAATCTCGCTCGGATAGCCGGAGAGGACCACGGCTGCGCGGCACTCAATAATCCTGTCCAGCAACTCGGCGTGCTGCTGGATTGTCATTTCGTGCTTGTACGTGTGGAAGGCTTGGCCGCCTTTCCGTTTCTGTGATCGGGTGTCCGGAACGTATGGCGGGTCGAGATAGATAAGCGCCTCGTCTTCATCGTACCTGTCGATGATTTGGAGCGCCGGGCGGTTCTCGATCAGAACGCCTTTTAGCCTGTCAGTTACCGCCTGCAGCGCCGCCGGCAGTGTTGGCCACTCGCCGGCCGGCAGTGCGCCGCCCCGATTAACCAAGCTGGCGCGGAAACCCGTACTCTTTCGGCTCACGGCTGAGCTTGATCCATGCCCCATGTAAGAGCGAACGATCAGCCGCCGCGCGCGTTCCACTGGCGCTTTCGCCAGCAGAAAGGCTGCGTCGTATTCGTCGCGAGAAAATGGCGTGATGTCGATTTTGCGGCGCAGCTCGGCCGCGCTGTCTTCGTCGCGCAGCACCTGGAATAGATTTACCACCTCGCCATCAAGGTCGTTGTAGCATTCGCCCATGGACCGCGTCTTGCGAAGCAGCACCGAGGCTGCGCCGCCAAACGGCTCGACATAAAGGCGATGCGCGGGGAAGTGGCTGATGATCCAAGGAGCAAGCCGCCACTTGCCGCCCAGATAGCGAAGAACTGGCCGAGTAGGTGTCATGCGGCAGCTCCCACGGTGGCGGATGTCATCCGGTCGATGTTCTGGCGGTGGACGGTGAAGGTGTAGACGATCACCCATGGGTTTGCGTCCCATGCGCCCGTGCCGTTGATCCTGTCCCACAAGTCGCGATACCAATCGCGCGCGGTGGGAAACAACTTCCCTCCTGACGCTGCTTGAAGGTCATCGGCAAAACGGCTGAAGGTGGGCGTGCGCCAAGCGCCTTCGGCAATGGCGTCGGCCTCGCTGATATCCTGAAGGCGCTCAACCCGCACATCGGTCACGCAAAGCGTGATGCGCGATGCCCAGCGAGGCATGAAGATCGACGGCCGCCAGAAGTCCGGTCCTTTGGGCGCATAATATTTGAAAGCGTTCTTGTCGCCGTTCGGGTAGGGAATGCATTCATGCTGTTCATTCCAGCCCACTTTGCCCTGCTGGGCGGCGTAGGCGATTTGCACCTGGTCGGCATGCCACGCGTGAGCGCGCCACGTTTCTTTCACCCAAAAGCGGTCGCCTACGGAAACCTTGAGCGGCACTTTTGCAAGGCAGCTTGTCGCCTCAACGCATGCATAGGGGCCGTCATCATCGATTTCGAGGGTGCCGGGAACGGCCCATCTCGGCAGTTTGAAATGGCGGCGCGATTGCGTCTTCCGCTCTTCGAGCTGGGCGCAAACCATGGTGCCGCTGAATAGGATGGGGTGGTCTTTCATCGGCTAGCCTCGTTTGTAGGCGCGCGATTGAGGATCGCATGAACCTCATGGGCCGCGCGCAAGGTTGTGTCTGATAGCAGGCCGCCATTGCCGCCCTTGCCCATGCTGCCGTTCATGTCATGCTCGACCGCGTTGGCGAGTTTCCGGGCGGCGGCTTCGAGTTGTTCGGCTCTGCTCGTCATTCGAACCTCACGCCGGTTACGGCGAACGCGCCATCCTCATTCGCTTCCGCAAGGTCAAGGATAGGCTGGCCGTCGAATTCGCCGGTTTGTTTTAGCCAGAGGTGGGCAAGGGCAGCGCCGCCGGCCGCGTCCAGAATCTCAGTGATGCTTCCATTGCCGAACGCATCGCAGATTTCCTTCTCTGCGGTAGGTGCCAGAGCGAACAAGTCATGATGGCCTTCAACGTAGGCCATCCAAGGTTCACCCTCGCCGCCGTCGCTGTAGAGCGCGTGCCAGTGAATGACGAACTTCGCCGTTTCCCCCTCGATAACAAAGCTCCATGACGTGGATGGTCCTTCCCAAAAAACATCAATGGTATGTGTGCCGGGTTCCAAATCGTGCTTGCTGACAAGCTCATCCAGCGATCCCGCCGATCTGTCGTCATCACCGTCTACGCGGTAAAGGTTGCCTTCAACCGGAAGAAGGTAATTGGTGCGGAGCGTGCCGTTATCCTCAATTGTGAGGATGAACTCACCATAGTTCCGGTACTGAGCAAACTTGATGACATCGCCGTACTGAAGCTCGCGCACGTAGAAATCGATGTCTTCCTTATCGCAGCCTTCAACCGGTTTAAGGATGTAGCCGGCGTCCGTCTTGTGAATGAATTTGCTCGGGTTGGTTTGCCAGTCCGGATTGACTTCATCCTGCCAATCGTGGGGCAGGTACTTGGTTTCAGGTGTCGCGTATCGTGAGGTTTGCTCGATCATGATTGCTGTCTCTTAGGCTGCGTCAGTTTTCAGGGTGAGGGCAGGGACGGCGGGGCGGGCGTTATGCTCAACGCTGTCCAGAAAGCGGCCGGTTTTGCGCTTGCCGGCTCGGATCATGCTGTGGTCCGGGTCCAGCTCGTCGCACCACATGGGCTTTTGCCAGTTTTCCCACTCCTCGCCGGTCCACTCCATCCAGTCGAACCGGCTGATTTCCGGGTCATCATCGAGCGTTACGGAACCGAGCTGGGGCACGTACTCGCCCCACTGCTTGAAATGAAAGGCAACGCCGGCTCCCGCGCACTGGTCGCGCAGGCTGCGAACCCAATTTGGATGGGCTGGCCGTGCCTTGTGTTCGCCTTGGTCAGTTTCGCCGCCAACGATCACCCACTGGATGCTGTGGCAAAGCCCGATGTAGTCCCGGCCGTTTTGGACAAAACGCGTGGTGGGAATGTCGTTGTCTTCCGGTCGCATCCAGACTTTCCCGCGCAAAGCGTCGGTAAAATACTTGGATTTCGGGTATTCCTGAAATGCCGTCAGATCGACCGGGCCGATAAGTGGCTCACACGACAGGAACAGAAAGAGCGGGCGTGTCTTCGCGTGCCACAAATCAACGCTCGCCTGCAGTAATGCTTGCACGTTGATATTCGCCCGCGGCTGATCCTCAACCGTGGTTCCGATCGCTGCATTTTCCGGCAGTCCTCCGGTCTTTTCGGCCATCTTGGCAATGTTCTGCGGGCGCTTCGTCAAAAGTAACCAGACAAGGTGCGGTGTGGCGCGGATAAGGTCGAATAGATCCCGACGCCATTCATCTGGAATGGCGTTATCGAACACGTCAGCAAGCGAAGCGCAGAACACAAAGGGGCGGGTGCCTTCCTTCGCGGCCTTGGCGTTCCATACGAGCGGCTTGCGCCAGTTTGCGGCATTGGTGCGAACGCGGGTGCCGTTGCCTTTGCCCGGCCCGCCCCACTCGGCGCGGTGCATGCGGGTTTCCATCAGATGGGCGGCGTAACAGCCGTCGCAGGCCGGCGCGATGCGGGTGCAGCCAATCCAAGGATTGAAGGTCATATCCGCCCACGAAATGTTCGTCGTATCAGCCATTGGAAACCTTCCTCAAAAACTTGATGCTCTTGATTGCGCCGGGGCGCTGGCGCTCGGCCTGTGCGCCGGCCAGAACCGAAGTCGCGGCGGTTGTCGTGACCGTCGCGCCGTCGCGGTAGGTGATCCGGAAAAGCGATTTCGGTTTGCGGCTGGGGCTGGCGCTGGCGCTCATCCTTCAGTGACCTCGGCGGATGGGCTTGCCTTCGGCTCAAAAGAAAAGGGGGGTAGCACCTCGGTAGCGTTCACAGCCATAGGGTTCATAGCCATCCAGATGCCAACGAACTCGGGGCATTCGGTCAACTGCATAACCAGCATGGGTGCTTTAGAGTTAACAGCCTTGCGAAAGCTGTGAACGGGAATAGCGGTCGGATGGTCGGCCAGCAGAACGTCAATCAGAGGATTGAAAAGCGCCGGCACAATTGGGTTGAAACAAATTTCAGCCGCGCTGATCGGGTCGGCCGCGAGGAAGTCGCGGATAAACGCAGCGCTCTTTGTTTCCGACAGTCGGTAATCAAGCCCCCGTGTATGGTCCCGAACGCTGCTCGGCGTCGAAAACAAGGCGGGCTGAAACTCTTCATGGCATGCCGCCCATGCGGGATTGCGCATTTTCGGGCTGATGTGCATGCCGGCCGAATAGACATAGACCATGCCCGGCTGAAGCCATTCCGGTGGAGTAACATCATAGTCGTCACCGCAAAACGTCATGGGCGCGATCTCGATACCCTTCGCGGCTGCAAAGGCTGCATCCGGAAAGTCGATGATTGCTGGGGCTTCGATAAAGCCCTCCGGATCGTGGATTATCGCGGTGGCATGCCCCGTCAAAGCAATGATGTAGACGCCACCGCTCTCGGCCGGCTCGATGTGGATCGACCCTAACAGCAAATGGAGCGGGTGGACCTTGCGCGCATATTTCACAAAGGAATGCAGCGGGTGAAGGTACTTGGCCTGAAAACCGCCAAGGCGGAATTTTGTTTCGTTGATGTCGGTCATGGCTTGGTCACCTTGTGCGCCGGTTGAAACATCGAGACGGCGGGCAGGCTTATCGGTGTTCCGATGCCACCAGAGCGCACCCAAATCTTGCGCGGTTGCCATTCGGCGCGGCGCGTGGTGGGCTTTGGTTTTAGGGGGGCGTTTTGTGGGTCTGCTTGGCATGGCCTGTCCGTCTATTCGGGAAACCGCACCTGCCTGCGCAGGCGAAGGTGCGGAAACCGGAAGGGGCGTTAGGCCGCTTCACGACGGGCAAGGCGGCCGGCCAGCTCGCGGGCCTCCTCGCCGTACTTTTTGATCTGTTCGCGGGTAAAACGGTCGGCGATATCGTTCTCGGTGCAGCCTTCGCCAAGGCCCAAAATTGCATCCGCCATCTTGTTGATGATCTTGTTCTCTTCCTGCGAGCGCTGTTTCATGCCTGGTTCTCCATCCTGTTGAGGTGGATGGGCGGCATGACATTTCGAGGAAAGCCGCCCATCCGGGAACCCTTCTGCCGTGAGGGGGCTCAACGGTTCGGGATGGCGGGAATATGTCGATAAACGACAATCAAAGTCAAGCAACAGCATGTCGATTTTCGACAATACATAAGGAGAACAAAAAAAGACCTATGTCGATCAATGACATAGGTCTTTGAAAAATTCGGGCGCTTTGATGGGCGGCTTTACGTCTCGCGTTGTACCGAGAACGTCACTCTACCTACGATCCTCACGATGTCGTTATCAGCGCCGCTAAGGTCGATAGGCTGCTGGTGACGCGGATCATTCGATTCCGGCAGGAGCCAGAATTTCCCTTCGTCATCCTTGAAGAGTGTTTTGACCGTGGCTTCGCGCAAGCCGTCTGCGCGCTCTCGCTCCACGATGTATCTTTTGCCGGGAATAGGGGATTCTCCGGTTTCCATCAGGCTGGTGTAAATGACTGCCGAGCCCTCGGCATAACGCTTATTCATAGACGGTCCGCGCGTTTCCGCGCCATAAAGCATGACATTCTGAAACTCTGGATCATTCGGAACGATTACGTCATAGCAATCGTCTTCATGCCAAAGCAGTGATTCTGCCCATTCCCCCGCCTGCACATGCTGACGCACCCTAACCGTCCGCACGTTGCCGTGGCTGGCGATCAGTTCGGCCGGCTGCCTGTGGAAAAACTCGGCCAGCTTTTCTATCTTGGAAAGGGTTAACTGCGTCTTGCCCGTTTCCAGCCGGTTGTAATTTTCAGTAGTGATATCAAGCACCGCAGCCGCTTCCGCCTGCGTCTTGCCACTCATTTCCCGGATTTTTCTGATCTGATTTGTCATGGTATTTTTATAGCGATTTTCGACAAAGAGGGTATGTCGGTTTTCGACAAGTATTTTGATTGACTTTTATTGTCGTTTATCGACATATTCCCGGCCATGCGATTGAAAGAGTGGCGACTGACGCGCGGAAAAACCCTGGCTGACATGGCGGCGCTCCTCGGTATTGAGAGGGCGCGCACCTATCAGCGTTACGAGGACGGGGAAAATCGCG
>NZ_JAQAHF010000031.1:0-22444 GCF_027871645.1 Agrobacterium sp. ST15.13.015
CCGCACGGTGTTGCTCCTCTTTCGTGTCCGAGATCGTCGCCAAACGCTCGAATACGAGTAGAATCAACACCGTGCGCCATGTCCACCAAATTTAAACCGGACAGCAGTGGGCTTGTCCCGAGGATCTGCAACGTGTTGATTTTGTTCAACATGATTAGATCCCCGGCACAGGGTCGAGAATGACGTCGCGCGCGAGGTTTCGATCGTGCGCTAATCTGCCGCTCTGTGGCCAGCGAGTATCTTGCTTAGCGTCGCCGCATCTTCCCCAAACTGGCCGATGTCATCGCCCCTGACGAATTCCAGCATCGCATAGGACGGTTTCGTCCATTCGCTCTCCGGCAATGCATCCACACACGCCCGCCAATAATCCGCGCGTTCGTGAAGCGGCAGGCGGCTGGTGTCGGCGAGCCAGGCGAAGACGTGGAGATGGCAGATGCGTGGGCCGAGTGCGGATATTTCCGCGAGTGCGTCTTCCAGCGGCAGGCCGGGGGCGGGTTGCCAGTAGAAAAACAGGTTGGGCATCGGCAAATCCTGCATGAGTTGCAGGGCCGAGGGCAGGGTGTCCGTCAGTGAGTTGGGGTGATATTCGAGGCCGATTGTGATGCCATGGTCGTGCGCCCGGCGGGCGATTGTCGCCAGCGCTTCCGTTGCCGCGCGGCGTTCTCCGGGGGAGTAATCGGCAGATGGGCGTTTGCGGCTGCCGGGCCAGATGCGGATATGGCCGGTTCCGAGGGCCTTTGCGGTTTCGAGCACGGCGGTCACATCTTCCGGCGCAAAATCCGGCGCAAAGATATAGGAGCCGTAAGAGGAGACGGAGAGGCCGGCTTGCGCCGTCCGCGCCGCAACATCCCTTGCATTTTCGAGATCGCCGGGCGGTACATGGATATCCGCACCCCATTCGATGGACCTGATGCCGTTTGCGGCGGCAAGCTCGATGACGGCCTGTGGCGACAGGGAGCGAAAGGTGACGGAGCAGAGGCCCGGCTCGAAAAATCTCATGCGATCAGTTCCAGATGTTCCGGCCGCACCTGTTGTTGCAGAGGTGCCGCGTGGCAGAAGCGTTCGATTTCGGCAATCGCCATGTCGCCGAGCCTTGCGCGTTCAAGCCCGGTGGCGCCGGCGATATGCGGCGTGAGGAAGACGTTCGGCAGGCTGTAAAAGGGTGAATCCGGCGGCGGCACTTCCGGGTCGGTCACGTCGATGACGGCTTCGATGCGTCCGGTTTTCAGTTCGGCCAGAAGCGCGTTTTCATCCACCAGTGCGCCGCGCGCCGTATTGATCAGGGTCGCGCCGTCCTTCATGCGCGCAAGCGCTGCCGCGCCGATCATATGCCGCGTCTGCGGCAGGGAGGGTGCATGCAGCGAAATGACATCGCTCACCGCCATCAGCTCCTCGAGCGACACAAGCTGCACGCCGAGCTTTTCCGCCTCCGCAGCGCTTAGAAGCGGATCGAAAAGGATGAGGTTGAGATCGAAGGGCTGCAACAGATTGATGACGCGACGTCCGATGCGCGATGCGCCGACGATGCCGACCGTCAGGCCGAGATTGCCGATGGCCTGCGCCTGCAATCGCTCGACAGGGGCGCGGTCGCGATGCTCCAGATAAAGGCGTCGGAAGCCGAAGGTGCGCTTGCCGGCGAGCAGGATCATCGCCAGAGAAAATTCGGCGACCGGCTGTGCATTCGCCTCCGCCGCGCTGCACACGGTAACGCCACGATCGAACACCGCTTGCGACAGGAAATATTTGACCGTGCCGGCGGCATGGGAAATCAGCCTGAGGCGCGGCATCAGCGCCAGCTCGCGCGCGCCGATATCCGGACAGCCCCAGCCGGTCAGAAGAATGTCCGTCCGCGCCAGCTGCTCCTTCACTGCGGGATCGTGGAAATCGCAGATCCGCCCCGTGTCGAGAATATGGACGCTCTGCGACAGCCTTTCGAGCGCCTGCGGTGTCAGCACATGCTGGGTTCGCTCCGGGTCCATGGCAAGGCTGAGACGCGGAAGCGGGCTCGTCATTGCGGCTCTCCCGTTGCCGCCATGCTGCTGACCGGAACGCCCCGTTCCGTAAACAGGCGGTCGAGCGCCTCCATATCCGGAAGTGCCGGAGCTGTCGCCAACGCTGTTTCGCTTTCTGGCCCGGTCACCCCAGCAAAGACCGCGCAGGCAAGCAGGGTTTCGCCCGCCGGAATCTCGCCCCGCAGTTGCGGCACCGTGGTCTTGGCATTGATGAGATTGGTGTTGGGCAGCGCCTTCAGCGCCACGCCGTGGCGGGTTATGCTGGAGCCGAGATCGACAATGGCGGATATGTCTGTGCCGCAATCGGCGGTCGCCCGGCCGGTCTCTTCGTGCACGGCATCGCGGTCGCCATCGTTGCGATTGATCGCGAAGCCGCCTTCCGTCACCGAAAGCGGGCGGGCAGAGGTGATCCGGTGCAGCCTGATATGCCAGCCGCCAGCCGCAACCAGCGTCGTTTCAACCGCCACATCCGGGAACGGCTTCCATGTCGCCAGCAGGCTTTCCCCGGCCAGCAGAACCTTCTCGTTGGTTTCGCGCACGCGGTAATGCAGGCCGTCTTCGGAGAAGGCCAGCATATTGTCGAAACCGTTGGTCCTGAAACCGCGCTCATCCACTTCGACGCCGAAACCGTAACGGGAGGAATAGGCGAATTTGGCATATTTCTCCGGCCCGCCGCGCATGGAGAGGTTTTCCTGCCCGCTGGAAAGCGCCGTGACATTGCCGCTGGTCCGCATCATCACCATGCCGGGGTGAATGAGTGGCTTTGGTTTTGCGGATGTTTCGGGCTGCTTTTCCTCCGCCTGCCAAAAGGGGTGGCTTTCCGGCAGGGCGAGCGGCAGGAAGGCTTTAAAGGCCCAATAGGGCGAGCCCGCCGAATTATAGCTTTCCGACATGGTGAGCTGCGGATAGGCGTAGCCGATGGAAAGCACGCCGTCACGGTCGGCAATCGGCTTTTTCGCGCACCAGCGCAGATGTTGCAGATAAAGCCCCTTGATTTCGCCCCAGGGCAGCGCCTCCTCATCGGCAAAAGCGAGACCCGCCCAGAAGCCGCCGCAGGCGAAGCGGTAAGTCATGGAGCGGCCGAAGGCGAGCGTGCCGCCATCCTCATCGAACCAGCTGGCGAAATCGCCGGCGAAGAGGCGCGCCCGCTCCCGGTAGCGTGCGGCGTAGGCATCGTCAGGCTTGCTGAGTTTCGCGTAGATCAGGCCGTAAAAATGCATGGCGAAGGCGATGTAATGGTCGATGCGGCGGTAATTACCGTCGCGATACCAGCCGTCGGCGATATAGAATTCGTCCAGTTCCTTCTGGAATGTTTCGGTCAGGCTGCGGTCGAAATCGATGCCGAGATGATCCAGCGCCATATCGACCATCACCCGGAAAAACTTCCAGTTATTGTCGGCGTAATTGCGCTCGCGCGCCGTCAGCAGATAACGGCGCACATTGTCTTTCTGTGTGTTGGAGAGCGGTTTCCACAGGTGCTGAGGCGCAAGCCTCAGCGCAAAACCGAGGGCTGCAAGCTCCACCAGCCGCTGATCCCTTTGGCGCACGTCGCCCCAATATTCGGGATGGGAAGGGTCGGTGCCGTTGGCTATTCCCCGCGCCAGAAGCGGCCAGTGGTCGAAATGATCGCCGCTCAGCGCAAGCGGTGCGATGCCCCAGAGCGGCCGGGCGAAACCTTCCAGATCGGCCGCCGCCCGGTCGAAATGCGCGGCGGCGCCGCTGAGCGTCACTCTTGCGCCGCCCGGCGAAAAATAGGGAAGAAGCGGCGCAAAACTCTCATCCAGCGCCCGCCGGACATCGGCGCGGCTTTTGAGCGGATTGCCGTGCAGCGGATTGAATCTGGCCATGGTGGGCTTACTCATGGTGTCATGCATCGCGTGCCGCCTTTCCCGTCTTTTTCGCCTTGCCGGCCGTCTGTCCTTCCACCAGCTGCACACCGAGCTGCACCTGGCGAGCATTGGCGGAAGGTTCCGTCAGCCGGCGGCGCATCAGTTCCACCGCCTCTCGGGCGATTTCTCGACGGTCGACGCGGATCGTGCTGAGACGGGGGGTGGAGAGTTCGGCAAATGGCAGGTCGTCGAAGCCGATAATGGAAAGATCGTCCGGCACGGCGAGGCCAAGCTCCTGCGCTGCCCCCAGCGCGCCGAGCGCAATCGCATCATTCATGCAGAAAATGCCGGTGAGTTCAGGGTTTTTGGCCAATAGCTGGCGAACCGCGTCGCCCGCCTGTCCGAAGCCGCTATCCGCCGTCGAAAGCAGAAACTCCTCATAGGTCGTTCCCTCTTCCTCGAGGATCGTGTGGCGGAAGCCGCGCATACGTTCCCTGATGGTGTGGCGATGATGCGGGCCGATATAGGCGACCTTGCGGTGGCCGAGTTCCAGCAGCCGCCGCGCCGCCAGCGCGCCGCCGTAAAAATTGGAAGGCGAGACGCAGTCCAGCATCATCGAAGGATCGGCGCTGTTGACCAGAACCGGTTGCAGCACACCCTGCGTGATGCGGTGGATGATTTCATCCTCGGGATCGAGGCCGATGGCGAGAAGGCCGTCCATCTCGCAGACCCGCTGGGTCAGCGCATCATCCACCTGTTTCTGGTGCAAAAGCCGGATGTCGAGTTCGAAACCATCGGTCTGGGCAAGGCTGCGCAGCATGTCGAAAATATCGTGATAAAAAGCGCCGATATCGCCGGTCGCCCTTTCGGCGGACATGAGTGCGAGGATTTTCTTGCCCTCCAGCGGCACGCCGCCGGTCTGGTTTACGACCGGTCGCAACGGATAACCGAGCTCCGCCGCCACCCCCAGAACCTTGGTCTGGATCGACGCGCTGATACCTTTCTCTCCCGCAAGAACGCGCGAGACGGTGCTGATGGAAACGCCGGCGCGCTGGGCGATATCCGACTGGCGCGGGCGGCTGATGTCGGGCGTATCGTTCATATCGTCTCCTGCGCTTGCAAAAAAATCTAATATGATGCAAATATTGCAAACAAAGAAAATTTGCAAGAATTTAAGTAGTCAGTGAAAAATTTGCAAAACGCGGGAGGAGCAGATGCAAACTATCGACAGACGTGGATTTTTGGTGACGGCGGCGCTGGCCGGTCTCGGCGTGGCGGCGGGTGGTTTTCGCGCGGCCGCGGCTGAGACCCGGCTTCGCTGCGTATGGTGGGGATCGGCCGACCGCAGCAAGCGCACCAACGACGTGATCGCCCTTTACCAGAAGGCAAACCCGCAGACGGAGATCAGCGGCGAAATGATCGCCGGTTCCGATTACTGGACCAAGCTTGCGACATCGATGGCGGGGCGCAACGTCGCCGATATCTTCCAGCTCGAACCTTCCACCATTGCCGATTATTCCGGCCGTGGCGCCTGCATGGAGCTGGACCAGTTCGTCGGCAAGTCGCTCGATCTTTCCACCTTCGGCAAAAGCGAGGTCGATCTCTGCCGCATCGACGGCAAGCTTTACGGCGTCGGCCTCGGGCTGAATTCCTTCTGCATGATGTATGATGCTGACACGCTGAAGGAAGCCGGCGTTTCCGTGCCGCAGGACCAGATCACCTGGAAGGCGCTCTCGGAACTGGCGCGCGATTTCAAGAAGAACGGTCCGGCAAAACGGAACTATTGGGCGGTGCCCTATGGCGCGCGTTATCATTATGTTTTCGATGTCTGGCTGCGCCAGCGCGGCAAGCTGCTGTTTCAGGACGGCACCATTGGCTTCAACAAGGAAGATGCGAAGGAATGGTTCGCCTATTGGGAAGACCTGCGCGAGAATAAGCTCTGCGTTTCCGCCGATATCCAGACACGCGACGACAATACCATCGAATCCAACGCCCTGACGCTCGGCAATTCGGCTATCGGCTTTGCCTATTCCAACCAGCTTGTCGGTTATCAGAAGCTCAATAAACAAACGCTGTCCATCGGCATGCTGCCGGGCGAGGGGCCGGGCAAGCCGACCGGGCATTATTACCGGCCGGGCCTCATCTGGTCCATTTCGTCCACCTCGACCAATGCGGAAGCGGCGGCGAAATTCATCAACTTCTTCGTCAACGATCTGGAAGCAGGCAAGGTGCTCGGCGTCGAGCGTGGCGTGCCGCCGGCCAAGGTCGTGCGTGAGGCCCTGTTGCCAAGTCTCAACGAGACCGAGCGCAAGACGGTGGATTATATCGAAAGCCTGTCGGGCAAGCTCGATTCCTATCCGGAACCCGCGCCGATCGGCGCCAACGAGTTCGACCGCGGCGTGATGCGCCCCATCGCCGATTCGCTCGCCTTCGGCCGCGCCAGCGTGGATGAAGCGGCGCAAAACCTCGTCGACACCGGCACGCGGACCCTGCGCAAGCGCGGCTGACGACGAAACGGGCACCGCCACGCGGCGTCGAGACCGTGTGGCGGTGCTCTTTTTTGTGAAGTGACAGGGGTGGATGGCGTTTCACGCCTTTCAAAAGCGTCCGCATGACAAACAGCACTGGACAAGTGCATGGCATTTAAGCCAGAAATTCTGATCTGGATCGATAAATCTGAAGATTAGAATATGGCGCCCAATTTCCTCCTCGTTGATGCTGAAAAAGAATTTGATGTCCTGAAAGCGGCGGCGTCGCTGATCCGCGTGCAGATATTGAAGCTGCTGCATGAAGCGAGCGGCCTCAACGTCAACGAAATTGCGCAGAGGCTGGAGCTCCCCCAGTCCACCGTTTCCGCCGGCGTGGCCGTTCTCGAGGAGGCGGGGCTGCTGCGAACCGAAACGCGCAAGGCGCGCAAGGGCAACCAGAAAATATGCTTTGCCACCTGCGACGAACTCATTGTTTCCTTCCGCAAACCCGAGGCGCCGGTCGCATCAAATTACATCGCGGTCGCCATGCCGCTCGGTCTTTACACCCAAAGTTCGGTAACCGCGCCCTGCGGTATCTGCTCGCCGGAGGGCATCATCGGCCTGCTCGATGTGCCCGATACATTCATGGATCCGGACCGCATGAAGGCGGCGCTGTTGTGGTTGACCTCCGGCTTCGTGGAATATCAATTTCCCAATAATGCCAAGATTCAGGGGCGGGAAGTCGAGGAAATCGAGTTTTCGATGGAGGTCAGCTCTGAAGTGCCGGGAACGCACAGCAACTGGCCGTCCGATATTACGCTATCCGTCAACGGCCGGGAAATCGGGGTCTGGACCTCACCCGGCGACTTCGGCGACAAGCGCGGTGCGTTTACGCCGGACTGGTGGAAGCTCTCCGGTTCCCAATATGGCATGCTCAAGACCTGGCGCATCACCGCGCAGGGAACCTATGTCGACGGAACCCGGATTTCGGATGTGACGCTGGCGGATATCGATCTGACCAGCCACCGTTCCATCCGCCTGCGCATCGAGGTCAAGGCCGATGCAAAACATCCGGGCGGGCTGAATATTTTTGGCCGCGGCTTCGGGAATTACGATCAGGACATCGTTCTGCGCCTGCGCACCGCAGGCTGATCCAGCCAATTTTCAAAAGTATGATTTTCGCGGTTGACAGGCGCGGATTCCCTCGGCAACTATATTATCAAATATGGTTCATATCATATTTTGAGATATAAATGCGCAGGGGAGGAGAGCCTTATGAAAGCGCGGGTTTCAGTCCACCGGGACTTCCGGATTGGGCGTATCGACGATCGTCTTTATTCCGCCTTCATCGAACATATGGGGCGTGCCATCTATGGCGGCATCTATGAGCCCGGCCATCCGCAGGCGGACGCGAATGGCTTCCGCAGGGACGTTCTGAAATTCGTGCAAGACCTGAAAATTCCGGCCATCCGTTATCCCGGCGGCAACTTCGTTTCCGCCTATCGCTGGGAAGACGGCATTGGGCCGCGCGACCAGCGCCCCATTCGTCTCGATCTCGCATGGCGCTCCAGGGAAACCAACCAGATCGGCATCAACGAATTCGCCGACTGGGCGCAGATGGCCGGCATCGAGATGATGCTCGCCGTCAATCTCGGTTCCCGTGGTCTGGATGATGCCCGCAATTTCCTCGAATATGTGAATTTTCCGGGCGGCACCACGCTCAGCGATCTGCGCCGCAGCCACGGCGCGGAAAAGCCCCACGGCGTGAAAATGTGGTGCCTCGGCAACGAAATGGACGGTCCCTGGCAGATCGGTCACAAGACGGCGGTGGAATATGGCCGGCTGGCCAATGAAACCGCCAAGGCCTTCAAGGGTTTCGATCCGACGATTGAGGCGATTGTCTGCGGCAGCTCCAATGACGGCATGCCGACCTATCCCGAATGGGAGCGCGAGGTGCTGGAGGAGTGCTATGAGAATGTCGACCACATCTCGCTGCACAAATATTTCGGCAATAACAGCCGCGACACGCTGAATTATTTCGGCAAGATCGAGGAAACCGGGCGCTATATCCAGACGATCGCCGGCGTCATCGATTACGTGAAGGCCAAGAAGCGCGCCAAGAACGAGGTTTCCATCTGCTTCGACGAATGGAACGTCTGGTATCATATCCGCGAAGAAGACGGCAAACGCATCAAGAGCTGGGACTGGCCGGAAGCGCCCGCACTTCTGGAAGAGACATACAACTTCGAAGATGCGCTTTTTGTCGCCGGCCTGCTCAATGAGTTCATTCGCCGTTCGGACCGCGTGCGCATCGCCTGCATCGCCCAGCTCGTCAATGTCATCGCCCCCATCCGGGCGGAAAAGAACGGGCCTGCATGGCGGCAGACGATCTATTATCCCTATCAGTTCGCCTCGCTTTATGGCCGGGGCGTCGCGCTGAACGTCGCCGTCGATTGCCCGACTTACGATTGCAACGCGGCCGACGACGTCAAATATCTCGATGTTGCCGGTGTTTACGACGAGGCGGAAGGCGTCGTGACGCTGTTCGTGCTCAACCGCCATCTGACAGAGGCGGCGGAGATCGATGTCAGCCTCACCGGCTATTCATCCGCCACTCTCAGCCTGCATCTTGCCATGGCGGGATATGATCTGCGCCTCGGCAACGGGCCGGATCAGCCGGATCGCGTTGTGCCGGTGCCGGGCAGCGGCGTCGCCGTGGAGGACGGGGCGCTGAAGGGTTCGGTGCCGGCGCTGTCCTATCATGTGCTGCGGCTGAAGGTTCAGTGAGGCGGCCATGGGTGTCCGTCTCAACAATGTCGCCAAGTCCTTCGGATCCTTCGCGGCGATCCGGGATGTTTCGATGGAAATTCCAGCCGGCAGCTTCGCGGTCTTCGTGGGGCCTTCCGGCTGCGGAAAATCCACCCTGTTGCGCATGATCGCCGGCCTTGAGGAAACCAGCGGCGGGCGCATCGCCATCGATGAGCGTGATGTCACCGCGGTCGAACCGGCGGATCGCGGGGTTGCGATGGTGTTCCAGAACTATGCGCTCTATCCGCATCTGACGGTGTTCGAGAACATGGCGTTCAGCCTGCGTCTTGCCCGCCGACCGAAGGCGGAAGTGACGGAGAGGGTGGGCGAGGCCGCGCGAATCCTCCAGCTTGAGGAGCATCTGCACAAACGGCCCTCGCAGCTTTCCGGCGGCCAGAGGCAGCGCGTGGCCATCGGCCGGGCCATCGTGCGGCAGCCGAAGGTTTTCCTGTTCGATGAGCCGCTGTCCAATCTGGACGCCGAACTGCGTGTGCAGATGCGGCTGGAACTGACCCGGCTTCACCGCAAGCTGGGCGCGACGATGATCTATGTCACGCATGACCAGGTGGAAGCCATGACGCTTGCGGACAGGATTTTCGTGCTGAAGGGCGGCATCGTGCAGCAGGCGGGGGCACCGCTTACCCTTTACGACGATCCGGACAATCGTTTCGTGGCCGGGTTTATCGGATCGCCCGCGATGAACTTCCTGCGGGCCGATATCGTCTCCCAGGTGGATGGCATCGTGACGCTCGCGCCCGAGGGTGGGGCGGGGCATTTCAGGGCCCGGCTTGCCCAGTCCGTTTCCCCCGGCCAGCGGGTCGAGATCGGAATTCGGCCGGAGCATCTGACGATTACGGAACAGGGCGCCTTGCCGGTCGTCGTCGAGGTCGCGGAAGAGCTTGGCGATCTTTCCTACCTCTATACCCGCACCGGATCCGGGAAGGAAATCATCGTGCAGCGGCAGGGCACGCGGGAAAGGCTGGATGGCCGGTCGGTATCGCTTATCGCCTCGCCCGACCATGTCCTTGTCTTCGACGATAACGGCAGACGGTTGCGATAGGCGCGAGGAGGCGTCTTTCGAAACAGCAAACCATCCCTCGACGGGATGTTCGATCAAACGGGAGGAGTGAACGATGCGACTGATCAAGACATTGCTTGTTGGTGCGGCTCTGGGTCTCAGCGCCCTGCCGGCTCTCGCGAAGCAGGATATCGTCTGGTGGGACTTTCTGTCGGGCGGTGACGGCGTGCGCATGAAGGCGTTGATCGATGCCTTCAACAAGGAACACCCCGACATCCAGATCAAGGGAACGACGCTCGAATGGGGCGTGCCCTTTTATACCAAGGTGCGCACTGCCTCCGCAGTGGGGGAGGGGCCGGATATCATGACCTATCACCTGTCACGCGCGCCGCTTGGCCTTGAAGAAAAAGTGCTGAGCGAAATCACCGAAAAGGATCTCGAGGATGCGGGGCTGAAGGCTGGAGACTTCTTCAGCGCACCCGTGGATGCAGCCACCCAGAACGGCAAACTCTACGCCGTGCCCTTCGATATCCACGCGCTTGTCCTTTATTACAACGCCGATCTTCTCAAAGGCTCGCCCTATCTCGACGCCGAGGGCAAGCTGACCGGCATCAAGACGATCGAGGATTTCGAGAAGGCGCTGGCCTGGGCGAAGGACAATGGCGTTCAGACGCCGATCACCTATCAATCGGGTGGCGAAGGCGGGGTGTGGCGCGTCTTTTATACGCTGCTGTCGCAACAGGGCGGCGAACTCGTCACTGAAAAAGAGGTTCTGGCCGGCGACAATGCCGAAAAGGCGGCAAAGGCCATCGAGACCATGTCCAGATGGCGGGAAAACGGCTGGGCCCCGGAACAGGCGGAATATGAAGCCTCGGTGGCGCTGTTTTCCGCCGGCAAATCCGCGTTCCAGCTAAACGGCGTCTGGGAAGTTCCGACCTACAAGGATCTGGAAAAGAACGGCAAGCTCGGCTTCAAATGGAGTGCGGTGGAAGTGCCGCCGCTGATGGGCAAGCGCGCCACCTGGGCGGATTCCCATGCTTTCGCCATTCCGAATGAAGGCGATAAAACGGTCTCCGGCGAAAAACGCGCTGCGGTGATGAAGGTGATCGGCTGGATGGAAAAACACGCCATCAGCTGGGCCGATGCCGGGCATATTCCGGCTTACAAGTCCATCACCGAAAGCAGCGAATACAAGGCGATGCAGCCGAATGCCACCTATGCCTCGCTGGCGGAAGCGGCGGTGTTCGATCCGAAGACCACCATAACCGGGGTCGCTTCCCCCGCCTATGACGCCGCTCTCAACGTGATCGCCCCTGCCATTCAGGGCTTCATGAGCAGCACCGACGCCGTGGAGCAGATCAAGGATGAGCTGCAGGGCAAGCTCAAGTAATCGACAGCCTGCCCTCCGGTTTGAGGCCGCAGGGCAGGCTGCAATGCGCAAGCTCCCGGAGACATTCCATGGCAATGATTGAAAACCGGCGCAAGAAATCGCTGATCGCGCTGTCGATGGTGACGCCGTTCGTTCTGGTCTTCACCACCTTCTTTCTTTATCCGCTGATAGAGATGGTGCGCATGAGCTTCACCGATGCGCCGCTGATCGGTGAGGGAAACTGGGTCGGCCTGGAGAATTACGCAAAGCTGCTGGGCGACCGCCTGTTCGTCACCTCGCTCAAGAACAACGGCTATTTCGTGCTTTTGACCGTCGTGCCCACGACCGTCATCGCCCTGATGATCGCTCTCGCCATCAGCCGCCTTTCGGGCGTGAAACAGACGATTGCCATGAGCCTGTTTTTCCTGCCCTATGTGCTGCCGGTTTCGGTCGTCACCGAAATCTGGGCGTGGATGCTCGATCTGCAGTTCGGCATTCTCCAGCCGGTCATATCGCTGCTGGCGGGCAAACCCGTCGCCGTTTTCAAGAACCCCTACTGGGTCATGCCGATGGTCGCCGTCGTCACCATCTGGTGGACGAACGGCTTTAATGTGCTCCTCTTCATTGCCGGGTTGCGGAACATACCGGCCGAGCTTTATGAGGCGGCGGCTCTGGATGGCGCGACGACCTGGCAGCGCTTCCGCCGCGTCACCTGGCCGCTTCTGTGGCCGGTGACGGCGCTGGTGCTGACGCTGCAACTGATCCTGCAACTGAAGATATTCGACCAGATCTATCTCTTAAGCGGCGGCGGGCCGTTCAATTCCAGCTTCGTTCTGCTTCTCAAGGTCTATCGCGAGGCCTTCCAGATGAACAATGGCGGTTATGCGTCTGCCGTCGCGACGGTGCTTTTCCTGCTGATCGTCATCGTTTCCGTTTTCCAGTTCCAGTTGCTGCGCATCCGGAGGAATTCATGAGCCCGATGAGAAAACTCGAGAACCTCGTTCTGACGCTGCTGACTTTTTCGGCGGCCCTCGTCTGGATTTTTCCGCTCTACTGGAGCTTCGTCACCTCGCTTCGCGCCGATGAGAACGTTGCCGGCAACATGTCGCTTTTGCCGGACGAGTTCCGCCTCGGCGCTTATTTTAATGCGATATTCAATACCCGGCTGATGACCTGGTATGTGAACTCCATCGGCGTCGCCGTCATCGTCACAATTTCGGTGCTGTTCATTTCCATGCTCTGCGCCTATGCGCTGTCGCAGATACGCTTTCCGGGCAGGCGGCTGCTTTATGGCATCGTGCTGGCAAGCTTTATGGTGCCGGCGCAAACGCTGGTCGTCACCCAGTTCATCCTGATGAAGAACCTCAACCTCATCAACACCTGGGCGGGCATCATCCTGCCGCAGTTGATCACGCCCATCGTCATCATCGTCTACAAGCAGTTTTTCGACAGCGTGCCGAAGGAGATGCGCGAAGCGGTGGTGCTGGATGGCGGCGGTGAATACACGATCCTGTTCCGGGTCTATCTGCCGCTCAACTGGGGCATCACGACCGCCATGGCGATCGTGACCTTCATTACGGTATGGAACGCCTTCTTCTGGCCCTTCCTCGTGGTCACTTCCGAAAACATGATGACGATCCCGGT
This sequence comes from Agrobacterium sp. ST15.13.015, assembly GCF_027871645.1. Taxonomy (NCBI): domain Bacteria; kingdom Pseudomonadati; phylum Pseudomonadota; class Alphaproteobacteria; order Hyphomicrobiales; family Rhizobiaceae; genus Agrobacterium; species Agrobacterium sp. ST15.13.015. The sequence goes on from NZ_JAQAHF010000031.1 coordinate 13,149, forward strand.
CGGCATCACCCAGGTCAACGACGCTTTCGGCGTCGCCTATGCGCGGCTGATGGCCGTCGCCATGCTGGCGGCCCTGCCGGTCATCATCGCCTATGTCATCTTCCAGCGGCGCGTGACGGAGGCGATCATGATTTCGTCGGGTGTGAAGGGGTGAGTGGGCATTGTGCAGGGCGGTCAGTACCTCGTTCTTGAGACTGGAGAGCTGTGGCGCGAAAAATCTCCCTACCGGGAGCGCAATCGGCGCGACGGCGCTTTATTCAGGTGAAAAAACGATTGGCTGGTCGTTGCAGGCCAAGATGGTCGCGCAATGTCGGCCCCTCATAGTCCCTGCGGAACAGCCCGCGCCTTTGCAGTTCCGGCACTACCTTCGTCGTGAAGTCGTCGAGGCCGGCAGGCAGGAAAGGGAAGGTGACATTGAAACCGTCCGAACCCTCTTCATGGAGCCATTGCTCCATCTCGTCAGCGATGGTCTTTGGTGTGCCGACGAAGGCAAGGCCCGCATAACCGCCCAGCCGCTGGGCAAGCTGGCGCACCGTCAGGCCCTCGCTTCGGGCAAGCTCGATCACCCTTTCACGGCTGGATTTGCTGGCGTTCGTTTCCGGAATATCAGGCAGGGGACCATCGGGATCGAAGCCGGAAACATCGTGGCCGAGCGCAATCGAGAGCGAGGCGATTGCGCTGTCATAGTGGACAAGGCTGTCGAGTTTGGCGCGTTTGGCCCTGGCCTCCTCCACGCTGTCGCCGACGAGAACGAAAGCGCCCGGCAGGATGACAATTCCGTCGCGTGAACGGCCAGCGGCGACAGTCCTGTCCTTGACGTCCTTATAAAAAGCCTTGCCCGCCGTAAGCGTGGGGGTTGCGGCGAAAACCACCTCCGCCGTCTCGGCGGCAAGCTGGCGTCCCGGCTCGGAAGCTCCGGCCTGCACGATGACGGGCCAGCCCTGCACCGGGCGCGCGATATTGAGCGGTCCGCGCACGGAAAACTCCGGTCCCTTGTGGTCCAGCACATGCATCTTTTCGGGATCGAAGAACAGCCCGCTGTCGACATCGCGGATAAAGGCGTCGTCGGAAAAGGAATCCCAGAGACCGGTGACGACATCGTAAAATTCCCGAGCGCGGCCATAGCGCTCGGCATGATCCGGCTGTTCCTCGCGGACGAAGTTCCGGGCCGCGTCGGGATTTGACGTAGTGACGATGTTCCAGCCGGCGCGACCGTTGCTGAGGTGATCGAGCGAGGCGAAACGCCGGGCGACGTGATATGGCTCATCGAAGGTGGTGGAGGCGGTGGCGACCAGCCCGATGCGGGAGGTGACGGCGGCGAGCGCCGAAAGCAGGGTAAAGGGCTCGAAGGAGGTGACGGTGTGGCTGCGGCGCAGCGCCTCGGTGGGCATGTTCAGCACCGCCAGATGATCGGCCATGAAGAATGCATCGAACTTCGCAGCCTCAAGCTGTTGTGCGAAGCGCGCCAGATGGGCGAAATTGAAATTCGCATCGGGGAAGGCGCCCGGATAACGCCATGCGCCCGTGTGGAGACTGACGGGCCGCATGAAGGCGCCGAGATGCAGTTTGCGATCATTTGCCATTGGGCTTCACTTTCGTCGATGTTTTGGCTTGCGCGGCGCGTTTGCCGCAGGCAGGCCTTTGCTCGTCGCGACGATATCCCCGCCGGGGGATTGGCGCGGCAAAGACTATTCCGATTATGATTTCCGAACCGAAAGATTTTTGCTGAAATTCTGCATCTGGCGATGATCCCGTGGCGGTAGCCGCTCGGTCATCTTTGAAGTGCAACGGCGCAGTGGCCACGGCAAGACAGTTGACGGTGGATGCTTTCGCTGTCAAGTTTCCATGAAGAAATATATAATATTCAATATATTAAATAGGTTTTCTGATGTGATTTATCCGATTTGATCAGTCATTCGACACCATCGCTTCCGGAGCCGGTGCGGGTGGACTATATCCGAAACCGCACCGGAGGCATCTTACGCGGGCCTAAACCGCCAGCAGTTTCTCGTTGCCGATGCGGGTGGTTTCGACGGCGCCCTCGGTTTCGATCCGTTTTCCCGTGGCCGGATCGAAGAAATGAAGGTGGGCGGCGGGGAGATCGAGGTGGATGCGCTGGCCGGGTTTCACCGAAAGGTCCTCACCGATGGCGGCGGAGAAGGTCTCGCCGGCGATATCGGCATGGACGATGCGGCCGGAGCCCAGTTCTTCGACAAAATCCACAACTGCCGGCACGCCGGCGCCATCCGTGCTGACCACGCACTGTTCCGGGCGGATGCCGACGGTCACGTCGCGGCCGCGCAGTTCCAGCGCGGTTTCGGGGAAGAGCTTTACGGGCGTGCCATGCAGCATCACGGCGGGGGATTCCACTTCCACCCTCGTGTTGAACAGGTTCATGGCAGGCGAGCCGATGAAAGAGGCAACGAAGGTGCTGGCCGGGCGGTGATAGATATCCAGCGGATGGCCGACCTGCTCAACATTGCCCCTGTTCATCACCACCAGCCGGTCGGCCAGCGTCATGGCCTCCACCTGATCGTGGGTGACGAAAATGGAGGTGGCGGAGAGGCGCTGGTGCAGCTTGCGGATTTCCGCGCGCATGGTCACGCGCAGCTTGGCGTCGAGGTTGGAGAGCGGCTCGTCGAAGAGAAACACCGCAGGTTCGCGGATGATGGCGCGGGCCATGGCGACGCGCTGGCGCTGGCCGCCGGAAAGGGCCGCGGGCTTGCGCTCAAGATAATCGGAAAGGCCGACGATCTTTGCGGTCTCCTCGATGCGGCGCTGGCGTTCGGCCTTCGGAACGCCCGCGACCTTCAGCGCATAGCCGATATTGCCGGCCACCGACATATGCGGATAAAGCGCGTAGTTCTGGAAGACCATGGCGCAGCCGCGCTCGCGCGGTTCCAGCGTGTTGACCACCCGCCCGCCAATGGCGATCTCGCCGGAGGTGATGTCCTCCAGACCGGCGATCAAGCGTAGAAGCGTGGATTTGCCGCAGCCCGACGGGCCGAGGATGACGACGAATTCGCCGGAGTCGAAGGTGAGGTCCACGCCGTGCAGGGTGGGCGTCTTGCCATAGGATTTGCGGACCTGACGGATATCGATCTGAGCCATGATGGGAAAACCTTGTTGTTGAAAGCCGCGCTGTTACTTGTCGGACGAGACGAGGCCGCGGACGAACCAGCGTTGCAGGAAGGCCACGACGAGAAGCGGCGGCAGGATGATGATGAGGGAACCGGCCAGCGTGACGTTCCAGTCCGGCGTGCCGTCATCGGCGGGCAGAAGCGCGCGCAGCGACATCATCACCGTCTTGTAGGACGGATCGGTGATCATCAGCAGCGGCCACAGATACTGGTTCCAGGCGTAAACGAACATGATGGTGGTGAGCGCCAGCATGTTGGTGCGCGACAGCGGCAGCAGCATGTCCACGAAGAAACGCGCCGCACCCGAACCGTCCATGCGCGCGGCCTCCGCCAGCTCGTCCGGGATCGTCATGAAGAACTGCCGGTAGAGAAAGGTGCCGGTGGCGGTGGCGATCAGCGGCAGGGTGAGGCCGGCATAGGAGTTCAGCAGGTTCCATTCCAACGTGACCTCGATGCCGAACAGGCCGAGGATGGAGCGGAACGGTTGGAACAGATCGGCGGCGACGGAATAGGTCGGCACCACGCGCACTTCGAGCGGCAGCATCAGGGTGATGAACACCGTCCAGAAGAACAGATGCCTGAGCGGCGAACGGAAGAACACGATGGCGAAGGCGGTGAAGGCCGAGAGGGCCACCTTGCCGACGGTCACCAGCGTCGCCATGATGATACTGTTGAGGAGGGCGTTGCCAAGATTGGCGCGTTGCCAGGCCGCCTGCGCATTGGTGAAGAATTCGCCCTGCGGCATGAAGCTGAAGGGGACGCTGTTGACCTGCTGGACCGACTGGCTGGCGCCGGAAATGACGACGATGAAAGGGCCGATGAGCAGGACGAAGCCGGCCACCATGATCGCATAGGTCAGGGCGTCGGCATAGGGTGTGCGCTGGATCATCGCCGCCTCACTTGTAATGGACTTGCCGCTCGACGAAGCGGAACTGGATGAAGGTGAAGACCATGATGAGGCCGATGAGGACGAGGCTCTGGGCAGAGGCGCCGGAATAGTTCAGCCCCTCGAAGGCCTCGCTGACGATGCGGTAGACCATCACTTCGGTGGCGTGGTTGGGGCCGCCCTCGGTGGTGGAGGCGACGATGCCGAACGTATCGGCGCCGACGAAACCCTCGGTCATCATGATGACGGTGAGGAAGAACAGGGTGGGTGCAAGCAGCGGCACCTGAATGTCGATGGCACGGCGAATGGGCCCGGAACCGTCCATGGCGGCGGCCTCGGTCAGCGAACGCGGCACGGATTGCAGGCCGGCGAACAGGAAGATGAAGGTGTAACCCGCCCATTTCCAGATGAAGATGACGATGACGAGGATGAGCGCGTGCTCGCCATATTTGGCCGGGTTCCAGATATCGGGCCACCAGCCATTCAGCGATGCGGCGATGCCGCGTTCCGGCGACAGGATGAAGCGGAAGGCCATGCCGGCGGCGGGACCGGCAATCGCATAGGGCAGGATATAAAGCACCCGGAAAAAGCCGGAGCCGGGAAGCTGGCGATCGACCGCAAGGGCGAGCACAAGGCCGATGAGGATCGCGAAAAACGGCCCGGCGACCGCAAAGATCAGGCTGGTGAGGATAGACTGCCAATAAAGCGGATCGCCGAAGGTCTCGATGAAATTGGCCAAACCGACGAATTCCGCCTGGCCGCCGAAGGGCGGCTCCAGGGTGAATGCCCAGTTCAGCACCGCCGCGACCGGCCAATAGAAGAACAGAAGGATAAGCAGAAACTGCGGCAGGGCGAAGAGCACAGGCAGCCATGTGCTTTTGAAGACGGTACGCTTTTCCATTGGAGTCCGGCAGAGTTCGAGATTTCGGCGGGCCTGCCCGAACGACTGTCCGGACAGGCCTTTGACGGCGAGGAAAGAACGCTTAGTTCAGCTTGGCGCCTTCATAGGTCTTTTCGAAGCGGCGCAGGCCTGTATTGGCGCGCTCGACGGCCTTGTCGAGTTCAGCCTGGATATCGGCGTTCTGCATGAAGATGGCTTCGAGCGAGGTGGCGACTTCCTTGCGGATCTGCGTGAAACCGCCGAGGCGGATACCGCGGGTATATTCGGAAGGCGGCGTAAAGGTCAGGCTCTCGATGGCCTTTTCGCGGCCCTTATAGGGGGCCTTGTCGTAAAAACCGTTGGCCTTCATGGCGTCGAAGCCGGTCTTGGTGACCGGGATGTAACCGGTAACGGTCGACCACCACTCAACCATGTCGGGCTGGGCGATGAAGTTCAGGAATGCGGCAGCGCCCTTGTATTCGGCTTCCGGACGACCGGCCATGACCCACAGCGAAGCGCCGCCGACCAGCGAGTTGTGGCGTTCGGTGCCCTTCCAGATCGGCAGCATGGCGACGTCCCACTTCACGCCTTCCGGCATGGACTTGCCGACGGTGCCGTGGTTGGCGATGGAAGTCATGAACATCTGGCAGGTCTGCGAGGTGAAGGCCGGCAGGATATCCATGCCGAGCTGCTTGGTCTTGACGACGAACAGCTTCTCGTCCTGCATCTTCTTGAAGAATTTCACGTGGTCGACGAACTTGGTCTTGTTGATCGCAAGTTCCGCGTCCAGACCCTGATAACCGTTGGCCTTGGTGGCGATTGGCTGGTTGTGGATGGCGGAGAACTGCTCCATCAGCATCCATGTGTCGAAGTTAAAGGCGAGCGGGCATTCGAAACCGGCGGCTTTCAGCTTCCTGGAAGCTTCTTCGACCTGTTCCCATGTGTCGGGCTTGAAGGTGATGCCGGCTTTTTCGAAAGCGTCGACATTGTAATAGAACATCGCGGTCGAAGAATTATAGGGGAAGGAGTTCAATTCACCCGAAGCCGTGGCGTAATAATTGGCGATGCCGGGGAAATAATTGTTCCAGTCGATCTTGTAGCCATTGTCGGCCATCAGCTTCTTGGCGGGAACGAAAGCCTTGGACAGCATCATGTCCAGCGTGCCGGCGTCATAAATCTGGGTGATGGCGGGCTGCTTCTTGGCGCGATAGGCGGCAATGGTGTTCTGCAGGGTGGATTCGTAATCGTTCTGCGAGGTGCAGACGATCTCGAATTCGGCTTGGGAGTCGTTGAACTTCTTGCAGGTGTCCTGCACGCGGTCGCCGAGATCGCCGGAAAGACCGTACCAGAATTCGAACTTGGTCTTTTCTGCCTGGGCGGCGGTGGCGCCGAAGGCGGCGGCGATGGCGACGCCGGCCACGAAGGAAGTCAGAGCGGAAGATTTCATGAGTTGAGCCCCGTTGCTGGAATGATGGCCTGCTCGGCAAGGACTTCACGTCCCCGGCACGAAGCCACGGAGGCTCTGCTAACAGCCGTCTTTGACGGATGGCTTACAGTTTGTTGAACGTTTTATGATGACTGGCCGCGCAGCCCATTTTGCGCGGCGAAAAATGGGCGACAAATACGAAAAACCGGCTTTTAAGCTTATTTATCAGGGGCTTCCGGTTTTTGGCCTGCCTCGCTACTTGCTGCTGAACAGCTTTCGCCAGTCAACCGCGACGTGCAGCCTCGATGGCGGCGACGTCGATTTTCTTCATGTCCATCATCGCATCGAAGGCGCGTTTGGCCTCCGCGCCGCCGGCGGCCATGGCTTCCATCAGCACGCGCGGCGTGATCTGCCAGGAAACGCCCCATTTGTCCTTGCACCAGCCGCAGGCGCTTTCCTGCCCGCCATTGCCGACGATGGCGTTCCAGTAACGGTCGGTTTCTTCCTGGTCTTCGGTCGATATCTGGAACGAGAAAGCCTCGCTCTGCTTGAAGACCGGCCCGCCATTGAGGCCGATGCAGGAAACGCCTGCCACGGTGAACTGCACCGTCAGCACATCTCCCTTTTTGCCGGAGGGATAGTCGCTCGGCGCATGGTGAACGCCGGTTACCGCGCTATCCGGAAAGGTTTCGGCATAAAATCTGGCTGCGGCCTCGGCATCCTTGTCGTACCAGATACAGATCGTGTTCTTTTCCATTTGTGTGCTCCTCCCAAATTGAAATCGTCGTCGCGCCGGCGCGGAAATTCGCCGGCCATTGCCGGCTCCCCATTCGGTATAAAATGCGACCATGCGCCGAACGTTCCCAAAAAAGGCGGCGAGAAAAAACCGGCAGGCAACACATTGCACGGTATCTGCAACTTCAGATGATGAACATCAACTTTATCCTTAAATATTATTTAAGAATGTAATCATAATATTCACGAATGATTTTGAATAGGAATCATCCCTTTCCATCGGAGAAACGCGCGTGAGTATTCTTGATCGTGGTGCCAATGCTTTTGCGGTTCTCGCCGCGCTTTCCAAATCCCAGGCCATCATTGAATTCGACCTTTCGGGAAAAATTCTCAACGCCAACGAAAATTTCTGTCGGGCGCTCGGTTATGAGCTTTCGGAAATCGTCGGCAGGCACCACAGCATGTTCGTGGAGCCGGCGGTCGTGTCCTCGCAGGATTACAAGGCCTTCTGGTCCAAGCTCTCGGCCGGCCAGTTCGATCAGCGGCAATATAAGCGCATCGGCAAGGGCGGCCGGGAAGTCTGGATCGAGGCGTCCTACAATCCGGTGTTTCGTCGCGGCAAGCCGGTGAAGGTGGTCAAGATCGCCACCGATATTACCGACCGCAAGCTGAAGGCGGCGGAAGATGCGGGCAAGATCGATGCCCTGTCACGGGCGCAGGCCATCATCGAATTCTCCCCGAACGGCGAGGTTTTGACCGCAAACGAGAATTTTCTGGCCGCGCTCGGTTATTCGCTGGCGGAAGTGCAGGGCAGGCACCATTCCATGTTCTGCGAACCGGCCTATACGCAGTCGTCGCAATATAAGCAGTTCTGGGAAAGGCTGGCCGGCGGCGATCTCGTGGCGGATGAGTTCATGCGGCTTGGCAAGGGCGGCCGCAAGGTCTTCATTCAGGCGTCCTATAACCCGATCTTCGATCTCAACGGCAAGGTGTTCAAGGTCGTCAAATTCGCGACCGACGTGACCGGCCGCGTCGAAAATGTCGAAAAGCTGGCGCAATGTCTCACCGATCTGGCCGAGGGCGATCTTGCCCAGAGCATCGACAAACCCTTCATCCCCTCGCTTGAAAGATTGCGCACGGATTTCAACGCGGCTTCGGAAAAGCTGAAAAGGGCCATGACGCTGGTGTCTGAAAATGCCGGCGCCATTTCTTCCGGTTCCAACGAGATCAGGTCCGCTGCCGACGATCTCGCCAGACGCACGGAGCAGCAGGCCGCCTCCATCGAGGAAACGGCAGCCGCGCTCGAAGAAATCACCACCGCCGTCAACGATTCGAGCCGTCGCGCCGAAGAGGCCGGCAAGATCGTCGCCCGTGCCCGTGACCATGCGGAACATTCGGGACAGGTGGTGCGCGATGCGATCGGCGCCATGGACCAGATCGAAAAATCATCACGCGAGATTTCCAACATTATCGGCGTGATCGACGAAATCGCCTTCCAGACCAATCTTCTGGCATTGAATGCAGGCGTGGAAGCCGCCCGCGCGGGTGAGGCGGGCAAAGGTTTTGCCGTGGTTGCGCAGGAGGTTCGCGAACTCGCGCAGCGTTCCGCAACGGCCGCAAAGGAAATCAAGAGCCTGATCAATGCCTCCGGCGCGCAGGTGGAAAACGGCGTCGGCCTCGTCACCCGGGCGGGTTCGGCCCTGCAGGAAATCGCCGAGCAGGTGCGGGATATCAACACCAATGTCGTGGCGATTGTCGATGCCGCGCGCGAACAGTCCACGGCGCTCGCGGAAATCAATCAGGCGGTCAACACCGTCGATCAGGGCACCCAGCAGAACGCCGCCATGGTCGAGGAACAGACCGCCGCAAGCCACAGCCTTGCGCGGGAAGCGGCGGCCCTGTTCGAACTTCTCGGGCAATTCCGGTTCGAGGACATGGCCCGATCCTCCGCCTCAGCGCGCAGCGGCTTCGAGCAGCAATCCACGCCGGTGAACTCGCATCGCAGCGCACCCCGCCCGCTTGCGGCGCGTGGTTCCGCTGCGGTTGCCGTCAAGCATGAGGAGTGGCAGGACTTTTAGGGTGAGGCCTCAGCAAGCCGAGCCAATCACGCCAACGTCGTCCTCGGGCTTGTCCCACTGCTGTCCGGTTTAAATTTGGTGGACATGGCGCACGGTGTTGATTCTACTCGTATTCGAGCGTTTGGCGACGATCTCGGACACGAAAGAGGAG
>NZ_JAQAHF010000032.1:0-21743 GCF_027871645.1 Agrobacterium sp. ST15.13.015
CACCGCACTGGCCACAGAAGCGAAGGCGACGACAGCGCCGGACATTCTGGTTTTCCCGGAACTGTCGCTGACCGGGCTTGAGGCTCCCCACACCCGGGCGGAACCGCTTTCTACCACCAACCTCGATACACCCTATCCGACGAACATTGTCCGGCGAAAGGATCTTGTCGTCATGCGTCAACCACATCACTATCAGCCTCTCGTCAAATGGCATCAATGAGAGACCGATAAGATGTCCACGTTCACATTCGCGACTGTCCCGCAGATAATCGCAGGCCCCGGCAGTATCGGAAGGCTTTCGGAGCTGAAGACCGGGCTCGGGTCGCGTGTTCTGGTAATTTCAGACGATGGCATCGTCAGGGCTGGGCTTGTTCAACCCGCCCTTACGAGCCTTTCGGAGGGCGGAGCCGAAACATCGATCTTCACCGGCGTTGTCGCGGATCCTCCGGAAACCGTCATCCACGACGCTGTAGCGCGTGCAATCGATTTCGGTGCCACCGGCATACTGGGCATCGGTGGCGGCTCATCGCTCGATGTCGCGAAACTCGTGGCCCTGCTGGCCAGGAGCGGTGAAGCACTCGGTGATATTTACGGCGTCGGCAAGGTGACCGGGGAACGCCTGCCCCTCGTGCTGGTGCCGACGACGGCAGGTACCGGATCGGAAGTCACGCCGATTTCCATCGTTACCACGGATGCACATCAGAAAAAGGGCGTGGTGTCGCCAACCCTGCTGCCGGATACGGCGATCCTCGACGCAAGCCTGACCGTCGGCCTTCCTCCAGCGGTGACTGCGGCGACGGGAATTGACGCCATGGTCCACGCCATCGAGGCGTTCACCTCCGCCAGTGCGAACAACAATCCTGTTTCCCGCACCCTTGCCAAAGAGGCGCTCCGGCTTCTTGGAGCGAATATCGAGATCGCCGTGAATAACGGGGCCGAGATGGTTGCCAGACAGGCCATGCTGCTGGGTGCGATGCTGGCCGGTCAGGCCTTTGCCAATTCGCCGGTTGCGGCCGTTCATGCTCTCGCCTACCCGATTGGCGGCCTCTATCATGTTCCGCACGGGCTCTCCAACAGCCTGGTTCTGCCACATGTGTTGCGTTTCAACGCAACGGTGTGCGGGGATGCCTATGCGGAATTGGCGCCATGTCTTTTTCCTCAGCTGGAGTCTGCCGACAGGTCCGGCCGACTTGCCGGCTTCCTGGAAGGGCTGGCCTTGCTCCCCGGGCGCCTGAACCTGCCGGTGCGACTGAGAGATGTTGGGATACCAAAAGACGGGCTTGCCTTGCTGGCGGAAAGTGCGATGGAACAGACCCGCCTGCTGGTTAACAATCCACAGACGGTGCTGCTGTCCGATGCCGCCAGAATCTACGAAGATGCTTGGTAGGCAAAGGTAAGCGCCGCCTTATCTCCACTTCGATCCGGCTCCGGTGAAACAGACAAATTTTAAAGAGGTTATAAAACCGTGTTGACTCGGCCGAGCTTTTAGACTTCTTTGTAAACCGGTTTAGTAAATCGCTTTACAAACCGGATAGAGGTCGAAAAGACCCGATAAAGTGGAACAGAAAGCGGGAGTGTGATGGCGCGAAACCATGCGACCAGCCTCAAAGATGTCGCCTTGGCGGCAGGCGTTTCAGTTGCGACCGTATCGCGGCTTCTGAACGGCACGCTGGAGCTGCCGCCAGAAACGAAAGCGCGCATCGAGGCCGCTATCCGTGAACTCAATTACGTGCCCAATCCCCATGCCAGACGCTTGAGCCGAGGGCGCTCGGACACGATCGGCCTTGTCGTTCCTGATATTGGAAACCCGTTTTTCGGCATGCTCGTTGCGGCCGTCGAAGAAGAAGCCGACAGGCGAGGACTTGCCCTCTCGCTTTTCGCCACACTGAACCGTACGGGTCGGGAACTGTCCTATCTTCGTCTGCTTGCCCGCAATCATGTCGATGGGCTCGTTTTCATCACGAACCACCCCAATACCGACGAACTGGCGGAGCTGATCAATATCACCGGCAAGGTGGTGGTGGTCGATGAAGACGTGCCCGGCGCCACCGTGCCGAAACTCTTCTGCGACAATGAGCAGGGCGGTCGCCTGGCTGGCGCGCATCTGGCTATGCATGGGCATAAACATGTCCTTTATGTCGGGGGACCAGAGGACATGATCAGTACGGAGCGTCGTTTTCGCGGCCTCAAATCTGCTCTCACCGAGCGTGTGGCGGAGGCAGAGCTTTCGATTTCCAGATATTGCGGCGCATATACCGTGGAATTTGGCCGGGCTGCCGCGCGCCGCTTTCTGGATGAGGGGCGCCCGGCAACGGCGGTTTTCGCCAGTTCGGACGAAATCGCCATCGGATTTGTCGAGGTTCTGCGTTCCGAAGACGTGCGCATCCCGCAGGACGTGTCGATGATAGGTTTCGACGACGTCGGGCCGCTGCATCTTTTTGCGCCGCCGCTCACCGCCATTCGCCAGCCTGTCAGCGCCATTGGCCAACGCGCCCTGTCGCTTTTGCTCGAAACCAATTGGGACCAGGAACCTCCTTTGCTGTCAGAGGAGCTCTTGCCCGTCGAAATCGTCGTGCGTGAATCCGTTGCGCCGCCCGCGATCTAATAAAAAGCAACGAAACCAACAGAGGAAGAACGATAATGCTGAATTTCAAACGTCGATATTTTTCCGCAGCTCTGGCTGCGACCGTCCTTGCCGGCGCGACTTTGTCTGCTGGTCTTGCCAACGCCGCCGAAAAGACTATCGCCCTGGTTCAGATCAACCAGCAGGCGCTGTTTTTTAACCAGATGAATGAAGGCGCGGAAAAGGCGGCCAAGGAAGCCGGCGTCAAGCTGGTGATCTTTAACGCCAACAATGACCCTGCCGCCCAGAACAGCGCGATTGAAACCTATATCCAGCAGAAGGTGGACGGCATTGCAGTGGTCGCCATCGATGTCAATGGCATCATGCCGGCCGTAAAGCAGGCGGCCGCCGCCAATATTCCCGTTGTCGCCATTGACGCCATCTTGCCGGAAGGTCCGCAGAAGGCGCAGATCGGCGTGGATAACGGCAAAGCGGGCGCCGACATGGGAAAATTCTTCCTTGACTACGTGAAGTCCGACATGGGCGGCAAAGCCAAGATCGGTGTCGTCGGTGCGCTGAACTCTTTCATCCAGAACATCCGCCAGAAGGGCTTTGAAGACACCATCAAGGACAAGTCCGGCATCACCGCCGCCGGCGTTGTCGATGGGCAGAACGTTCAGGATACCGCACTTTCGGCAGCGGAAAACCTCATCACCGGCAATCCGGACATGACCGCCATCTACGCCACCGGTGAACCGGCTCTTCTTGGCGCAGTCGCTGCGGTTGAAAGCCAGAGCAAGCAAAAAGACATCAAGGTGTTTGGCTGGGACCTGACCAAACAGGCCATCGCTGGCATTGACGCCGGTTATGTCGCAGGCGTCATCCAGCAGGATCCTTCCGCCATGGGTGCAGCAGCGGTCAAGGCCCTCAAGACCGTCTCCGATGGCGGCACCGTGGAAAAGACCATTGCCGTGCCGGTCACCATCGTCACCAAGGCCAATGTCGAACCCTACCGTGCGGTCTTCAAATGATTGCGGCCGGACAGCACACAGGCGCTGTCGACGGCGCCGGGGGAGATCTTCTCTCCCGGCAGCCCGATCGTGAAGCGCGTATCTCCCTGCGCAATATCCGCAAGACCTTTGGCTCGCATCAGGCGCTTCGCGGCGTCGATCTCGACATCTTTCCCGGCGAATGCCTCGGCCTCGTCGGCGACAATGCGGCCGGTAAATCCACCCTCACCAAGGTGATTTCCGGCACCTATATCCCTGATGAAGGCACGATCACAATGGAAGGGGAAGCCATTCGCTTCTCCGGCCCTGCCGATGCCCGCAACCGTAACATCGAAATGGTCTTTCAGGATCTGAGCCTGTGTGACCATATCGATGTCGTGGGCAATCTCTTCCTCGGGCGCGAAATTACCAAGGGGCCCTTTCTCGACCGGCCGACCATGCTTTCGGAAGCCCGCAAGATGCTGGATGCTCTGGAAATCCGCATTCCACGCCTCACCTCCAAGGTGGAAAAGCTGTCCGGCGGCCAGCGACAGGCAATCGCCATTGCGCGGGCGGCCTCCTTCAATCCGAAAGTCCTGATCATGGACGAGCCGACATCGGCGCTTGCCGTTGCGGAAGTGGAAGCCGTGCTTTCGCTCATCAATCGCGTCAAGGCCAAGGGCGTGTCGGTTATTCTCATCACCCACCGGCTTCAGGATCTCTTCCGGGTCTGCGACCGCATCGCCGTCATGTATGAAGGCACCAAGGTGGCAGAGCGTCAGATCAACGACACCAGCCTCGAAGACCTCGTGCGTCTGATCGTGGGAGGGCAACGTCATTGACCGTCTATACTGAACGCGCCAAAGGCTCGCCGCTTTCGGACTTTTTCGCCGAAAATGCGCAGGTGCTTTCCATCGCCGCCTTTTTTGCCCTCTGCATGCTGTTCTTCTCCGCAACCACGGATACGTTTCTGACGGCCGGCAATCTTCTGAACGTGGTCCGTCAGGCCGCGCCCATCCTGATCGTCTCAGTCGCAATGACATTCGTCATCATCACCGGCGGTATCGATCTGTCCGTCGGCTCCATGGTCGCCCTGATCAATGCCGTCGGGGCGATCCTGCTTGCGGCCGGTTACCCCTGGCCGCTGGTTGTCGTCGCCATGCTCGTGCTCGGCGGCGGGCTTGGCCTCGTGCAGGGCTGGTTCATTGCCTATCAGGGCATTCCGGCCTTCATCGTGACGCTTGCAGGCCTCTCCATCCTGCGCGGCGTTGCCCTCTATATCACGCAGGGCTATTCCGTGCCGATACCGGAAGCGCCCGGCTTCTTTTACCTCGGCAGGGGTGATTTCCTCGGCATGCCCGTTCCTGCCCTGATCGGCGTCGTCGTTACCGTCATCGCCTATATCGTGCTTTCCAGCACCCGATATGGTCGTCGCGTGGTGGCTGTCGGCTCCAATCCGGAAGCGGCGCGCCGTGTGGGAATGCCCGCAAAATGGATTCTAGCGTCGGTCTATCTGGCTGCGGGCGTGGCCTCGGCCATTGCCGGCCTCATGATTGCAGCACGGCTGGGGTCCGGATCGTCGAATGCGGCCGTCGGTTTCGAGCTTCAGGTGGTTGCGGCTGTGGTGCTGGGCGGCACATCGTTGATGGGCGGTCGCGGCACTATTCTCGGCACGGTTCTGGGCACCATGACAATCGCCGTCATCGGCAATGGTCTTATCCTCATGCATATCTCTCCCTTCTTCACCCAGATCGTGACGGGCGCCATCATCCTTGCCGCGATCTGGCTCAACACACGCATCTTCACCGCCAACTTCCGCCTCGGCGCGAAGAGAAAGGGATGATGCGATGACCACGGAACTCTCTGAGGGACATATCCGGTCGGGAAAGATCATGACCGTGCGTGGCGCAATCGCTGCGGACCAGCTTGGCGTCACCCTGATGCACGAGCACATCCTCAACGATTGCCGATGCTGGTGGCACGCCCCCAGAACACCGGAGCGGCAATATCTCGCCGAAGGCTTCGTCTGCATGGAAATCCTGAGCGAGCTGCGTCAGGATCCCTTCGTCAACAAGCACAATATCACGCTCGATGACGAGCCGCTGGCGATTGCGGAACTGAAGGATTTCGCCAGGGCGGGGGGACAGACTGTCGTGGAGCCGACCTGTCAGGGTATCGGCAGAAATCCGCTGGCGCTGCGACGGATTTCACAGGCGACGGGGCTCAACATCGTCATGGGCGCTGGTTATTACCTTGCATCCTCCCACCCCGAAAAGGTGGCGGGGCTGACCGTCGAAGCCATAGCCGACGAAATCGTGCACGAGGCGCTCCACGGTGTCGATGGGACCGATGTTCGCATCGGCCTGATCGGCGAAATCGGTGTTTCCGCGGATTTCACGGCAGCGGAGGAAAAGTCCCTGCGGGGAGCGGCGCAGGCGCAGGTCCGCACCGGCCTTCCCCTGATGGTTCATTTGCCGGGATGGCTTCGGCTGGGACACAGGGTTCTCGACATCGTCGCGGACGAAGGCGCCGATCTAAACCATACGGTTCTTTGTCACATGAACCCGTCCCACGCGGATATCACCTACCAGAGCGAACTCGCAGATCGCCGCGCCTTCATTGAATACGACATGATCGGTATGGATTTTTTCTACGCCGACCAGCAGGTGCAATGCCCCAGCGACGAGGATGCCGCCCGTTCGATTGTCACGCTGGCGGAGGGCGGTTACCTCGACCGCATTCTGCTGTCTCACGACGTCTTCCTGAAAATGATGCTGACGCGGTATGGCGGCAATGGCTACGCCTATATCCTCAGGCATTTCCTGCCGCGGCTGAAGCGGCATGGCCTCGACGACGCCACTCTTCAAACCCTCATGCGGGATAATCCGCGCTCGGTCTTCCAGGCAAAGACCTGACGAACCTATGGAAATGGAAAGATCATGACAAAAAAAGTGCTCCTCGTCGGTGAAAGCTGGGTCAGCTCCGCCACCCACTACAAGGGCTTCGATCAATTTGGCAGCGTGACGTTTCACCTCGGTGCCGAACCGCTGGTGAAAGCGCTAGAGGGCAGCGAATATGAGCTGACTTACATGACTGCCCACGATGCGGTGGAGAAGTTTCCCTTCGAGATGGCAGGGCTTGACGCCTATGACGCCATCATTCTCTCGGATATCGGCGCAAACTCCCTTCTCCTGCCGCCGGCCGTCTGGCTGCAGTCCAAAACCGTGCCGAACCGGTTGAAGCTCATCAAGGCATGGGTGGAAAAGGGCGGCGGCCTGCTGATGGTGGGCGGCTATTTCTCCTTCCAGGGTATCGACGGCAAGGCCCGCTGGCGCCGCACGCCGGTGGAAGATACGTTGCCCGTCACCTGCCTTCCATGGGACGACCGCGTGGAAATTCCTGAGGGCTCGACGGCCGATATTCTGAAACCCGACCATCCGACCGTGGCGGGCCTTTCCGGCGAATGGCCACTTCTGCTGGGGGTGAACGAGGTGGAGGTGCGTGACCGCGCCGATGTCGAGGTGGTTGCCCGTCTGCCGGAAGATCAGGGTTCCCATCCGCTGCTCGTCACCGGTCGGTTCGGCAAGGGCCGCACGGCCGCATGGACATCCGACATTGGTCCGCACTGGCTTTCTCCAGCCTTCTGCGAATGGGATGGCTATGGGCGGCTGTGGAAGAACATTCTCGGCTGGCTGACGGAAAAGCCGTGACCAGAGCGGCTACGCCTGCAAAATGGTCATCAGTTCTTGACGGCTGGGAAAGGCATCCTGTGTGCCCCGACGGCCAACCGTGATGGCTGCGGCCCTTGAGGCATCCTCAAGGGCACGCGCGTCCACGGCGACGCCGCGAAGCATGGCGGAGGCGAGCGCAACCCCCGTGAAGCAATCGCCGGCGCCCGTGGTGTCGACGATTGTGGCGGGCGCAGCCGGCACCTCGATAGCGCCTTCGGCGGACATGAGTGCGCAGCCTTGTCCGCCGAGCGTGACGATGACGAGGCCGACACCGGCGCGCAGCAGGGACGCTCCGGCATCGGACCCGCTCTCACCTGTCAGCGCCTCGGCCTCGAGGCGGTTGAGGACGGCGATATCGATGAACGGCAGGATGCTTGCAAACCAGGGCTGAAGCGGCGACGGATTGAAAGCCGTCTTTAGTCCCTTCGATCTCGCCGCATTGAGAATGGCAAGGGTCGTTTCTTCCGAAAGATTGCCCTGCAAAACGAGGAGGTCACCGGAGAAGGCGACGGCAAGGGCGTCCAAGGCAGCTTTCTGATCGAGCGCTGCCGCTGCCGAACGGGTAGTGATGATCGAGTTTTCACCGTCGGGGGTGGTCAGGATGATGGAGATATCGCTGGTGGGGCTATCGACGGAAATGAGCTTTGGTGTCAGGCGCTCGCGGGTGAGTGCCTTTTCGATCGCAATCGCACGCTCATCGCTGCCGACGGCGGCGACGAGCGTGGTTTCGACACCGCATCTCGAAAGAACAATGGCCTGGTTGCAGCCTTTGCCACCCAGACTGCGCGAGGCCCGCTCGCCAAAGATTGAAGCGCCTGCCTCCGGCAGTGCCGCAATGGAATAGGTTTCATCAAGTGCGATATTGCCGACAACAAAGGCACGCATGGAAAACTTTCGAAAGGGACTGAAATGCAGACCATATCCGACAACGCGGCCAATGCTATCAAGGAAATTTTCGGTCGCAACAAGGCGCTGATCGGCATGATACATTGCCCGGCCTTTCCCGGAGCGCCGCGTTATCGGAACGCAAGCATGGATGCGATCTACGATGCGTGCATGCGCGACGCCGAACGCCTTGTTGAAGGCGGCATGCACGGTCTGATCGTCGAAAACCACGGTGACGTTCCCTTCTCCAAACCAGACGATATCGGACCGGAAACCTCAGCCTTCATGAGCGTGGTGACGGACCGCATCGTTCGCGCCGCCGGCGTGCCCGTTGGTATCAATGTGCTGGCCAATGCTCCCATACCTGCCTTTGCAATCGCCATCGCGGGCGGCGCAAAATTTATCCGCGTCAATCAATGGGCAAACGCCTATGTGGCCAATGAGGGCTTCATGGAGGGACGTGCAGCCGAGGCGATGCGCTACCGTTCATTGCTAAGGGCGGAGCACATCAAGGTTTTTGCCGACAGCCATGTGAAGCACGGCGCCCACGCCATCACGGCGGATCGCAGCATTGATGAGCTGACGCGCGATCTCGCCTTCTTCGACGCCGATGCCGTCATAGCGACAGGCCAGCGGACCGGAAACAGCGCGTCTCTTGAAGAGATCGAGGAGATCGGCGCGGCCACGCATCTGCCGCTTCTGGTCGGCTCAGGGGTCAACGAAGGCAATATTATCGAAATCCTCAAACGCACCAATGGCGTAATCGTGGCGTCATCGCTGAAGGAAGGCGGCGTCTGGTGGAACCCGGTCGAACTGTCCCGGGTACGTTCTTTCGTTGCAGCGGCTCAGCCCGGCCTCGACGGCTGAAAAGGAGACAGCAATGGCAAAACTTTCGATCAACGGCGAAAGACTGCTGGCAAATCTCGATCGATTTGCGGCGATCGGCGCGACTGAAAAGGGCGGCGTCAACCGGCAGGCGCTGACCGCACTGGATTGTGAGGCGAGACGACTGCTGGCGAAACTCGCCATTGATCGGGGGTTTTCCGTGTTTCAGGATCCCCTTGCCAATCTTTTCATTCGGAGGAGTGGCCGCGACGAGAGCCTTGCACCGCTTCTGATCGGCAGCCATCTGGATAGCCAGCCGTCAGGCGGCCGGTTTGATGGAGCACTGGGAACGCTTTCGGCATTCGAGGTTCTCGAAACGCTCGAAGATTTCGGAATAGATACGGAGCGCCCCATTGAGGTGGTCGCCTTCACCAATGAGGAAGGCTGCCGCTTCGCTCCCGGCTGCATGGGCTCCATGGCTTTTGCTTCCGGTAATATCCCCGAAAACTGGCTTCATCTTGCGGCAACGGATGACGGCGCCGGTTTTGCCGGTGAGCTTGACGCCACCCTGAAAAGCCTGCCGGAAGCGACCATGCGCGATCTTGGTTTTCCGGTCTTTGCTTTTGTCGAGGTACATATAGAGCAGGGTCCATCCCTTGAAAAACAGGGCGTGCCCATCGGGATTGTGACGGGCATACAGGGTACACGCTGGCTGGAGGTGTCAATCACCGGCCAGACTGCTCATGCCGGCACAACAGCCCTAGCATATAGACGCGATCCTTTTCATGCCGCGGTCAATGCGCTGGGATCGCTTTTCCCCGCCATGATGCCGCTGGATCCTGCGGCCCGATTCACCGTCGGCCGAATGGCGTTGCAGCCCGGTGCCGTGAACGCCATTCCACAATCCGTGACTTTTACCGTCGATATCAGACATCCCTCATCAGAAACACTCGACGAAATGGAGAGCAAAATCCGCGCGATCGTGCACGACGCTGCGATGGACCAAAAATGCGAAGCGACGATTGGACAGATATTCGACATGCCGCCGGCGAATTTCCAGGATGGCATCGTGTCGGCATTGGGCCGCGCCGCACGGGACCGCGGTTTTTCGACCGAACGCATGTTGTCAGGCGCATTCCACGATGCACTTTTCATGAATAGGGTCGCACCATCGGCCATGATTTTTGTGCCGTGCCGCGACGGTCTCAGTCATAACGAGGCAGAGCATGTTGAACCTGAACATAGCATCGCGGGATGCAACATGCTTTTCGCTTCGGTTCTTCAAATCCTGTCATAGGTCACCTTCGACGACCGTGGGACAGGATGCTTGCGCATGGCCTGATCAGCTCGCTGGGCAATCCTGCCATTTTCCACAACGTTATCGGTTTCCGACCGAGCTTCGAGGTTTCAGCTCGGCAGATACTCCGTGCTCCAGCTCTGGCTCGCAACACCGTCCTCAAGCAGCTTCTCGATCTCTTTTTCCGTATAGCCGACCTCTTCGAGGACCTTGACGGTTGAGGCACCGTATTTTTCCGCCGGCGGCGGAGAGACGATCGAGCTGCGGCTGGGGCGAATGGCACAGGGATCGAGCTGCGTCACAACGTGGCCGCTTGGATGGTCTGCATAAATGGAGAAAGAATAACTTCCTCTGTCTACACCGTTCGTCCCGTCGGCTTGCCGTGAATAGCGGGATCGCAACGCGTCGATATTGTCGCAAATCACCGCTCCGAAACCTTCCCGTTGGAGCTTCTCCAACCACGATTGAGAGGTATCGCCGGCAAAAATACTGGAAAGAAATGCGTCGCGTTCGTCTTTCGGCAGACTGGCTATTCCTTTGAAGTCGTCCAGGCAGTCAAGCTTTGGCACATCCTGCTCATTTGAGCTGAACAGCAGATAGTCGCCGGAAGCGGTATAATAAAAGCGGGTCAGGGCATCATATCCCGCCACGTACCGACCGGCAGGTTCGTTGAAGAGACTTCTACCGCGATAGTCATAGGAGAATGGAATCTGGAGGAGCCCGCTGTTTGCAGACAGAGACGTCCGTCCGCGACCAACCCGACCGGTTTTCAGTTTTTGGTAAAGGGCCGCCGCGACGCCCATCGCACCGCCGAATCCGCACATAACGTCGATCGTACCGACATGCGCATGTTCTTCCGGTTCGTGCATCGAGCCACCGAAACGGAGCATGATGCCGGTCGCTGCCTGGACCAGGTCGTCATAACCGACATAATCGGTCCTCGGGCCACGGCTCACGCCGCTAAAGCAGTCGAGTTTACAGAAAATGGCATCCGGGTTGATTGTTTTCAGCGTCTCGGCATCAAGCCCCATGTTGAGGATCTGATTGTCGGGCGCATTCCAGACGATGACATCGACCGACTTTATCAGGGCCTCGAGCGCCTTTTTACCCTCGGGCGCTTTTATGTCGATGAGCGCCGATTGTTTTCCGCGCATGTGCGACATACCGAAAATCACGGTATTCCAGCAATCGTAGAGAGGCGAGGCAGGATCAAGCTTGATCACTTCGGCACCGAAACGTGCCAGATAATAAACACAATGCGGACCGGCGATCACATTGCAAAGGTCGAGCACACGAACGCCCTGTAGCCAACCGCTGCGATCATCGGGATTGGTTATGCGTGGAAGTTCGGTCTTCTCATTCTTCAAAAGGGATAATGCGGTCGAAAACTCTACCCACCGCCGTGGCATTGGAGACAGCGCTTCAGCGCCGCTTTCCTCGAGCCAGACGACCGGACCAGGCTGGATCATGGTCCCATATTCCGGGTCCTTGACATCGATCATAAGGCCCGCCGTCTCAGCGTGGTCGTCGTTGATCCACTCTTGCAGCCAGCGCTGCGGAGCGCCGGGAAAGCCGCCGCGCCCGAATATCCGCTCCCACTCCTTGGCGGTCCGGGTAATGAACACCTCCTTCATTCTTGCCGCGATCTTGTCGGCCCAGAACTTGGGTAAGGGGTAGACGCCGAGCGATACATCGGATTTCCATTCAGAGGTCGGAAGGTATGTATCTTGCTCCTCCGTCAGCCCGTCGGCCACGAGCTCATCGTAGATGCCGAGCGCTTGCAGGCAGCGCTTCGCGTGGTTCTTGTGGCTGGGGCAGACGACGTAAAACATCCGCCCGTCCTTGCAGAGGTAGCTTCTGTAAAACGGATCCAGAAGTTCCTGCAGATCCTCGTAACTCAGGTTCATCGGCAGGCCTTCGGCCCGGCGGCGAGCGATTTCCTGCTCGCGCTGCGTGATATACCGATCCGGGAGCCCTTCGATCTTGATCGAGTTGTAGCACAGTCCTTCCATGACGGCGCTGGCAAGCGGCACCTCGATGTGGTCGCCAAGCCCAGTGCGCTCACGCGCCTGCAAGGCGAGGACTGTTGCAGACGACGCCAACATGGCGCCATAGGCCGAGGCCAGCGGCAGCGGGGAGAAGGACGGGTTGACGCCCATGAGCACCCGATTGAGGCCCATATCGGTAAAAACACCGGAGCTTGCCGCGATAACGCTTTCATAGGCGCGCAGCTCACGCCTTTCCTCGTCGTTCGAAGCAAAGCCGGGGATGGAAAGCGTGATCAACTCCGGCCGTTCCTGCCGGAGCGTTGAAAAATCTATTCCGAGCGCCGCCAGTTTGCCCGGGCGAAAATTTTCGATGACAATGTCTGCTTCCGCGATGAGCGCCAACGCCTGATTGCGGCCCTCAGGCACCTTCAGATCGATGTTGACGATGGCTTTGTTGCGATTGAGCGTTGCATTGGCTGGGCTCTGCCACAGCGGGCCGCCAGGGGGATCGATATGCACGACAGTCGCACCCAGATCGCCAAGGATCATGGCCACCGCCGGGCCGGCAATATATTGCCCGAAATCAACCACCCGAACGCCGGAAAGCGGAAGCGTGGACCGTGCGGTCGATGTCATCTCTTTAAACCTCCCCAAGAATTTTCTATGCGTGTGCGTCGGCAATGATCCAGCCGGCCGCCTTTTCGGCAATCATAAGCGTCGGTGCGTTGGTGTTGCCGCTTGTGATCTTCGGCATGATGCCCGCGTCCACGACGCGCAGCCCTGCAACTCCGCGTACCCTGAGGCGACTGTCGACGACTGCCGTCGGATCGTCATCGCGGCCCATTTTCGTCGTACCCACCGGATGGAAGATGGTATTGGCGATATCGCCCGCAAGCCGCGCCAGTTCCTCATCACTCTGGAACTGCGGACCTGGCTTCCATTCCTCAGGCCGGTATTTTGCCAGCGCTGGCTGGGACACGATTTTGCGCACCTGGCGGAGGCTTTGGGCAGCTATCCCGCGGTCTTCTTCGGTGCTGAGATAGTTCGGCGCAATTGCCGGCGCGTCCGACACTTTGCCGGAGCGAATCCGCACGCTTCCAACGCTGGTCGGGTTCAGATTGCAAACACTGGCAGTGAAGGCGGGAATAGTGTGCAGCGGCTCACCGAACGCGTCGAGACTGAGGGGCTGGACGTGATACTCCAGATTGGCATGGGCCTGGCTTTCATCGGAACGCGTGAAGGCGCCGAGTTGCGAGGGCGACATGCTCATCGGACCACTGCGTTTCATCGCATATTCGAGCCCGATCATTGCTTTGCCAAAAACGCTGTTGGCGAGCGTATTAAGCGTTTTCGCATTACCGACCTTGAAGACCGCACGAATTTGCAGATGGTCCTGAAGATTTTCACCGACACCTGGCAGGTCGTGTTCGACCTCAACGCCGTGACGCTTCAGCAGTGCGGCGGGCCCGATGCCCGATAATTGCAGGATTTGCGGTGATCCGATTGCACCCGCAGAGAGAATAACCTCTCCGCGCGCCCCAACCTCCGTGCGCTGCCCGTGGCGCTCAACCATGACACCGATGCACCGTTTGCGACCGGACGCCTCTTTTACAAGGATCAAACGCTCGACATGAGATTGCGTCCAGATCGTCAGGTTTGAGCGGTTTTTCACGGGGCGCAGGAAAGCCTTGGACGTGTTCCAGCGCCAGCCGGAGCGCTGATTGACCTCGAAATAGCCCACACCTTCATTGTCGCCGCTGTTGAAATCGTCCGAACGCGGAATGCCAGCTTCCACGGCGGCCTCCGCGAAGGATTCGAGAATGTCCCATTTCAGACGCTGCTTCTCGATCCGCCATTCGCCGCCATGGCCATGCATGTCGGAGAACCGGCTGTTGTCGCCGGTCTTCGGATCCGCGCCATCGTCCAGCCGGTAATGATCCTCATGCGCCTTGAAATCGGGCAGGCAATTTTGCCAGGACCAGGCATCATCGCCGGTTGCCGCTGCCCACCCGTCAAAATCGCGCGCCTGACCACGCATATAGATCATGCCGTTGATCGATGAGCAGCCGCCAAGCGTCTTGCCGCGGGGATAGCGCAGCGAACGGCCGTTCAGGCCGGCATCTGGCTCGGTTTTATAAAGCCAGTCTGTGCGCGGATTGCCGATGCAATAGAGGTAGCCGACCGGGATATGTATCCATGGATAATCGTCCTTTCGGCCGGCTTCCAGCAAAAGAACACGTTTTGACGGGTCACGGCTGAGGCGATTGGCGAGGAGGCAGCCTGCGGAGCCACCGCCAACAATAACGTAGTCAAAAACGTCGCGGAAAGTTCCGGAACCACCAGTCCTCATCGGGTTGCACCCCCATCGCGATGGAACGCCACATAATTATAAGATTGGACACTTTGCCGTGGCATGCCATGCTCCCTCCCTGCTTTAATTAGATGCATAGCCAACATTGGCTCGTAAAATCCAATGACAAATTCAACCGAGCATTATAAGTGAAATTAATATGCTGGAAGGTATCGATCTGAGAACATTACGGGCGTTTGTTACCGTGGGGCGGGAAGGAAACGTCACCCGAGCCGCCGAGCAACTGCACGTCACGCAGCCGGCGGTGACGCTTCAGTTGAAACGCTTGGCCACTGACACCGGGCTGACCCTGTTCCGGCGAACCTCGACGGGTTTGGAGTTGACACAGGAAGGTGCGCTGTTGGCTGCAAAAGCCGAGCAAGTGCTGGCGGCGCTGACGGACTTCGGTCAGACGGCCGGTAATTTATCGACGAGGGTCCGGGGCAAATTGCGGATCGGCACGATCATCGATCCTGAATTCACACGGCTGGGCGCCTTTCTGAAAGCGCTTCTTGAAAGCGGACCGGGTATAGAAACAACGTTGCGTCACGGAATGAGCGGTGATGTGCCGGAGAGGCTCAAGCGCAACGAGCTCGACGCCGGTTTCTATCTCGGTGACCCACGGGACTATGACCCGTCGCCCGACGTCACTGGAGAGAATACCGCATCGCTTTTCTACGCTCGCTCACTTGCCCAATTGACCTATTGCGTCGTCGCTCCGCCATCGCTCGCAAGCTTTGTGCGAGGGGCCGATTGGTTACAGCTTGCCTCCCTCCCATGGATCGGCACGCCACCCGCATCGGTCCATAATCGGATGCTGGCCCGGCTGTTCACCAAACTTGGCGTTCGCCAACACATCGTGGCCCAAGTGGACCAGGAAGCGTCCATGATCGCCATGACGCGCACGGGGGTCGGACTAAGCCTTTGCCGGGAATCGATTGCCCTGCATGAACAGCAGTCTCATGGACTGGTCATCGCGGACAATGTGAAGCTCTCGACGACCTTGAGTTTCCTCTGCCTGGAAGCGCGTATGGGCGATCCTTCTATCATCGCGGCATTCGACGCAATTAGACGCGTTTGGGTCCAGTAGGCCGGTTGCCGGTCAATGGTGCCCGAGGCCTGTTTCAGAAACACGTGATCTCCGTCGGCCTGTCAACGGTAAGAAGCGAGAGGGCCGGAGACTGGGTTATCTCGGGAACATCGTTTGATCACTGGAGTTAGGGGCGCTTCAACCAAGAGGAGAAGCACGATGCCCCGTGGCGACAAGTCTTCCTATACGGACAAACAGAAGCGCAAGGCCGAGCATATCGAAGAAGGATATGAGGATCGCGGCGTCGGCGAGAAAGAGGCCGAGCGGCGTGCCTGGGCCACCGTGAACAAGGAAAGCGGCGGCGGCAAGAAATCCGGCTCCGGCCGCGGTCATGCCGAGAACCACGCCTCTTCCGAAAAGGGTGGCCGCAAAGGTGGCGAGGCAGCTGCTGCAAGACCGAAGGCAGAGCGATCCAGTTCCGCCAAAAAGGCCGCCGCCACCCGCAAGCGCAATGAGCAGCACGCCCAGCACTAAGCGGGTGCGCAGCAAGGATTTACCGTCAGAAGGAGTTACCGCGATGAAAGTCCAGGAGGTCATGACGCATGATGTGCGTGTCGTGAATGCGGAAGAAACCATTCAGGAAGCAGCCCGCATCATGGCGGAAATCGATGCCGGTGTCCTGCCGGTCGGCAAGGAAGGAAAGTTGGTGGGAATGCTCACCGACCGGGATATCGCAATTCGCGCAGTTGCCGAAGGCAAAGGTCCGGACACCAAAGCGAGCGATATCATGTCCAGGGAAGTGAAATACTGCTTCGATGACGAGGATGTGGAAGATGTCTGCGGCAATCTCGGCGACCAGCAGATCCGCCGTATTCCCGTCCTCAACCGCAACAAGCAGCTGGTGGGGATCCTGTCCCTCGGCGATGTCGCCGTGGAAACCGACGGCAACGGCGTGGGCGAGGCATTGGCAGCGATCTCCCGTCCCGGCGGGACCCACAGCCAGTCAGGCGTGCAGCCGCATTAACCCTATGGCCCCGGACCTGTTTTGACTGGCTCCGCCGATTAGATCATCACCGGGGAGGGCCGCACTCCTATCCGGGACAGCCGCTGTGCGGCAACGGGAGGACCAGATGTACGACAATCACGGCGCCAATCATGAGGGGAAAGCCCGCGCCGCCGGCCATACCTATGCGGCTTTCGCCGTTAACATGGTCCTCAGCCTGGTGGTTATGTACCTCGTGATGTTCTCCATGATCGACGGCTGGGGCGACTTCCGGAACAATCTCAACATGGTCTACATGGCCCTAACCATGGTTGCGCCAATGGGCATTCTCATGCTCGCGACGATGGGTGGGATGTATCCGAACAAGCGGCTGAACCTCTTTCTCCATGCTGGTCTTGCCCTTCTCTTCGTGGCGGCTTTCACCGGTACGCGCAACCAGACCCTGATCGGCGACCGACAATTCATTGCTTCGATGGTCCCCCATCATTCCGGCGCCATTCTCATGTGCAGAAATGCGAAGATCACCGATCCGGAACTTATGGCACTCTGTGCGGAGATTTCCCGCGGCCAGCGCGCCGAAATCGAGCAAATGAACGCAATCGACGAGCGCCTCCACACAGAGATCGGCGGCCCTGCGAGATGATCGCCGGCGTCCCTGCCGCGCCTGTGGACGTCCCCGCGTCGTCATCCTGCGTTTCCCGGGGGCACGGCGGGTCACAGGAGTTCCGGGACTTAATATTACATGAGGAGCAATTTTCTGCTGCACGGCCCCCAGCCCTCCTTCGCGCTTCGCGCGATAGGGGCCAAAAGCGAGTGCCCGTGCGTCTATCGCGATTTCCCGAATTCCTTGCGAAGCTCATCCTTCGCGTCTTCCAGCACTTCCTTGCGTTTTCCGGGCAACGTCCGGCCAGCACGGTTGATGTAAAACACCAGCATCGACATTGCAGACCGGAAAGGGCTGGTCTTGCGCCTCGAGGATTGTTCCGCCGAGGCTTTCAGCGAACGTGCGATCTGTGAGGGATCGTCTTTGGTGAATACCTCCTTCTCAAGATCGAGCGAAACGCTTTCCCTGGTCACCTTCTGTGACCACTTCTTTTTCTTCTTTGCCTTTTTCATCGTTCTCTCCCGGCGGATCATTATTTTCGTTCGGGGTCATGGGTGTGGTGACTGTCACGCTCACCTCCTCCCCCGGAAACCCTGCTCTTTGAACGTTTGTCATTGTCTGCCGCAGGTTTCTTGATCTCCAGGGGGGCCTTTGCGTTTTCATGGGAAGAGCCCGGCCCGCCCTGCCGGATACTTGCTGGTGTTTTCGTCGAGGTGGACATGTATTCCTCCTGTCGTCGGGTGGCAGCGGACAAGCCGCTGGCCTATTGGTCGTCGCGGGTTTTCATTGCATCGGAAACACGCTTCTTACGCGGGTCCTTGAGATTTTCGCCGACAGCATCCCGATCGTGCTCGGGGTCGTCCGTGGGTTTCATGTAGCCTCTGGGTCGGCTTTCCTTCGGCCCTTCCCATCGCGGCGATTGGTCGGTGGTGCCGGGAGCACCGTCTCGTGGAGAATTATTGGTCATCATTGCCTCCGGTTGGGTTCAACGCTCCCCAACCACTTTGCTGGGGCAATGTTCCGCGAAGACGGGGAGGCAACAGCGGGATTTTTTTCGAAACAATTGCACGCTCCACTGGTTAGGCGACCCGGAATTCAAACCGAGGGAACAGAAGATGACGGATAAATCCGGAAAAACCGATCGCATCTCCAGAATGGCGCATGAGCAGCAGCAGGACTTTCTGCGACGCTCATCCCTGCACTTCCTGGAATGCGCCATCCATCTATGCGCGACGAATATGAGCATTTCCGAACTTGCCGCACGGCTTGAAAAACAGGCGCAATATTTGCGGCAGTTTGGCTAGGGACAGGCCACTCCATGCGTCAGCGGCGACCATCGTTTCTTGGGAAGACCCGCAATGCCAAGATTTTTCTTCAATGTAATCAGCGGTAAAAACGTCCTTGATGACCCGGAGGGAAGCGAGCTCCCTTCCCTCGACCAAGCGATCGAGGAGGCGCGCAAGGACGCCCGCGCCTTGATGAGCGAGGCGATCCTGCAAGGGCGTGACATCTCCGAAGGATGCATCATTATCCGTAACAAGCAGCATGACTTACTGAAAGTCGTCCGTTTCAGCGATGCGCTGGACCGAAAGGACTGAAAGGGCATCATCCGTCCGCATACGGGCCATCAGTGTTTCATATTCTCTTTCGGGGACGCCATAGGTCATGTCGGCGACGTCTTCCAGTATACCGCGATTGACAATGCGGACATTTCCGCGGCTGGCGCGAATGGCATGAATGCCTTCGAGAACATGCAGCTCGTTGGTAATGCCAGGCCGCCGCACCCCAAGAACGGTGGAGAGAAACTCATGGGTAATCGGCAAATCATCCATATCGAGGCGGTCATGACACATCAGCAGCCAGCGTGCGAGCCTTTCCCGCAGACCATATTGCCCATTTGCCAGCACAAGCTGGCTGGCCTGAAGCAGGCAGATGTTGATATAGCCCAGCAAAAGCTCACGCAGTCGCGCGTCTTCCTCCATTTCCCGCCGTATTTCAGCGGCCGGAATCAGGAAGCCACGACCGCCCACGCCCATGACGGTTTCGTCCGGCGTGGTTTCCGCGCCCAGCAGAACGGGCCAGCCGGTGATGCCCTCTCGCCCAACAAGCACGGCTTCAATGCTTTTGCCGCCGTCATCATGAACGACCGTCGATGCAAGACCGGTTTCGATAAAACAGAGATGAGAAATGGGCTTGCCAGCGGCAACGAGCCGATGTCCCGCCGGCAGATCCACGGGCTCCAGCCGCGACGCAAGCTGCGACAGGCGTTCTGTGCCGAGGGTCTTCAACAATCGGTTATAAACAAGAAAATCTGATCCAAGCATAGCGGTTTGCCCGGTCGCCCCTTTGCTCGAAAAAACATCAACCTGCGGCGGTCATATTAGCAGCGGAAAATCCCATGAAAACAGTGAGTACGTTTCCGTACGAATTGGTAGAACAGATCGTTCCTACCGCGCAGATGGACGCAAGTTCAAATTTTGGCCCATTTTTGAGGCAGCATCATATATCGAAACCCGGTCATTGGGTATGTGGACCCCCACCGTCACGGCAGGGGAGAAATGGCCGTATCTGCGGGGAGTCACCACCTTGGCAAGAAGCACACGCAAAAACCGTCTGCCACCCGCCTTCCAGCCCGAAAGCGCCAGCGCGCCCTCACTTGGCGCTTTGCGCAAGGAAGCGGAAAGCTGTGAAAGATGCGATCTCTACAGGAACGCCACCCAGCTTGTTTTCGGCGACGGCGACACCCGGGCGCGCGTAGTCCTCGTCGGCGAACAGCCCGGCAATGAAGAAGACCTGAAAGGACGGCCTTTCGTTGGTCCGGCCGGTCGCCCGCTCGACGAATGCCTCAAAGAAGCGGGTGTGGATCGTTCGCAATGTTATGTGACCAACGCCGTAAAACATTTCAAATTCGAGCAGCGTGGGAAACGACGTCTGCATGCCCGCCCGAACGGCGGGGAGGTGCAGCGCTGCGCGTGGTGGCTGGGTGCAGAACTGCGGCTTGTCGAGCCAGACCTTGTCGTGGCGATGGGCGCCACAGCCTTTTACGCGCTGACGGGACGCGCAAGCGGCGTGACGAAGGAACGCGGGCATGTTCTTTTGACGCCGGCCGGCACACGCCTTCTCGTCACCATCCATCCATCTTATCTGCTGCGCCTTCGCGACCGGCAGGAGGCGGATCGACAGCGCCGCGCCTTCGTCTCCGACCTGCACAAAATAGGCGAAATCCTTGGCGCGACGACTTAGCCAAACCGGCCTGCCGCAATCGCCCCAAAGTGAGGAACAAGCTTTTCCCATCGTGGTTAGGTGCGACCGAACAGGGAGGCTTGAACACCATGGAAAAGAGCATCGAATATCAAATCATCGCGCATGAGAACGGGTGGGCCGTTGTCGTCTCTGAGGTCATGAGGGCAGTTTACCCCAGCCGCCACCTGGCTTTGGCGGCTGCGAAGCTGCTGGAGAGCAATGTGGTCCCGACGCACGAGGCTGAACGCCTTGCTGCGACCGCCCATCTGACCCTGACCGACACGACGGCACCGAACCGGTTGCGCACCTCCCTGCAACTGATGGTGGCTGTGCCCTATCAGGTGGATATTCCCTTGCGGCGAAGAAGCGAAGAAGTCTGCTTTCCATCGATCAGTGGCCTCGATCTGATAGCCGGCAAAGTATAGACCGGAACACATCGCGGCCTCGCCTCACACCGCGCGGCCGGGATGCGTTCCGGTCAGAAAATAGAGTGCAATCGCAACAGCGAGGGCGAATATGACCAGCGTATAGACCATCATGGTTTTCCACGTCCGTTTGCGCCCTCGAAAATCGCCATCATCTACGCCGATGGGCGAGAATTTCGAGTCGAGCCTTTCACTTAACGGTCGGTTCATATCCTGTTCGGGCCTGATGCTTTCCCGCGGCTCATCAGCCAAGTCATTGTTTTTCCCCGCCATCGGATACCTCCCCTATGGATGAATACAAGTTCGCATGGACCTGACCTAAAGACGGATTTGATTGGTGGAAACGGCTTTATGGCTCACGCCCGCCTCCAGGCACGCGGCAATCAGGTGTTCCCGCGCAACGGTTGAGGAGCCATTTCGCAACAGAGCGAGGCGGCAACTCCTGAGGGCAAGACGATAGTGGACACCGGTTTTTACCGGCCAGTGTTCTTCCAGCAGAGAGATTGCCTCTTTCATGTCGGCGATCAGAAACTGCCGGCTGACCAGCGAAATCTCAAGCGCACCGGCACCGATCAGCGGAATGGTGGTCATTGTCTTATCTTCCCTCGCTAACACCGGCTCGCATCTCGAGGAAGGAAATCCTTCCAATCCGGAAGACGCCCCAACCCCGCTCATGCGCAATTGTTCCGCCGCAAGACGCTAGTCACCTGAATCTGAAGTTCGGCTCATTGTTTTCTGGCAGAATCGCTTGACCGAGGCGAGGATTTGGTCGGCGGACTTGACCCACTTGTATGGGGTGGGGTTCTCGTT
>NZ_JAQAHF010000033.1:0-16450 GCF_027871645.1 Agrobacterium sp. ST15.13.015
ATCGACTGGTCGCGCAGCATGCCGTTCACGAAGTCGAGGTTCGTGAAGTATTGGTTGTTTGTCCCGACCGCGAAGGTGCCGGTCCGGATATCATGAAGCTCCTTCGGCTCGATATGGAGGATTGCCTTTGTTGAAAGCGTGATCTCTGCAACGAGCTGTCGGAGGTCGGGAGCGACTTGCCTGCAGGCCATGTGTTATGAACAAGAAGGTGGAAGCAAATAGATGATGTTAGGAAAGGGTGGGATTGCAGGGTGGGCAGGCACGATACTTATAGTGGAAAAAGGTATGGAGCAATTTCGCCGAAATCTGGGTGGGCCTTCTAAATATTGGGCGGGCCGCCCACGTAACTATAATTGCAGGGGCCCACCAGGTTAATTGCGTGGCCGCGTTGATTGGGTGATATTATTACCTAACATGAGATTGTTATTTGACAGGATATATCCCCTTGTCTAGTTCGTCAGTTCGTCAGTTCGTCAGTTCGTCAGTTCGTCAGTTCGTCAGTTCGTCAGTTCGTCAGTTCGTCAGTTCGTCAGTTCGTCAGTTCGTCAGTTCGTCAGTTCGTCAGTTCATTAACATTGCTCCGCGCTTGCCTGATTTGAGAGGTTGTCTCTGCACGGGTCTGCAGCGACATATGGCTACGAGGACCTACCTTGCCGATGAGCCGTATCCATCCGGCGTAGGCCGCGGGGTTTATGATCTCGGCTCGTCTGCCATGATGCGTTCGATCCTTTCGGGATCACATTGCTCATCGACGCGGAATTGCCGGACACCGCCCTCGCAGGTGCGGATACCGGCGAGGAATTCCTTTAAGCTCTCGATGCCCCGGTCGGTGAAGGTCGTGACGCCCTCTTGGCTGCCGTCATGGGCATGGATCATCTCGCCGTAATCGATATTGTCTGAGTTGCTGGCGATTTCCTGGAGGAGTTCGAGGTTCTCGCCGATCAGCGAAGCAACATAATCGATCGTGTAGACATGCGTCGGGCGCGCTGACCTTGCCCCGTTGTGAGCCGCTAAGCGCATTGTCCTCACCACCAGCTCATGTGCTGTAACGCGCGAAGCTGTCGCAGGCTGTACCCTCTATAAGTTAAGGTACAACTCTGCCGTTGGATGAATTAGCCTCCTGAAACGCTTCCTTTACGTGGCTGATCAAAGCACGTTCAGTCTCGTTAAGCGGCGTGGAGGTGGAGAATATTGCCCATAGTCGCCGCGGCGGGACTAAATGGTCGAGAGAGAACGTGTCCACGATCCCTGCCTCGATCTCCTTGATCATCACCGACGCTGGCAAGATCGTGCCAAGAGGTGAACGACGCAAAACCGAGACGATCAGAGGTACCGAACCCAACCGCATTACCGGCTCGAGCTGCACAGTAGACTTCGCAAGTGCCGTCAGAAGAGTTTGATGCATTGTGAGCTGTGAAGGTGCCAGAAGGAGCGGGATGCTCCTCAGCTCGTCTGCCGAAACTCTCTCGGCCTGAGGCGCAAAATTCAGCTTCCTATTGACGATCAGGACGACGTCTTCGCTGCGGCCAATTAGTAGAGAGCCTACTTGCGGATCGATCCTACCAACGACAGCAATATTGAAACGGCCGGTTAGAACGCCATGATGCAGTACATGTCGAGGGCCCTCCACAACCTCGATTTGGCAGTTCGGAAATTCATTGTGAAATGCGCTAAGCGCCACGGCCATGCATTCGGACGTCAAGGAATCTGCGCTCCAACTCACCGGTAACGCAATCCGAATTGATTGTTCAAAGGCCGCAGCTATGTGGCTTCGTTCGCCCAGAGTGTCGTTGAAAGCCCTCTCAACGCCGACAAACAGCGAATGCAGCCTTTCAGCATCATCGGTCGGTTCAGAACCGGTCTTCTTCCGGTCGATAAGCCTTGTCCCGAGCGCATATTCGATCTGTTCAAGCTGGGCCGGTATCATCGGAGCAGTCCGTCCGGCGACGCGGGCAGCGCTCGCCATGCTGCCGGTCTGCACCACACGATTCACGGTAGAAATCTGCTTCAGGCTAACCTTGGGATGGAAATTCGTGGCTTCGGACCAGCCCGAAGGGGCCTCGACGCCTTTGCGGACATCATTTAGCAGATTTAACAGAAGTTCATGGTCGTTAGAGAGCTCTGCGGTCACGCAGCACGACGGACTGCGAATTACCGGAACCGCAGTGATGCCCTGGATGCGAAGACGCTGGGGTACAGTCAGTTGGGGCAGAAGTAGATCCGACTTGCGGATGTCGTCGATGAGCCCTCGGAGATCCTGCAGACTTCGATCGGTGGTGGAAATCCGTGATGTCGCGATACCGCTGGAGCGGTCGAATTTCGTGTCGCTTTGCAGTGTACCCGGCAGATCGGGAATTTCGGTTTTTGGAGCAATGTCACCACGCTCGGGTCGCTCCCCAACCGTATGGGTCAGCCTCGTCCAATGGTCTGGAGCAACGACAACAGAAGGTCCGGATACCCCAGTACCGATGGTATGTTGGATCTTGAGCTGCCCGAGTGGCACCGCGTCTGACAGAAGATGGCTGGGACCGTTCTGCATTCCGAAGGCGCCAGTACCCGTGAAGATCAAGTCTACATAAGGGTGGTCGGGTTTGGAATGGAAGCGGCGGATCGCCGTGATTACAGCGTAGGAAATTGCTGTCCAGGTATAGTCAACGTCTAATTTGAGGATGACGGGCGCCGAAGGCGCCGCGCTGCCGCCAAGTTTGGCATGACTCAAATATTCCTCGGCAAGGAGGAGACGAACACTGCGATTGTACAGCCAGACCGCCGAGCGTAGCGGAAAGGAGTTACGCCCTTTGCGACCAAAAAGCGTCACTCCAATCTGGGCTTCGAGCGTGCTGAGCTTGGCACTCAATGCCGATGGTGTGAGACCAAGCTTCGCGGCCGCATGCGCCATCGTTGGACTGTCGCAACTGACAACGAAAGCTGCCAGATGCGGAAAGTCGATCTTGGGCATACTAACCTCGGATGAATGTGCGCATCAGAACCTTGCGCGAGCTCTGGAGACCCTATGCTGAAAAGATATCGGACAACCGGGTTGCCTTGTCCAGATCACGGATCGCCCAAACATGCTTTCCGAAATCGGCCACCCTCGACTGCCTTGCGCGGGAAATGCCTCCCGCCAGTTTCCTGGTGATTTCCTCCCATCCGGCTGGATCGTCGGGCGCCCCTCGCGGCACACGCCGCCGCTCGGCCAGTCGCTTTCCGTCCAGGAAGACCACTTCGATGTCGGGGTTGTCCGAATCCTCACTCCGCGCGAACATCGCCACCTTGACCAATAGCTCGGAAACGTCCTCATGTGCGATGGCGTTCGTTTCAAAATCGTTCAGCGTTAACTCGCCTTGGAGCAGGGCGGTCGCCACCGTATAGTTCATGCTGAACTTCGCCTCGATTCCCGTTCTCGGCTTCGGAAAGCGCAGATAGCGGATGCACTCGTCGCGGACGAAACAGTTGATCCGTTCGATCGCTTTGATGTCGAAACCAGACAGCGCTCGGATCGTCAATGCGCCATCAATTGCAAGATGGGTGCAGCTGCAGCAAGGATAAAGCTTTACTGCAAGGCCGGGGGTAACAAGTTCCCAAGGGTTGCCGAGAGCTGGCAACGTTGCTGCTGATCCGCCTGTGAATGCATCCAGGAAACCGGATGGTGCCTCAAGGATGCCAGATCCGGCCGTGAAGTCGCTTTCTGCCAGCTTTGCAGCAAGGAAGCCAGCTTGAGCGGCCCGGCCGCAATGCAAACTCTTCGTCATCGTTCCGGTGTTGCCAAGGATGCCCCCGGCAAAGGAGCACGCGATCGCGAGTGCGTGCTCCGTTTGGCGCGCGTCGAGGCCACGCAAGTTGGCCGCAGCGCCGGCAGCTGCGAGAGTCCCGAGCGTCGACATCGTATGCCACCCTTGGCGCGTATGTGCGCTGCCCACTGCGATGCCAAGCTTGCAGGCGATCTCGATCCCGACTGCATAGGACCGCAGGAATGCCCGGCCGCTCGCTTGCGTTTCGAAGGCCGTCGGCAGCAGCGCACTGACGATCGGGGCACTCGGATGGCCATTCATCGAGAACTCGCTCGTATCATCAAAGTCGTCTGCATGCGCGCAGGTGCCGGTCAGAAGAGCCGCCAGTGCAGGATCGCTCCAGCAACCTAGACCAGGGACGGGAATGCCCTCCCGATCGTTCCCTGGTGCGCATACTGCAACGAGAATTTCTACAGGCCGAGACGCCGTGCCAGCATATATGCAAGCGAGTGTGTCGGCCACATGGATCTTTGCGCGCTCGGACACAGACTGAGGCACTTCCCGCACATGGGCGATGAAGTCGGAAAGCTCGGCTGTTATGGACATGACAATGTTCGGACTTGTGCGCCTTGGAAATGAAGAAAACAGGCCATGTCTTGGGCACCTAGCGGAGACGCCGGCCGTAATTCGCCAACTGTTTAGGAGATTCGCTCCAGGAATTCGGCCGTGCGAGCGTTTTGGGGGCGACCAAAAATCTGCTCTGGTGGCCCCTGTTCAATGATGGAGCCCTTATCCATCACAACGACTCGGTCGGCCACCTCTCGTGCGAAACCCATTTCGTGAGTGACGACGATCATGGTCATGCCCTTGCCGGCGAGTTCTTTCATGACAGAGAGAACTTCGCCGACCATTTCCGGATCAAGTGCGCTGGTCGGCTCGTCAAAAAGAACAATCTCGGGCTTCATCGCGAGAACGCGAGCAATTGCTACACGCTGCTGCTGGCCACCCGAGAGTTGCGCGGGATACTGATCTCGCTTATCGGCCAATCCGACGCGCTCCAGCAGGGCAATTCCTTCCTGGATCGCCTCTTGCCTCGGGCGCTTTAGAACATGAACGGGAGCCTCGATGATGTTCTGCAGAGCGGTCAGATGCGGAAATAGATTGAAGCGCTGGAAAACCATGCCAACATTCCTGCGGATTGCGGCCTTTTCCTTCTCGCTGAGTGGGACCTTTTTACCGCCTGCGAGCTTGTTGCTCACAAGTGCGCCATTCAGGTAGATCTCACCGCTCTGGATTTGCTCCAGATGATTGATACAACGGATAAGCGTCGTTTTGCCGGAGCCGGACGGACCGATGACGACAACGGTCTCCTTAGGTTGGACCGTCATTGAAACATTCTTGAACACGCTCAGGGTACCGAACGACTTGCTTACGCCGCGGAGTTCCACGGCAGGTGCCACGCTGGCTTTGGATTGATCGGCCATTTCAGGTTTCCATCTGTAACAGGTTGGGGGCGTTCGACTCGGGCTCGCGCGCAGCAGTGCGAGGACTCCAGGACAGCCGGTTCTCGATCCATTGTTGAAGGACGGTCCACACCCCGGTCAGCACGAGATAGTAGACGGAGATCGCCGCATAAACTTCGAAGGTCTTGAAGTTTTGCGATCGCAGGCTGTCGGCGACGTGTACGAGTTCTGGAACGGCGATGACGCTCAGGAACGCAGTGGTCTTGAACATCATGTTGCATTGGTTTCCGAGCGAGGGGAGGATGATGCGAAGCGCCTGGGGGAGGATGATCCGGCGCATCGCCAACGACGGCAACATGCCCAATGCCTGTGCGGCCTCGCTTTGTCCTTTCTCGACCGATCGGATGCCGGCCCGCGTGATCTCGCTCATATATGCTGCTTCGTGCAAGCTGAATGCGAATATGCCAGCGACAATCGCTCCGCTGATGGAAAACGCCGGCGTCGTGATTGTCGACGGGAAGATGTCAACACCGATCAGGTAGGGCAGCCCAAAATAGATTAGAAACAACTGCACGAGGATAGGAGTTCCTCGGAAGAACCAGACGTAAAGCCAGTTGAAACCTCTAAGCGCGCCATACAGGCTCAGTCCGAATAGTGCCAGGAACAGTCCCGCAATGATCCCGACCGCCATTGATGTGAGAGTGACGGAGACGGTGAGCCAGACAGCATATATAAGCTGCGGTGGTGGCGAGAAAACCAGCTCGAGGAAATAGTGCAGGTCAAAGTTCATGATTGAGCTCCCGGAGCAACTTCGCCGCCTTCATGAGACCGAGTGGCGTTCGAGCGACTACGCTCGCCGAATTGGGTGCGGACCAGGTCATATCGAAACGAAGCCCTTTGAATAACGCTTCTCCAATGCTTCTTGGAGAAAGCTCCAAGCGGTTGTGAGCGCGAGGTAGTAGATCGATACGCCGAGATAGACCTCGAAGGTTTTGTAGGTCACTGAATTCACTGCGTCGGTGATAAACAGCATCTCTGGAACCGCGATCAGGTACAGCAACGATGTCGCCTTGAACATGCCGTTCATCTGATTGCCAAGTGGAGGCAACATGATGCGAATTGCCTGTGGCAGAATGATCCGCTGCATGAGAAGCCCCGGCGTCATGCCGACGGCCCTGCCGGCATCCCACTGGCCATGGTCGACCGAAGCGATAGCGCCGCGAGAAATTTCGCTGAAGTATGCCGCCTCATGGAGCGCGAAGGCGGTCACCCCCGCGACAATCGCCCCGCTGATCGAAATGAAGCCGAACAGATGCACGTCCTGCGGAAAAAGATCGACATTCGTCAGATAGGGGAGGCCGAAATAGATCAGAATGACCTGCACAAGGAGCGGTGTGCCGCGAAACACGAAGATGTAGGCGCTGTTGAACCAGCGGAGCACGCGCCATCGTGATAGTCCGAACAGGGACAAGACAAGCCCCAACACCACACCGATGACCATGGACGCGAACGCGACCAGAACCGTCGTGAGCAGACCGCGCAGAAGGGCGGGCCGGGGATTGAAGACAAAATCCAGGAAAAAGGCGATATCGAACTGCATGTCGATAATGTCCCCGTTTCTTATTGTGTTCGAGTTCCGTTGCCGAGGACCTTACCTCTTGCGCGGAGGGCTGCCGCCGAAGCGGCAGGCCAGGAGTGTACACCTACTCGAACCTATCGAGCGTTGGGCATCTGCGGAAAATCATGGGCACTGCTTGTCGTTGCGGCAAAGCTCGACATGGCCGTCCATGCCCCAGGTCTTGGCGGCCTGCTCGACATAGCCGCTTTCGTAGAGAGAGACATAAGCCTTGCGTACGGCTTCTTGCAGCGCAGGGTCGTCCTTGCGAAGCACAATACCGATGGTGAGGGGGTCGATCGGTAGACCGCCGATCTCATATTTATCGCCGGTGAGCTTCTTGAAGTAGGAGAGTGTCATCGCGTCGCTCACGAAAGCGTCCACACGTTTCAGATCGAGCTGCCGGAACGTGACCGTATTCTGCGGATAGGACTGGATCTCGATCGGTGGCTTGCCTTCGGCGCTGACCTTGGTGTTGGCTTCCTTCAGTAGGCGTTCGTTGGTGCTCGAGACCAGAACCGCGACGCGGTGTCCTGAAAGATCCTCGTAAGTCTTGATATTGAGGGGGTTTCCTTTCGGGACAAGGAGGCCCATCCGCTCGCGCACGTACTCCACGAAATTGTATTTTGCGACGCGAGCTAGACTTTTCGAATTGTTCGACATGACTGCATCGCATTTACCCGTGTCCAAAGCAGCGAAGATACTGGCGAACGGATAGTGGACGACTTCGGTTTTGATACCCATCGCCGGGCCAATCGCCGACATTACGTCAACATTGAAGCCTTTCGGCGTGACGCCGTCTTCATCCAGGAAGCCGCCGGGGGGATTGCCGAGTTCGGTGCACATGACAATCTTGCCGGCCTTCGCCAGTTTTTCGGTTGGCTCGACGCTCTTCGTGATTCCCGAAGCCGCCTGGCTGTTTTCATATGCTTTGCCTTCGGATGGCTCCGCCGCCTTTGCTGCCGGTGCGATACAGACTCCGGCAAGAAGTAGATTCACGATCAATGCGTAAGAACGAATTCTCATTGTATTCCCCTTTCTTCTTCACGATGTTAGATCGTTTTCACTACGCGGGACGCATCTCCTGTGATCGAGAATTACGTCCAGGTGTTTTGGTTTCGGCAATGGGCGATGGTCGCTGGCTATTCTCCGCTGTTGTTGTCATGGACGCACCGCTAAGCTGTCATTGCTGCAAAAGCCGGTTTTCCTCCGCGAGTGCATTCGGGATTAAATCGAGCGTCGCTCTTTTGCTTTCCTTGATGAAGCGCGAAACCGTATTGCGTACGAGGGTTGCTCTGACCGAAGCGTCATAATCAAAAGAACGGACGGCCAGGGCAGCCCGGACGTCGATGGGCCAGATGGCGTCGAACGCCTGTCGCGTTTCACAATGCGAGAATCGGTTGTTGCCCTTGATCATGGCCGACCTGGCTGCCTCAGTGGCCTTCATATCGATCGTGAAGTCATCGCGAATTACCACCCCGTAGGCCGCGCGAGCTTTTTCAGCTGAGACGACGCCCCGCTTTACGTCCGCGAGCACAAGCTCGGGATCTCTCTCTGACGCTGGCCCAAACCCGCCCCCCGCCGGAGTGATCAGGCGGACGACGTCACCCCGCTTGAAGTGGAGAACGTCAATCTTGCCGATCTCACGTTCATCCTTCGTGTCGGGGTTGACGATGACGCGCGCGAGGGATCCGGCTTCGCCGCCCATGATACCCCATGGAGTGAATTTGAGCCGATCCATGCCGCGCACCGTCATGACGGCCTCAACGTCGGTGTTCTCCAGATCCAGGACCACCGAGGCGCCGCTGCGCCAACGACCCGGTGCCTGGCTGTCGATGACAAGGCCGTATCGTTGAACGCGCATGATAGTTTCGACTTCGATAGTCTCCGCCGGCACGGTCAAAAGTGAGCCCGACCGGTTGTCGACGCCATCGATACCGTCGTGTCCTATTTTACCGCCACCGCCGCCGCAAATTGGATTGATCACGCTCACACGCTTGCCGCCATGAAGACGGTCGCGTCCGGTGACCACGATGATCCCCGACATACCCGGGCCAGCTGCGGCCAGTCCTCCGGGGATTGCGGCGTTCAAGCAACCAAGCACAACGTCGTAGACGCGGGTCGACGCGGTGACGCGTGATCCGCCGGCGGCTGGGAAGTTCGCATTGATGATCGTTCCGCGGGGAGCGATGATCTTGACCGGCCGCAGAAGGCCACGGTTCCGGGGAGCGTCTGGCGCCTTTGTCAGGATATAGTAGATTAGCGATTGCAGGGTATAGGGATGTGTGGTCGAGCCAGTGACATAGTTGAAGGCTGCGAGGACCTGAGGATCCGTTCCGGTAAAATCAAACAGTAAATCGCTGCCGGTGACCGTCATCTTCGCATGGATATTGATGAATTCACCGGCCTTCATACCCTCAATGTAGTCGGCGAACTCGTAAATTCCGTCGGGAATTTCGGCGATAACCTCCCGGGCCCTCGCTTCTGATAGGGCGAGCGTTGCATCCATCCCGTCGATGACTTCCTGCGTCGAATACCGATCACAGAGTTGGCCGAGACGCACATCCATGCTCTTCATAGCAGAGAACATTGCTTGGATATCGCCCCACAGCTCCGATGAGATGCGGCTGTTATCGAGCAAAATGTTTCTGACGGCCTCGTTGAGAACTCCCTCGCGATACAGAAGCACGGGGCGGAGCCTCAGCCCCTCCTGAAATGTTTCCGTAAGTGTCGGCGCTATGCTTCCGGGAACCGCGCCGCCGATGTCTGAGGCATGCACGAAGGCCCATGCCAGCGCTATGAGCCGGCCGTCGCGGAAGATCGGATGCACCAGCGACACATCCATCATATGGGTGACCATGCCGTCGCTTGAGAATGGATCATTGGTTATGATGCAGTCTCCAGGCTTCAGGGAGGAAATTGGGATATCACCGAGACCGCCCTTGACCGACAGTCCGATGAAGGCGCTGACACCGGTATTTACGGGGTAGGCGAATGCTTCACCCTCAGCATTTGCCAATGCGCACTGGAAATCCTGAACGAGCTTCACGAAGGTTGTGTGAGCCGTACGCTGAAGGGTCGAGGATGCTTCTTCGACGATCGCGTTGAACCGGTTCGCCATGATTGCAGTTTGTACGGGATCCATTTTTACTGCCTCCGCGTCAGTGCGAGTGCGCCGGTTGCGAGGGCGCTCGCGTGAAATGCTGCTGGTACGAGGACGGTAGAATCGTCCTCCTCGATGACGCACGGCCCCTTGACCGTGCTGCCGACAGTCAGGTCCTTGCGCCGATAGGTGCTGGCGGAAGGATGGAGCTTTCCGGCAATGCGGATGTCGCGCTGCCCAACGGGCGCAATTTCAGCACGAGGCCCAAGTGGAGCGTGCTCGTCTGGAGGCATAGGCAGACTGCCCCGGACACGCACGCGCAGTTCAACGAACTCCACTGGCGCAGCCGTGTCGCAATGGCTGTAAAGCCGCAGATGCTCATCATGGAAACGATTGGCAATAGACGTAAGATCGGGAAATCTGCCATGACTGACAGGCACTGCGACCGCGACTTGGAATGACTGTCCCCTATATCTCAGCTCGGCCCAGAACTCGTGTTCCACCGAAACCAGTCGGGATCCGTCGATCTGGTTCGATAACCAGACCAGGGTCTCATCCTTGAGCTTTTCGAATTCCGCCGCCACGAGTTCGTCGGTGACGGTCGAACCCTGGATCACCGCAATGACATCGTGTGTAAGT
This sequence comes from Agrobacterium sp. ST15.13.015, assembly GCF_027871645.1. NCBI lineage: Bacteria > Pseudomonadati > Pseudomonadota > Alphaproteobacteria > Hyphomicrobiales > Rhizobiaceae > Agrobacterium > Agrobacterium sp. ST15.13.015. The sequence goes on from NZ_JAQAHF010000033.1 coordinate 10,552, forward strand.
GAAGTCACGACCCCGCCCCGAGCGCAGAAGACCGAGGGAGCGGGCGGCACGATGATCGAATTGATGCCGACCTCATCGGCCAGAAGCGGACCATGTAGCGCACCATTGCCGCCGAATAGCACGAGGGTGACGTTTTGCGGGTCGAGGCCATGGGCGGCAAGATAGGGCAGAATGCGGCTTACCATATTGGAGGTAGTCACCGACAAGCACGCGTCAGCCGCTTCGGCAGTCGAGACGCCGAGCTGCTGCGCCACGGAGGAGTAAGCAGAAGCGGCGCGATCGACATCGAGGCGCATCGCGCCCCCGAGGAAATTCTCGGCGTTCAGATAACCGCACAGGAGGTAGGCATCCGTAACCGTCGGCATGTCGCCGCCGCGGGCAAATGCAGCCGGTCCAGGAAAAGCGCCGGCACTCTCCGGACCGACTCGCAATGCAGGACCATTCAACCGCACCAGAGAACCGCCGCCGGCGCCGATCGCTTCAATTTCGGTAACGGGCAGGGTGATCGGGAAATCGCCGACCGCGCCTTGTGCCGTTACCGTTGGTTGGCCCTGGCGGACCAAAGAGACGTCCGTACTTGTGCCGCCCATGTCGAAGGTCAGCATATATTCATGCTTATTGGTGCTGGCGATGGTTTGGGCGGCGGTGATGCCGGAAGCAGGACCGGACAATAGGGTATGCACCGGAAAGTTCATGGCGTCGGCGAGGCCAAGCGCGCCGCCGTTTGACCGTGTCACGTAGAGGCGCGCCGAAGTCAGGCGCGAGTTCACATACTGCTCAATGTCGTGGAGATAGGACTTTACACGCGGCTTGACGTAGACGTTCAGGGTTGCGTTGACCGCACGCTCGTATTCGCCCATGCGAGGCCAGATGTCGCTCGATATGCAGACATCGATTTCAGGTGCCGCCGCCGTGATGATGTCGCGGACCTTTCGCTCATGTGTAGGATCGCGGAAGCTGTGCAGGAGGACTACTGCTATGGAGGACACACCTTCGGCGCGAACCGCGGCTACGGCCTTCCTGACTGCGCCTTCGTCTACCACGGTCAACACCTCGGCATCCGCGCTCAATCGTTCGGGAACCTCGAAGACCAGGTTTCTGGGCACCAGCGGCAGGGCGCGCGATGAAAAGAGATCGATCGGGTTCTTCAGACGCAGTCGCTGCAGCTCAAGGATGTCCCTGAAGCCTTCCGTTACGAATAGCGCTACCGGTTCAGCCGAGCGTTCGATCACAGTGTTCGTGCTGACCGTCGTTCCGTGCATGACGATGACTTCGTCGCCATCCTCAACCTCAAGCGCCTCCAGTAGCGGCTCGAAACCGTTTTGGAAACCCTGTGCGAAATTCGGTGGAGTAGAGGGCACCTTCAGGCGCTTGATCCCTTTTCCGGAATCCGCTCGCCATCCTACGAAGTCGGTGAAGGTGCCACCAATATCCACGCCAATCCTAACCAGTGCCATCGAATATTTCCCATTTCCTCACTTGTCTGAAGGCAAAACGATACCTGCATGGCCCGTGGGGCCACGTCGGCAAGTCATCTGCATTCAGCGTTTGATGAGCTATCTTGAGACAGAGCATCAGAGTTGCGTAGTGCAGTTTTATTAAATTGGGTGCATAGTTTTTTTGAAGTGGATGCCGCCTCGGATTCTTGGCGGCACTTCTTGTCACAAAAAACAGCGCCACAGGGCGCTGCTTGTTCCTTATCGTTCGAAGTCGCCGCTTATGGACCGACGGGAAGCGTATTCGGTTTGAAGCGGACGACGAACCGGTGACGGTCGCCAGGGTAGATCAGGCGCACGAATGTGATTAAGTCGCCCTCCAGCCAAGTCCGGCGCGCAATCGAAATGCAGGCCGTGCGCTCGACCACCTGTAGCCTCCTCGCCAGGATCGTATCAGCCGACACGGCGCGGATTGAATGCTCGCCTTCAGTAAAAGGGATGTTCTGAAGCAGCCAGCTTCCAGGCGGTTCGTCTTTGAACTGTTGGCGTTCGGCCTGTGGAACGGCGTCAAGATTGATCTGCCGCGTTTCCATTGTGAACGGAAGATTGTCGGCATAGTGCATAACTTCGAGGGTTAGGAGCCGTGTGCCAACCGGGACTCCTACATGCCGCGCATCGAGCGCGTCGGTGGCCTTTCGGATGCTGCGATCGGTAATCTCGAACGTATAGGTCCTGTCGATTGCCAGCACTTCTGCGCGGATATCCTGAATATGCATCAGCGGCTCTTCAATACGCGGCGGCGCGACGAAGGAGCCGGAGCGGCGCTTTCTCGAAATCATGCCCGAGGCTGCAAGGCTCGACAGGGCCTTGTTCACCGTCATGCGGGAACAATTGTAAATATCAACCAACTCGCGCTCAGGCGGGATGCGGAAGCCGGAGCCCCACTCGCCAGTGGCTATCTTGTTTTCGATGTCACGCTGAATCTCCAGATAACGCGACGACGCCTGTTTGTCTGTCGCGACTTCATCCATTGCTGGTCGATTCATTGTTAAGGAAGCGAGCATCAGTCACCAGTCGTACCTCTTTCACCTGTATTACAAACCTTTTATTGGTCTATAACATATGGTGCTTTGGCCGTATACCAACCGTGCTCATCGCAACAGCTCAATAAACTTTCTGAACGTCGGGAAGGGAACGCAGGGAGCCGCCCCTTCCCGGCTTATTCAGTCGAATATTAGAGCAACGGCAAAACATCCTTCGAAACGGGCGTTGCCAGGCGGCCGGTCGCAACGAGCTCCGTCGCGCGCTTGAGGTCTTCGGCCATGTATCGGTCGTCTTCGAGTTTCGGCACGGCGGTGCGAATAACCTTGCGAACTGCATCGAGCTCCGAACTGGAGGTGAGTGGCGTTCTCAAGTCAATACCCTGGGCTGCGCTCAGCGCCTCGATGCCCACAATCGAAAAGAGATTGTCGGTCATCTGCAGGAGACGCCGCGCGCCATGGCAGGCCATCGACACGTGGTCTTCCTGGTTAGCCGAGGTAGGGGTCGAGTCGACAGATGCCGGATGCGACATCTGCTTGTTCTCTGACATCAGCGCGGCCGAGGTTACCTCCGCGATCATGAAACCCGAGTTGAGGCCCGGCTTCGGCGTAAGAAACGCCGGCAGGCCATAGCTCAGGACCGGATCGACAAGCAGCGCAATGCGGCGCTGAGCGATCGCGCCGATCTCGCAGACGGCGATTGCAATCTGGTCCGCCGCAAATGCTACTGGCTCGGCGTGGAAGTTGCCACCGGATACGATCGTGCCGTCGGACAGGACGAGCGGGTTGTCCGTCGCGGCATTGGCTTCGATCATCAACGTGGCGGCGGCTTGACGTAGCAGATCGAGGCAGGCGCCGGCGACCTGAGGCTGGCAGCGAAGGCAATACGGATCTTGTACCCGCTCATCCCCCTCTTCATGGCTAGCGCGGATTTCGGAACCCGCCAACAGCCTGCTCAGCGCGCTGGCCACGTCGATCTGGCCCTGGTGGCCGCGCAGGGTGTGGATTTCTGGATGGAACGGCGCAGTGGAACCCATTGCGGCGTCCGTCGATAGCGCGCCGGAAATGAGGGATGAAATGAGAGCTCGGTGGGCGCGAAAGAGGCCGGCCAATGCCAGCGCCGTCGAGGTTTGGGTGCCATTGATCATGGCAAGACCTTCTTTGGCCTTCAAGACGATAGGGGTGAGGCCCGCCTTTGCCAATGCCTCTTTGGCTGGCATGACCTCACCGTCGAACTTCGCCTGACCTTCGCCGATCAGCGCCGCAGTCATATGGGCGAGCGGAGCAAGGTCACCGGAGGCTCCGACCGAACCTTTCTCCGGAATAATAGGGAGAACATTCTTTTCGAGCATCGCGGAGAGAACGTTTATGACCTGTGGTCGCACACCTGATGCACCCCTGCCGAGCGAGATCAACTTCAGCGTCATGATGAGGCGAACGATACCGTCCGGGAGTGGCGCTCCAACCCCACAGCAATGTGACAGGATCAGATTGCGCTGGAGGGTTTCAACGTCGTCGGCGGGAATGCGCACACTCGCCAGTTTGCCGAAACCGGTATTGATGCCGTAGTGAGCGATATCTCCCCCAGCGATCTCGGCGACCTTGTCGGCGGATATCTGCACTCTCTTCAGCGCCGCGGCATCGATCACGGGTGCGAGCGTGCCATCATAAACGGCAGCCAGGGTTTCCAATGAGACTTTTCCGGGAACGAGCGCGTGGGCCATGTTTAGAACCTTTTAGGGGGACAGGAGATCCAGAGGCATACATAATAGCCATGCGTCCTCTATTTTGTATATACCAATACGAAAATGGACCAAATGTAAAGCGCCGCGCAGCAAAAATACGAACAGCGGCTCTAAAGAGGTGCCGCTCTAATGCCGTCGTGGTGGCAACGGATTGATTATGTTCACTGAACCGGATTGAAACGACCGTGAAACTCTTGCCCGTTGACGGCTCGCCCGTAGAACATTCCTAGATACCACGGGAAGTAATGGTAGGACCACGCGCATAGGCGATTGCCATACATAATGAAGGTGCGGAGCAGTGTTTTGAGTTCTTCCTTGTCGTCCGTCTGCTTCATCGCCATACGAAGTTTGTTCGAGAAATCCAGCAGCGTGTTAAGACCGGAATAGCCGAGATACTCCGAATACGCGGGATCGAATGCTTCAACGGCGGCCACAAAGTCGTCGTGCGAGAGCGTATCGATAAGTTTGAGGAGCGGGTAGGCGGTGTACATGATATAGTCGCGGAGCATGCCGTTGGCGAAGTCCCAGGCAGTGAAAAACTGACCGTAGGTCCCGGTATCGCCGATCTGTCCCGTTCGGATCTTACGCAGATCCTCCGGCTCTACCGTCTGGATGCGCTTGGCTTCGGCGTAGAACTCGGCTGCGACGCCCTTGAGGTTTCCGAAGCGGCCCTGTCCATTGAAGGCTTCCGCGGGATCGTGTGGCCTTACCTCTACGAAGATCCTCTCCTTCGCGAAGAACAGATTGTTCCAGATGGCTTTGCCGACGATGGGAAGCAGATGGTGGTATTCCGGACGTACCTGTCCCAGCACCGGCTGCGCCAGGGGCTCAAGGCCCTTGCCATACTGAATGGAAAACTTATTGCCGGTCGCCTGGGAGTATCTCAGATCCCCAACGGCACAATCGACGATCCGCCGACGCAGCCGCACCGGCGCGGTGCTGATCGTCGGCGTCCAAGCATATAAGGACTCGCCGGAAACGACGGGATGAGCCTGCATCACCTTGAATGGCAGGTCCTGCCAAAATTCCTCGCACAATTCAGGGTTATCATCATCCGCCAATTCAGCCACGACCGTGATCTGAAGTTCCGGCCACGCGATATCGATCAATCTTCCCATTTTCAGCGCGCTCCGAAGAAAAATTCGAGCCAGTGAGACCGCGCCCCGAATAGGTATATACCATAGAGGTTGCTCGGCTGGTCGCAACGACGAAATCGCCTTAATCGGCGCTGAGCGAAAGAAAATTCCCATACAAAAAGGCGTATTTGTCTATTTTTGTGCAATTTTGGAATGATGTTAGAGGAATATTTCAGTTTCCGGATCGAGGCGCGGTCGTTTTCTGGCCCGTCAAGCCGTTAGTTTTTGGGCTAAACGTATATTTTCCTAAGCGGTATGCCGGACGAAAATATTAAATGGTCTATACAAAACGGAGTTTATGGCTATGCTAATCCGAGTGGAGGTCACCTGCCACGCACAAGATCAACCATAGGATTCTGAGAAATGTCGTTTAACAGCTTGAGTGACGTCGTTAAGGCGGTGAAGGAAAAGACGGCTGCTTATGAAAGCACCGAGCCGAAGGAGCTTCATGATATCCGGACCGGCACCTTCGCGGTCGGGACAAACAACCAATACTTCACGAACCTCGACTTCGTGAACGGCATGCTGCGCGACCAGTCGAT
>NZ_JAQAHF010000034.1:0-16401 GCF_027871645.1 Agrobacterium sp. ST15.13.015
GAAAGCCGGGCAGCGAGCTCTACCAGGACAAATTCCCAGCCTTGCCGGACTACACAGCCGCCATCGATCGGATTGCAAAACGCCAGGAAGTTGTCGCGGCACGTGGCGAGGTCAAGCCGATTGAGCGCACCGAAGCGCCCGAAATACCCCAGGTTCAAGCTACTATCGTTGGCGAGACCTCGATCATTCGGTTGCCCGATCGGATAAAAACCAATCGCGAGAAGCCCCAAGAACTTGATGTAGTCTCGAAAGAAGGGCACGAAACTACAGGTAGTCTGAGGCAGAGTGTCCAAGAGAGTAATGCAGCACCAAAACAGACTTCGCCGAAGGCGGCAAATGACGTGGATCGGCTGACACGGGATTTTGACGAGCGCATCCGCGTCCGCGGGGATGGACGTGGACTCTAAGTAAAAGAGGGTGCGTAACGCGCACCCTCTTCCACTCGCTGTCCCTGTATCCGTTCTCTGTCGCGAGAACGTCGATCACCTTTTCGGAACTCTTTCCAGATCTGCTTGAGGTTCCGTTGCCGGAGAAAGCATTGGCGAGGATTGCTGGGATCCGGCGGACGGCGATGCGATGTGCCGGTTCGGTGACCAATTCCATCAGAGACCGGCCGACGTATGGCCTGCCGAAGTGGAAACGGCTGATCAGCTTGCGAGGCCGAGCTACTTCCCCGGCAAGCGTCGGGTTCGGGGCATTGTTTTCCTCGACCATGGCGGTATTTTGCTGAGTTGCCCGGCTAAACTAGGCTTTGGCAGCCTGTTCTTTGAGGTCATGCCGTCACTGGCGATGTCATCGCGCGATCCGCACGCTCGGCGACACGAAACGGAAAGCGACCAGGCAGGGATGCTGCTGTCGTCGCCGAAGCACTCGTCAATATCCGAACTCCCTTATGCCGAAGGCGGCAAAGCAGGAGTTCTAAAAGAAAGTGCTATAACGATCCCGTCAACATCGAAAGCAGTAGGCCGTTCGTCGCGCAGACGGCCGATTTGCATCTGTTTGCCTGGCGCCGCCTCAAAGCGGACTATCGCCCGCCAATGTGCTTTTAGCTCTCCCCGTCAATCCTGAACTTGACGCTAAACTGAACTCAGGCCGGTGCTGGTTCCATGCTCATTCGCCAGCTCCTGGCCAATCACAACCGCGCTGCCGTCATTCCGGAAAAAGCACACGTGTACCTATTCATCAAGCGCGGCTCTGCCGCCAGGAGCCGTAGCACGCGAATTGATGTCAAATGAAACCAAACTGTCAAAGGCGGGAATTTGAATTTCGACATAAATATCAGTACTCATAAATTATTAAAGCACAAATTTAATGTTTTCCCTCATATTGCAAATTCTGAATGCGGTTTGATAAAGTTATTCTACGAACCAATACTATCATACGTCGAAAGCGTTAGCACTTTTACTTCGACGTTTGTTCTTTTTGCAATGCGCGCGGCGCAGCCAATGCCGAATGAAGCGTCTTGATCATGAGACCGTGTCGCGTCACCCCCGCTGGTTTTGAAAGAAGCGAGATGCACATGCTTATCTATCTTATCTATGGACCCACCTGTAGCGGAAAAACCGACTTGGCAGTACAAGTGGCCCGAGAAACGGGTTGGCCGGTAATAGCGCTCGATCGGGTACAATGCTGCCCCCAAATCGCTACCGGCAGTGGACGTCCTTTGGAATCGGAACTGCAATCCACCGAGCGAATCTACCTGGATTCGCGCCCACTCGCTGAGGGTGTGATCGATGCAGAGGCGGCTCATCGTCAGCTCATCTCAGAAGTAGAGAATCGCCGGACCTCTCCTGGTCTCATCCTCGAAGGCGGTTCGATTTCCCTTCTGAACTGTATGGCCACGGACACTTATTGGGAAGCCGATTTTAGATGGCATGTAAGGCGACTTCGTCTTGCGGCTCCAGATGTTTTCCTGCCGCGAGCAAGACGCCGGGTGACGGAAATGTTTGCTGTCAAGGACGAGCGCCGATCTCTGCTGCAGGAACTGACGGATCTCTGGAAGCAGGAGGCGCTCCGGCCGATACTGGAGGACATCGACGGGTATCGCTGCGCAATCCGGTTCGCCAAGGAACATGATATCGGGATTCGCGATTTGTTGCGTCTCGATTTGACGCGACAGCAGGCGCTGATCTCGGCCATCGCCGACGAATATTTTGATCATGCGCAGTGGCAGGAGCGCGACTTCCCTGATTGGCAGGAGGGCGGAAACGTTCGCCTCACTCCTCGGGTGGCATCAAACGCTAACTGAGTGTCGGAAGTTAACGTCGCGAAACGAAGAGATTTGTGATGACCCTACCGGCCAATCAATCGCCTGAATGGTCATATTGTGCAACGAACTCGGGGAGGCCACCGGCACTGCTCCAAAATCCGAGATTCATCATTCCGATACCCCACTGCATTTGGCCTTTTCGGTCTACATTTTCAACGGTGACAACAAGCTGCTAGTGACGCGCCGGGCATCTGATAAGATCACCTGGCCCGGTGTTCTTTCCAACAGTTGCTGTGGACACCCGCAACCTGGCGAACCGTTGACCGAGGCTATCGAGCGCCGGGGTCACGAGGAATTGCGGATACGTGCAGACGACATTCGTCTTGTGCTGCCGGAATTTTCCTATCGCGCTTCAATGACGAATGGGATCACCGAAAACGAGTTGTGCCCCGTATTCGCTGCACATTGCAAAACCTCCGGCGTCAACCCCGATTTGAATGAGGTGTCAGCGTGGGAATGGGTGCATTGGCAATGGTTTTTCGAAAGCGTACAGGCTGAGCGCTTGTTGGTGTCACCATGGTGTCGTGCACAAGTCGACCTGCTCGCACCACTTGGTGCGAACCCATCGCAATGGCCCGTAGCGGAGGAGCGGCGGCTACCAAAAGCTGCCAGAACGAAGATTGACGTTCAACTTAAGGTTTCTTAGCTAAGCCGCTCCCGGGCGTGGAGCTCGTAGGGAGTTTCTCAATTCGGGAAATAGCTGGCCTTCAAGAAGTTCGTTTTCTCAATTGGAGGAGCGTTTGAGATATTGCGTCTTTGCGGGTTCAAGCAACGGCCAAAATCCGGCCTATGTGAGCGCAGCAAACCAACTTGGCAAAGCTCTGGCGAGATCGGGCATCGGATTGGTGTACGGCGGCGCTTCGATTGGTTTAATGGGTGCTATTGCGGACGCGGCCCGAAGCGATGGCGGAGAGGTTATCGGCGTCATTCCCCGCGCGCTGGCCGAGAAGGAGATCGCACACACCGATCTTGCTGATCTACGCGTTGTCGAGACCATGCACGAGCGCAAAGCGCTGATGACGACGCTGCCGGATGGTTTTATCGCTTTACCAGGAGGATTGGGAACCCTCGAAGAGCTGTTCGAAGTATGGACATGGGCTCAGTTGGGTTACCACAATAAGCCCTGTGCACTGCTGGACGTAGCGGGCTTTTACAAAAGGCTAGATTCCTTTCTTGATCATATTGTTGGCGAAGCATTCTTGACAGCAAGTCATCGCAACATCCTCCTCGTCGAAGAGGACGCCGAGGTGCTCATTTCTGCCATGGCAAAAGATAGTGCCACTTGAAAGTTACGTTCAGAAGAGAGCGATTTTAGGCTACTCCGACGCTAACTGCGCGCTTTGCAGGTTACCTGAAACGTGTTGTCCAAAAAGCGAGATGGCACTACGAGCGCTGGTCCCCCCTGTGTTGGCTCTGTTTATTTTGTAACGAAATTGCTGTGGCAAACCGTAGCCGATTTCATATTTCTTGTTTCTCGCGGAATGTCGGGCTGAAAAACGTTCATCAAGAGGACTGATGCGATAGGCCACAGGGGGGCGATGCATGAGAAGGACGTCGGATGAGGCTGCAGCTACCCGGAGGCGGATTTTACGCTCTGCCGAGGCTGTGTTTATCGAAAAAGGATACGATGAAGCCTCCTTGCAGGAAATTGCCGCCGAAGCGGCCGTAACAACCGGCGCCATCCAGTGGCATTTCGGACAAAAAATGCACATTCTACTGGCCTTGCGCGATGAGTTATGCTGGCAGGCAAGAAAGCTCGGCAGCCTTCACGACGCAGGGATGGTTGAGGAGCCATTAAAGGCAGTCGCCGAGTTTGCCACATCAGCCATTAACCACTTTGCTGACAATGAAAACTGCAGGCGGATTTTCCAGATCTATGATAAGAAAGTCTCCGATACAGTGGCCTTCCATAATGAAGACCGCAAGTTTCAGCAGGAAGTGCGGGCTACGTTAGGGAGCGTTTTCGGATCCGCAGAGACGAGAAAGGAATTACTAGCTCCTTGGACCTCCGACACTGCGGCATATACCTTTTGGTTTGCAATGCGAGGAACGTTTCAGACCTGGCTGGAGGATGATTCGAGGTTTGACCTGAAGTCCGATGGCATGCGTATCGTTCAAACGATGCTTTCCTCGTACCAGCGCGCCGATTTGGTCACTGGATAAAACAATCGGAGTTCGCTCGCTTTTCCTCATCGCCCAAGCGTTTTCCGATACCGCGGTTCAGCACCGGTGACCTTTAATATTTCCAGCTTTGGACGTCGTGGTTGATATGTCTCACGGATGAAGGCTCGTATACGGCCGGGCCAGGTGTCACTAAACATCCTGGACCAGTTTAACCAGATGCAAAATCACGGATTGTTTTGGAAAAGCTAACCCAAGTGCATCATGCCGGCGTCTAGGGTAGGGGATCACCCCTCTTCCTGCAAATGTGCCATGAACACTTCTGCTGGGGTTTTTTATCCGAGGCATTTTCGCGGTTGATCCTTGAGATGGCGGGCAAGGTGGGTCAGGTCGCGCTGAGAGACGGCTGCAAGATCGGTATCACCTGGCATGAAGCGGCGAATGCGCTTGTTGGCATTTTCCACCGCACCTTTCTGTAGGCGTTCAGGTCCTTGTTGAAGAGAAGGACGCGGCTCGTTTGGTCCGGCTGAACGCGGAAATCCGAACACACCTGCGCCGCACCGCCGCCGATCGACGACGCTGCGGTATCGCGAAACCCGAGACTCGACAGCACAGGCCCGAGTTCCTTTGGGGCAGTACCCAGTATCAGGATGCCGATCCGACAGATAAGCTGCGGCGAGCTTATGTCCACTAAAGCCGCGATTTCGGAAAGGCTGAGACTGGAAGTGGGCCAGGACGCCGCCTCCTCGCTGATTTTCGACACGCGCGTACGGTGACGAATTCCGTATGATGTTCCACCTGCGTGCGCAAATTCTCACTGTGACACGGGTCGGTGGATATGCCGCGCGCACCATCCTGCGTAATCGGACCGGAGCGCATGACCGCAACATGCTCAACGAAGGCCGGACCGGTGAAGTAGATAGACGGCCGGGCATGGAGCTCAGCATTGAAATCCGTCGACATGTAGTTTCGCCCTACGAGGGGAAAACACTCCTGATGCAGGCCAACCGAACGAGCCTCTGTTTCAGATCAGTTGCCGTTCGAAAGGTGAGCTTTTGCGAGTGCTTCCTGTGCCGATTTTGCGTTAAGCGCGGCAAGCGCGCGTTCGACATGATGCGCAATTTCAGAGACGGTTTTGCCTTGAAGCAGAGCGATTTCGGCGAGCGTTTTGCCGCGAGACAGCCACCGAAGGCATGCTAGTTCTAATGGACCGGGCAACACAAACTCCATGACCACATCGCCGACCTTCAAACTCAATCATCCCCGTCACCGAGCCAGCGGGCGCGCACCGCTGGAAACTCGATTGACGACGACTCATCCAGTTCTTTTTGAGGAGGCCTCGCTGCACATGCGGCAGCGACAGAACGAATGCCAATCGGCCCGTAGTTCTCAACCAGGTTGACCGCCTCGGCTTGCCTGTTCTCGATATTTTGCCTGTTCAACTTGGTATCCTCAGGGTGTTCATTTTCCCGTTCAAAGTGGCAGCAACTCGACGACGAACGCCGTCGTCGGGCCGTTTGCCCGAAGAACGACTTTTTCGGCGCGATCCAGGTGAAGGGCATCGAGGCTTTCCAGTCGCTCCCCGGAATTCTTTAGCGCGCAGCCGGACATCACGATGACGAACACCACCGCGACATCCGATCCGACCTCCAATTCGCCATCAAGCCTGCACCTCGCAACGCGATGACCGAAGCGTCCCCTCCGGCTCATGACATTGAGGTCGCTGATAGGGCCATCCACCAGTCGAGCGGTGGTCGGGACGTCCGCTCGAAAGGTAAAAGGCGGACTATTCTGAGAGCAGACGGTGGCGGGCTCCCCGGCAATCGCGAGTTCTATCCCCTCCCCCGTCAGCACGCTCAACGTCCGATCGACTTCATCGAATGTCGAGAAAGGCCCATCGAGAGCGACCGTCGCGGTGCTGATGCGCCAGTCGAAATCGTCGACCGACGCATCCGGAGGGGAGACGGCGATCTCCACCGTCTCTCCCTTGCCGTTCTTCCACATCGTGCGCTTGTACTGCGCGGAACGCAGAACGCGCATTTGCTTCAGTTCCCGAGAATGCCCGGCAGACGCAGGCCTTTGTCCTTGGCGCAGTCGATGGCGATCTCGTAGCCCGCATCGGCGTGGCGCATGACTCCGGTCGCCGGGTCGTTCCAGAGAACGCGCTCCAGCCGCTTGGCGGCATCGTCGGAGCCGTCGGCGCAGATGACAACGCCCGAATGCTGGCTAAAGCCCATGCCAACGCCGCCGCCATGGTGTAGCGACACCCAGGTAGCCCCCGATGCGGTGTTGAGCAGTGCGTTGAGCAGCGGCCAGTCGGAGACGGCGTCAGAGCCGTCCTTCATCGCTTCGGTCTCGCGGTTGGGCGAGGCGACCGATCCGGAGTCGAGATGGTCGCGACCGATGACCACGGGTGCCGAAAGCTCGCCGTTCTTGACCATCTCATTGAAGGCCAGCGCCAGGCGATGACGGTCGGCGAGGCCGACCCAGCAGATGCGAGCCGGCAGGCCCTGGAAGGCGATGCGTTCGCGGGCCATGTCAAGCCAGTTGTGCAGGTGCCTGTTGTCGGGCAGCAGGTCCTTGACCTTGGCGTCGGTCTTGTAGATGTCCTCCGGATCGCCGGAAAGGGCGGCCCAGCGGAACGGACCGATGCCGCGGCAGAAGAGCGGGCGGATATAGGCCGGAACGAAACCCGGGAAGGCGAAGGCGTTCTCAAGACCTTCCTCCTTTGCGACCTGGCGGATGTTGTTGCCGTAGTCGAGCGTCGGCACCCCGGCATCCCAGAAGGCAACCATGGCTTCGACATGGACTTTCATCGAGGCGCGGGCGGCAGCCTCGACGGTCTTCGGGTCGCTTTCGCGCTTGGCCTTGTGCTGGGCAACGGTCCAGCCGATTGGCAGATAACCGTTGAGCGGATCATGGGCCGAGGTCTGATCGGTGACGATGTCGGGGCGTGGACCACCGGCCTCCATACGCCGCACGAGCTCGGGGAAAATTTCCGCGGCATTGCCCAGCAGGCCGACGGATTTTGCCTCGCCGGCTTTGGTCCAGCGCTGGATCATCTCGAGGGCCTCGTCGAGCGTCCTTGCCTTCTCGTCGACATAGCGGGTGCGAAGACGGAAATCGATGCGGGTCTCATCGCTTTCGACGGCCAGGCAGCAGGCACCTGCCATGACGGCGGCGAGCGGCTGGGCGCCGCCCATGCCGCCGAGACCGCCGGTCAGGATCCATTTGCCTTTGAGATTGCCGCCGTAATGCTGGCGGCCGGCCTCGACGAAGGTTTCGTAGGTGCCCTGCACGATGCCCTGCGTGCCGATATAGATCCACGAGCCGGCCGTCATCTGGCCGTACATGGCAAGGCCCTTCTTATCCAGCTCGTTGAAATGGTCCCAGGTTGCCCAGTGCGGCACGAGGTTCGAGTTGGCGATCAGGACGCGCGGCGCATCCTTGTGGGTCCGGAAGACACCGACCGGCTTGCCCGACTGAACGAGCAGGGTCTCATCCGCATTGAGCGTCTTCAGCGTCGCCGCAATCGTTTCGAAGTCGTTCCAGGTGCGTGCCGCCCGGCCGATGCCGCCATAAACCACCAGCTCGTGGGGGTTTTCAGCCACATCAGGATCGAGGTTGTTCATCAGCATGCGCAGCGGCGCTTCGGTCATCCAGCTCTTGGTGTTGAGCTCCGAGCCGCGTGGCGCGCGAACTTCGCGGATATTGTGTCGAGGATTGGTCATGGTCAGTGGCTCCCAATATTCACTTCTTGAGTTCGGATGCGGCGCGCTCGAGGTTGGTCAGAATGTCCCTGAGACGGGCGCGGATGCGCTCGGCTTTTGCGGTGTCATAGGAAAATGGCGGTTCCTCTGCCGAAAGATGAGTCGATTGCGCCAGTTCCATTTGGATCGCGTGGACGCCGCTTTCGAGCGTGCCGTAATGCCTTGTGGTCCACCCTCCCTTGAACCGACCGTTCAACGTGCGTGTGTAGCCATCAGCATTGCGAACGACGTTAACGACGGCCGCCGCGACTGCGGGATGACACGACTGCCCGTCATTGGTCCCGATATTGAAGTCGGGCAACGTTCCCTCGAACAGGAAGGGAATGTGCGAGCGGATTGAGTGACAGTCATAGACAATGGCCAAGCCGTGAATTGCCTTCACCCGCTCGATCTCTGATTGGAGGGCGGTATGGTAGGGTGAGTGGAAAGTAGCGACTCGTTGAGCGATATCGTCGTCTGTCGGTTCCGCACCGGATTTCCAGATGGCTTCACCATCAAAGTCCGTTTTGGGGATAAGGCCAGTGGTGTTCTGCCCAGGGTACAAACTCGCCCCTTCCGGATCCCGGTTGGCATCAATGACGTAGCGATGAAACATCGCTCGAACGACTGTGGCTTTCTCTAAAAGACCATCGTACAGATTATGTATATACCAATCGGTATCGATCAGCTGCCGGCCATTGTCGTTCAACCGCTCCCAGATCTCGCTCGGAACATCGGTACCGGTATGGGGCATTGCTAGAATAACCGGAGAGGTGCCGTGGCGAACTTCAAAAACACTCATGATTTCTTCTCTTCTACGACTAGCGAATGGAGGTGAAAGAACCAGCCAGGTTCGAAACGCCAGGGACATGACTTAAAGTCACGGCCGCAGTCCTCGTCCCTTAAATATTCGCGCATGCAGGGGATTGAAGCCCATCCGCTAGACCAGCTCAGCTGGCCGTCCGATATTCCAGATCGCGAAATCAGCGGACCTTCCGACCTCGAGGGTTCCAGTTTCATGCAAGAGACCAAGGGCACGTGCAGCCTCTCTTGTCGCGCCAGCGACGCACTCGTCGACCGTCAAGCCGAACAACGTGGCTGCCATATTCATAGTCAGCAGCAACGAGGTCCGTGGTGAAGTGCCCGGATTGCAGTCTGTTGCGATAGCGATAGGCGTGCCGGCATTGCGAAGCGCTTGCACTGGCGGCAGCTGCTTTTCTCGGAGTGTATAGAATGCTCCTGGCAGAAGAACAGCCACCGTACCAGCCATAGCGAGCGCTTGGGCACCTTCTTCATCGAGGCACTCAAGATGATCTGCCGAGAGCGCTCGATAGGACGCGGCTAGCTTTGCTCCTCCAAGATCGGATAGCTGCTCCGCGTGCAACTTTACCGGAAGGCCTATCGCAGTCGCCTTGTCGAATACCTTGGATATCTCCGCTGGCGAAAATGCGATATTTTCACAAAAACCATCCACCGCATCGATGAGACCTTCCCTCCTGCCCCGCTCGAGTCCAGGGATGACGACATCCTTGATGTAGTCGCCATTCCTGCCTCTGTAACTTGACGGGATCGCATGGGCGGCGAGATAAGTGGTCACGACGCGCACCGGTCTCAGCGTCTCCAATCCCCTTGCCACACGCAGCATTTTCAATTCAGCTTCGACGTTGAGGCCGTAGCCAGACTTTATCTCGACCGTCGACAGTCTCTCTTCCATGAGGGCGTCAAGTCGAGGCAGATCTTGCAAAACGAGTTCATCCTCGGAAAATTTGTTCGTGGCGTTTACAGAAGAAGCAATTCCCCCACCGGCCAGTGCGATCTCCTCACACGACGCACCGGCGAGTCGCATTTCGAATTCGTGTGCGCGGTCGCCACCGAATACCAAGTGCGTATGGCAGTCGATCAATGCCGGCGTCACCCACCGGCCCTCCAAATCGACTTGAACCGCGCCTCTCGCCAACGCCGGGAGATTTGCGTCGGTTCCGACGTATGCGATGCGGTCACCTCTGACCACTATCGCGCCACCCTCTACGACACCCAGGCCGTCTCGATCTCCCGCGACAGTCGCCAGATGCGCGTTCCTCCAAACGACGATTTCCTCATCGGATGCGGGCGTTGCCACTGACATCTCGATCCCCGTTGCTCTATATTTGTCTTTCATTACTGATATTTTGTATATACCAATACACGGAATTGCAAGCACCAAAGTTGCCTGCGTTTCGCAAAAAATCAGAGGGAAGCTATGAAGGAATTGAACAGTTCAGCACTTTTCGCACGGAAGGCCCTTCTTCCGAGCGGCTGGCACGACAATGTCAGGGTGTTGGTCGAGAGCGGAACCATCGCGTCGGTATCGACCGATGCTGATCCTGCACCATCCGACGAACACCATCAAATCATTCTGCCTGCGATGGGCAATCTCCATAGCCACGCCTTTCAGCGCGCAATGGCAGGTCTGGCCGAGACCCGCGGGCCGTCAGATGACAGCTTCTGGAGCTGGCGAAATGTAATGTACCGGTTCGCCTTGACGATGAGCCCCGACGATGTCGAGGCTGTTGCGTCCCAGCTCTACATGGAAATGCTTGAAGCAGGTTTCAGCCGTGTCGGCGAGTTTCACTACCTGCATCATAGCCCGGATGGAAACCATTACTCCAACATTGCGGAAATGGCGGAACGAGTCGCAGCGGCCGCGAGTGCCACCGGAATAAACTTGACCCTGCTACCTGTCTTTTACGCCCACTCGGATTTCGGCGGACTCGAACCGGTGGAGGGGCAACGACGATTTATCAATTCGCTCGACAGCTTCGAACGACTAATGGTTGCGTGCCGATCTCTAGTCGCGAAAATCGACGGCGCCGAGCTTGGTGTCGCACCACACAGCCTGAGAGCCGTCATACCGCAGGAACTGCTTGCGGTCACCTCAATGTCTGGCGGAGGGCCAATCCATATCCATATCGCCGAGCAGATGAAGGAAGTTTCGGATTGTATTGCCTGGTCCTCTGCTCGTCCTGTTGAATGGTTGTTGGACAATGCACCTGTGGACCAGCGCTGGTGCCTAATTCACGCAACTCATATGACCGAAATCGAAACGGCAAGAATGGCGCGGACTGGCGCTATCGCTGGGCTTTGCCCGATTACCGAGGCCAATCTTGGCGACGGTATTTTTCCAGGCCAAATTTTCTGCGAACAAGGAGGCCGTGTCGGCATTGGTTCCGACTCGAACGTTCTCATTTCCCTGAACGGAGAGCTGCGGCAACTTGAATATTCACAACGACTGCGACTCCAAGCACGTAACGTCCTGGCAGCGCCGGGCGGCTCAACGGGTCGCAATCTTATCGTCTCTGCCGTCCGCGGCGGCGCCATGGCGCTGAACGCGGAGAGTGGCATTGAGGTACACAATTCTGCCGACATGCTTTCACTCAATCTCACAGAAGTTCCCTATCTCGAAGATGACGAGATCCTGGATCATTGGATCTTTGCAGATGGGGTTGCGATCGACAACGTTTGGGTTCAAGGCCGCAGACAAGTGGTAGCCGGTCGCCACGTCGCCCGAGACAAGATCAATCGACGCTTCCTCACCACAATGCAGAAGTTGGTTCGCCGCTGATCGACACGCGGAGGCGAGTTGGCGGTCTTGTCCTTGCAAGGTCGCCTGTTTTGCGTTGGCGTAATTTCGAGGCGTCGGGGAATAAACTGGCATGCAAAAAGGGGCGCCGAGCGCCCCTTCTTAAAATTAAATTTCAGATGTGATCATATCTACTGTACTAGCCGCGACGACCGGTAAAGACGTTCAGCCCCACCAGACGGTCGATTATGAGAACGACGATGGCCGAACCAATCACCGACCAGGTGGCAACTGCGGCTATCAATGGCCTGTATTGGTAGAGGAGATACTCATAGATTTTGATCGGCAGTGGCTGCAGTTCGCGCGGCGTGAGGAAGACCGAGATGGAGAAGTCATTCCACGAGGTTATGAAAGCAAAGAGAAAGCCAGCGATCACACCAGGTTTGATCAACGGCAACGTTACTGACACAAACGTACGCCACGGATTTGCGCCGACACTGCTTGCAGCATCCTCCAGCGCGGGGTCGAGGTTCTCGGTAACGGCTGTGATCGTTCGTACCGGGTATGGCATGGTGATCATCACGTGGCCGATGACGAGCGCAAATAGGTTCGTCACCCCGAAAGCGTAGATCATCACCGAATACAACGACAGAGCAAAGATCACCGAGGGTACGAGCAACGGCCCCATGAACGACAAAGTCAGGACCTTCGCCACCGTGGGCGGTGCTTTCCGCAATTGGAGCGCGACCGGAAGTGCGAAGATCGTTGAGACCGTGGCTGCTACTGCTGCGACGGCAAAGCTGATGAGGGCGCCATTCACGAAGCTTCTGTCCGTGAGAGCCGCAATCATCCAATGCAACGTCAATTGCTTGGGCGGAAAGAACATGGCTTCCGCGTTCAAAGCTGCGCCGGCGACCACAAACAGTGGCGCCACGACGGTGACGAACGCGCAGAAAGCGGCAATACCTAATCCTGTGGGGAGTGGCAACCACACCTTCCTGGCCGAAACGCCCTTCCCCGTCGAGACAGTTGTGGTAGCGCTCATGCTGCTCTCCTCGCCGTGCGGAATGTTTGATTGATGGCAAACAAATAGATTGCAGTAATCAGGATGCTCAGAATCGTCAGGCTTATGCCGATCGCCGCTGCGAAGGGGAAGTTCCCCTGCACGGTGGCTTGTTCGTAGGCCATCATGCCCATCATTTTGACCCGACCGCCGCCCATGAGGGACGGAATCGCAAAAGCTGCGGCGTTCAAAGTGAACGCAATCAGTGTGCCCGCCACGACTCCGGGCAGCGACAGCGGGAAGGTTACGGCCCAAAAGGTCTTGTACTTGTTGGCGCCCACGCTTGCCGCCGCCTCTTTGAGGGCCGGGTCGATCGCGGCTATGACACCGATAAGAGGCAAAACGACATACGGGATGGCGATCTGAACCAACCCTATCAAAACCCCAAGCTCGGTATACATGATGCGGACCTTCGGCATCCCCATGAAGGTCAGGGCGCTATCAATAAGTCCGCCGCTCATTAGAAGAACATTCAATCCAAAGATCCGGATAACGATGTTCACAGAGAGGGACACAACCACCATGCTGGTGAGAAACCCTCTGCGGTCAGCAGGGAGCTCGGCAATGTAGTAGGCCAGCACATACCCGATAATCAGAGCAAGCACCGTGGACAAAACCGACAGCTTAACGGTCGTCCAGAGCGCTGTTTCGAGATAGAAGGGGTCCGTCCAGAACCTCGCGTAGTGCTCTAGCGTGCCTGTAAATACAGGCGCGCTGCCAACCTCATGGGAGGACATGCTCGTCGCAACGAGCCAGCACATGGGAACGAAAAAGAACAAGATGACGAAGGCGAACGGCAGGAACAGCGGCGCTTGGGTAGACCACGCAACCACACGCTCCCAAAGTCCTCTGCGTTCATCACTCTGCGGCAACGACGGCGTTAGTGACATTGATCCTGACCTTGTCTCCGGGTTTCAAAACATCGGCGTTAGACCGTTCCTGCAGGAAAACGGGCGCCTCAGGTTCGTGAGTGAGTTTGATCCCATATCGAATTGCAGAGCCTTCATAGATCACATCGCCGACCGTGCCCTCGAGCTGATTTGCAGGCGGATTGCTGCCCTGCCGTTCAAGTACCAGCCACTCGGGCCGAACAATAACGGTGACCTTCTCTCCGACCGCCCTGGCCGACGGCGCATGCGCAGTCACGACGGCGCCATTGCTGAGCTTGATTTCGGCCCTGCTCTCCTTGGAATTCTGCACCAGTTCTCCGGGCAGGAAATTTGCGCTACCAAGAAAGCCGGCAACAAAACGGTTCGCCGGGCGCTCATAGACTGTCCTCGGGTCGGCGATTTGCTGAATCCTTCCGGATTGCATGACCACCACTTGGTCGGACATGGAGAGCGCCTCCTCCTGATCGTGCGTGACGAATAGCATCGTCACCCCAAGAGACCGCTGCAGTCGCTTCAATTCAATACGGAGTTCTTCCCGCAAGCGCCGATCCAGATTGGACAGCGGCTCATCAAGAATGATCACCTCAGGATCGATCGCAAGCGCTCGTGCCATGGCGACGCGTTGCTGCTGCCCGCCACTGAGTTCACGAGGATATCGATCCTTCAAGCCGGTCAATTGCACCATGCTGAGGGCACGGTCTACACGACGCGCGATCTCTTCCCGGGGCAGCTTGCGTATGCGAAGACCGAACGAGAGGATTTCTGCCACAGTCATGTGGGGCCACAGGGCGTAGTTTTGGAAGACCACGCCGATGTTGCGTTTGTAGGGAGGCAGGTTGGTAACCTCCCTGCCTCTGATCGAAACACGCCCGCTGTCGGGAATGATGAAGCCCCCGATCACACGCAATGTCGTTGTCTTGCCGCAACCACTTGGGCCGAGAACGGTGATGAACTCACCGTTCTTGACCTGAAGGGAGACGTCGTCCAGAACGTTGATGTCGCCGTACGTCTTGCGGCAGTGCGACAGTTCAATGTCGAAACTTTGGGTCATTATCGTTGAATTTCCCGTTCCCAGCGCTGCTGCCATTGATCATAGACCGAAACGATGTACTTCCAGTCGGCGCTTTTCAGATCCTTGACGTTGTCTGGCGTGATCATGATCTTTGCCTGGACTTCCTGCGGCAGCTTAGCTTCGCGGTTCGTCGGGAAATAACCAAGGCGAGTGGCCATATTGAGTCCCGAGGCGGGGCTCAGTAAGTGGTTGACCAGCTTCTCGGCCAACTCGGTGTTCGGACGTCCGGCAACGACGCTAAGCGTCGAGGCGAGCGGGAAAAATCCTTCCTTCGGAATGACGCCCTGGATTTTTACGCCTTCAGTGTCACGCGCCCAGCCGATGCGGCCATCGGTCCACATGCTCATGGAGATCTGGTCGTTGCGATACAGTTCGAGATGGTTGGCGTGCGAGTCCACCCAGACGTCGATGTTCTGAGCGATCTTGGCCATTTCGGCGAAGCCGGCGTCGGGATGACGCTCGTCGCCGCCGGCCTCTTTCGCAAAGAGAGTGATTAGATCGATATTTTCAGGCCGGAATCCGCGCAGCGCGATGCGGCCCTTGTATTCCGGCTTCGCGAGATCATGCCACGATTGCGGCGGCTTCACCTCCGCAGGATTGTAAGCGAGCACATATGCGCCGAAATTCGCTGCGACGACCGCGTCGGAGTAGATCGCATTCGGGTGAATGTCCTTCAGGTTGGTAACCAGCTTCGGATCGAGCGGCGCAAACGCCTTCTCGGCTTCCATGCGAAGCGCGAAAACCGGATCAGAAACGATAACGTCGACTTCCTTGTTGCGGACACGGGCTATGTTGTTCGCGCCGGACCCGGCAACAATGGTGACCTTGACGTCGTTTTCCTGTTCGAAGGATTTCACGCTCGCAGCCATTGCTTCGTCATAGGCACCGCCAAAACCGCTGACGATCAGCTCCTTTTGTTGCGCCTGAGCTCCTGAACTCAGCGCGCAAGCTGCGACCAACATTGCGCCACCGACGATGGCTTTCCCAAATTGCCATTTCATGGTTAGTTCCCCTTGGTTGGGGTTTGGCTCGCAGCAACGCGAGACAAACCGTTCTGCGTCGGACACCGTGCCCTACCGCAAACATTGAGTTGACTTCAGGTTTGAGATTTGCCTCCGTTGCTTGAGGCTCATCATCTCATATACAAATGCCGCTTCTTTTCCGCTGGGATCTGTCCTCGGAGGAGCTAAGGCTCAGCGTCATCGGGGCGATATGTTTGGCAGTTGCATGCCAGATAGCCACGCCAATCCGCCCCTAAAGAAACGCGTCGTCAAGTCGGTTACATGGCTGAAACAGAACGAACTTCCGTCATCCAGGACGCTGTGTCCCGCATTGTTCGGAAGGTCACTGATTTTGTCGAATTCAAACCAGAATGCCATTTCGCCGTTCTCCTGTTACCGCATGTTTCCTGCGGTTTGGTCTATACATATTAACAGAAAGGCTTAGCCAATCAAGTCAATTTTTTGTCGCCAAAGGGAGGCGGCTCGCGTTAGAAACCGCCCCGGCTGAACGCTTGTTATGCGAGTTCGATCGTGAGCATGATCGGCTTCTTGTCGCCAAAGTTGCTTTCCAGAACAGCGCGACCAACCTTATAGATATCGTCGGCATACTCCGGCAGGATCTCACCGAGAACCGGTGTCGCAATATCTTCGGTGACTTCACCATACTGGACGATGAC
>NZ_JAQAHF010000035.1:0-15863 GCF_027871645.1 Agrobacterium sp. ST15.13.015
GCAATAAGGTACCGATCTCGCTGATGAAATCAGGAGGCTCAACCAGCCCGCCTCCCTGAATGAAGCCGGAAAACTCTAGCCTCAGATGGTCCAGAAACCTGGGGCGGTTCAGAAGCCGGAAAACTCTAGCCTCAGATGGTCCAGAAACCTGGGGCGGTTCACTTAAAAGGCTGGCAGCCACGCGGTGCCAGAAAGGGATTGCGCGACTAAAATGAAAGCCTTATATGTAGATACGTTTCTACATGGAGGCGACTATGGCTACGACTAACTTGACCAGCCGCGAACTGAATCACGATGTTGGCAGAGCGAAAAAAGCTGCTGAGGCAGGGCCTGTCGTTATCACCGATCGAGGCAGACCTTCGCATGTGTTGATGACGTACCGTGAGTTTGAGCGTCTGACAGGTAAGCGTCACAATCTTGTCGAGGCGCTTTCAATGCCAGGATTGTCGAATATCGATTTCGATCCGTCTCGGTCGGCCATTGCAACTCGCGAAGTTGATCTCTCTTGAAATACTTGCTCGACACAAACGTTGTCTCCGAGCTGCGTAAAGTGGGTGACGGTAAGGCTGATCTGAACGTGACGACTTGGTTAGGTGCCAAGGATTCTCGTGATCTGTATATTTCTGCCATAACAATTTTAGAGCTTGAGCGCGGGATACTCAGCATCCAGCGACGCGACATCGAGCAGGGCTCTCGCTTACGAGCCTGGATGGATAGCCGAGTTCGCCCGGAGTTCGCTGAGCGCATCCTCTCTATCAATGAAGCAATTGCGACGCGATGTGCTCACTTGCATATTCCGGATCGCCGCAATGAAGCAGATGCACTCATTGCTGCGACAGCGATCGTGCATGGACTAGTGGTTGTCACACGCAACATTCATGATTTCCAAGGTACAGGCGTTGTTCTCGTAGACCCATGGCGTGCCTAAAGACCGGCATGCGGGGTGCCTTGAAATTGTTTCTGCGAGCTCGGCAGGAATCTCATTGAGTTTTCGAAATGCAGAGGTCGGCCGTTCAGATTATATCAAGGCGAAATGGCTTCGAGAAACAAGCCCGATACCTCAAAAGATATGTATTTTAACCTGTTGCCGGAGATGAAGGTCATAACGAAATGTGCCCAAGGGTAACGATGTTGCGTACTTCCGGCAGCAAAGGATTGCGGTTGTCGGGACTCCAAATGGCGTGAAGCTCTGCAACACATTCTTCTCGCAAATCCAAAGATCGAAAGATCACATCATCGAAGCAGGCGTTTTGGGTGCCGGCCGGAACTAGCGCCAGGCCGATGCCGGCGCTGACCAGTGAGAGGATGGCCTGAGAATGGGTCATGCTTTGAACGACGCGGGGGGCAATACCGTTCTGCTCTATCAGTCTGGTCAGCTTGTCGTGCAGATAGCGTGCGGGCTGGGAAAACATGATGAAGGGCTCACCATTGAGCGCATCCAGCGCAGGTCGGCGTTTTGCGGCAAGAGGATGCGCGCGAGGGATGGCGAGCATCATGGGTTCGCGCGCAACGCACAGGCTTTCCAGATGATGATTGCCGGTAAGCGGGCGGGAAAGTCCGAGATCGATATCGCCGGCATTGATCGCTTGAAGCTGCTCGGCCGTTTCCATCTGCACCAGTTCGAGTTCGACCTGAGGTGTGGCAGTCCGCGCCCGACTGATGAACCTCGGCAGGAAACTATAGGTGCTGGCGCCGACAAAGGCGATTTTCACTGCTCCCGCACTCCCGCGTGCTGCCCTTCTTGTCGCGGTTACCGCTGCATCCCCCTGTTCAAGCAGTTTCCGTGCCTCCGCCAGAAACGCTACCCCTGCCGGCGTCAGGACGACGCTGCGGCTGGTTCTCTCGAAGAGTGTGACGTCGAGTTCCTGCTCCAGCAGCTTGATCTGCCGGCTGAGTGGAGGCTGGGTCATATTCAAACGCCGGGCCGCGCGGCTGAAATTCAGCTCGGCGGCGATGGCGACAAATGAACGGACCTGTCCCAAATCAAGCATCTATTCAATCCTGGTATCAATATCCAACAGAAAACAACTTGGACTTAAATTGATTGCCGCGATATCAGTCAAGACGAGGGCCGCTCGGCGGGTGAAAATCAGAGAGGCGAAGATGGATACGCAGCCAGCAAAAACCGGCCACCGGCAACAGGCCCTCGGCGCAGACAGCATTGCCTGGATAAAGCTTTCTTCGATTTTCCTGCCGCTGAAGGCGCCGATAAGCGATGCAAAGGTTTTGACCGGCAGGCAGAGGCCTTTGACCGAAGTCGCTTTTCTCTTTGCGGAAATAGAGACGAAGCACGGCCATAGCGGCATTGGGTTCAGCTATTCCAAGCGTGCCGGTGGTCCGGGTCAATATGAACACGCCAAGGAGATCGCGAGCGTCCTTATCGGCGAAGACCCGAACGACAATGGCAAGCTGTGGAACAAGCTTTGCTGGGCCGGAGCGTCGGTCGGTCGCAGCGGGCTTGCCGTCCAGGCGATAGCAGCCTTCGATGTGGCCTTGTGGGACCTCAAGGCGAAACGTGCAGGCCTGCCGCTTGCCAAGTTGCTCGGCGCCCACCGCGATTCCGTGCAATGCTATAACACATCAGGTGGCTTCCTGTCGTCGTCGATTGAGGAAGTTCTCGATAATGTCGAGCGCTCGGTTGCTGCGGGCATAGGTGGGATCAAGATCAAGGTCGGTCAGCCCGATATGGCTGTCGATCTCAAACGCGTTGCGGCGGTGCATGAGCGCATCGGCGGCAGGGTGGCGATGATGGTCGATGCTAACCAGCAGTGGGATCGCCCCACCGCTATGCGTTTCGGCCGTCTCATGGAGCCCTATAATCTGACATGGATCGAAGAGCCGCTCGATGCCTATGATGTCGAAGGCCATGCGGCGCTCGCCGCAACGCTCGATACACCGATCGCAACCGGCGAAATGCTGGCGAGCGTTCTGGAGCATATCTCGTTGATTGAGAATAAATCCGTCGATTTCATCCAGCCCGATGCGCCGCGCGTTGGGGGCATCACGCAATTCCTGAAAATCTGCGCGCTGGCAGAGTCCAGGAAGCTGCAGCTTGCGCCCCATTTCGCCATGGAAATCCACCTCCATCTGGCGGCCGCCTACGAGCTTGAGCCTTGGGTGGAGCATTTCGACTGGCTCGATCCGCTTTTCAACGAGCGGCTGGAGATCAGGGATGGCCGCATGCTGGTGCCAAGCCGGCCAGGTCTTGGCATTACGCTTTCGGAACAGGCCGATCACTGGACGCGGGCCACGGCGGAATTTGGCAAGCGGCCGTAAGCGCGCTGCGTCAGGCGGTGCCGCGGGCAACGATGTGGAAATCGATATTGATCATGGCCTCCACATTGCGGTCGCCTTCTATCTTTCTGAGAATGGAGCGCGCTGCCTTGGTGCCGATGTCACGGCGATCGATACGGATCGTTGTCAATGGCGGGTGTGTGTAGGGAGCAAAGTCAAAATCGCCGAAACCGATAACGGCAAGCTGATCGGGTATGCTGCAGCCGCGTGCGTTTGCTTCCGCCAGGGCGCCGTGGGCGACGACGTCCGATGAACAGAATACGCCGAGCTTGCCTTGCCCACTGTCCAGAAGCTGCGCCATCGCCAATCTGCCGTCCCGAAAGGTAGAGGGTGAATTCATTTCCAGCGCTGGTAACTCGACATCCGCGACCCCTCTGAGGCGACCGACGAAACCGTCGCGGCGCTGAACGGCGCGGGGATCGTTGGCACCGATCTGGGCATAGCGGTCGTAGCCCTTGACCAGCAGATGCTCGGCCGCCAGAGCGCCAACCGCCGCATGCGAGAAGCCGACCGCAGTGTCGAGCGGTGAGGGGGTGGAATCCCATATCTCGACAATCGGCAGGCCCGCGCCTGTCAACATGGCGCGTGTCCCTTTAAGATGCGTGATGCCGGTGAGGACGATGCCATCGGGACGGCGTGCCAAAATCGCGCGTGTCAGTTCCAGCTCGCGGGCATTGTCATAACCGGAAAGGCCAAGCAGCAGTTGATAGCCGGCGGCGACGAGTTCAGCGTTAAGCCCCTCGATAGTCTCGGCAAAGATCGTGCTGGAAACGGTTGGGACGATCGCAGCGATCAGCCGGGTGCGCCGGGAAGCAAGGCCGCCAGCCAACAGATTAGGCACGTAACCCGTTTTTGCGATCACCCGCTCAATCACCTCCAGCGTGCGGGGCTTGACCAGAGCGGGAGTATTGATCGCCCGGGAAACCGTGACCGGCGAAACGCCCGCGAGCTTTGCAATGTCGGCGAGCGTGACCGGCCCGCCTGGTGCGATATAACTTCTTTTCTCGTAGTCGGTCATTTCTCGTTCCCCTCAAAATGATTTACGCTTTCATTTTGAGCATAATCAAGATGCGCGTCTAAAGTATTGTAGTGATTCAAGTCAATATGTTGAAACATAATGATTAAAAAAACACCGTCTGCTGTTGCGGAAGAAATTTTTGGGGCTAAAATGAAAGCGCTTCCATTTCTTCGGGAGGAGGGTTTCGAAGGGTGGTGAACAGTGCTGGCAGGAAGCCAGAAAGTGGAGGAATTACTATGAACCTCAAGCGTTTCATGACGTTTGCGGCTGTCACAGCCGCAATATCCGCAACCGGTCTCCAGTCCAGTTTTGCCGAAGACTATCCGTCCAAGACGGTGACCGTCATTGTTCCTTTTGCCGCAGGCGGCAATACGGATACATTCGGCCGCCTTGTGGCTGAAGAATTGGACAAGAGGCTGGGACAACGTTTCATCGTTGAAAACAAGCCCGGTGCCGGCGGCAATATCGGCCTTGGCGACCTAGCGCGGTCAAAGCCTGATGGCTATACGATCGGTATGGGAACGGTCAGTTCCAACGCGATCAATCAGACGCTCTACAAGACCTTGCCTTATGACAAGGAAAAGGGATTTGCGCCGATTTCGCTGATTGCAAGCCTGCCGAACGTGCTGGTTGTCAATCCGGATAAGATAAAGGCGAATTCCGTCAAGGAGTTGATCGCCTTCCTGAAGGCGGAGCCGGGCAAGCACACCTACGCCTCTTCCGGCGTTGGCACGTCCATCCATCTTGCGGGCGAGCTTCTGGCCACCAAGGCCGATCTCAAGATCACGCATGTGCCTTACAAAGGCAGCAGCCAGGCCATTCTCGACGTTGTTGGTGGCCATGTGGACATGATGTTCGATAATATTCCGACCGCTGCCCAGCAGGTGAAGGCCGGTAAGGTCAAGGCGCTAGCCGTCACCAGCCTGGAAAAAGCCAGCCTGCTGCCCGACGTGCCAACCATGGCAAGCGTCATTCCCGGTTTCGAGGCGACCTCGTGGCATGGTTTGTTTGCGCCTCCCGGCACCCCGCCGAAAATTGTCGAAAAGCTCAGCAAGGAAGTCCAGGAGATCATTGCGGATCCGGCGATAAAAGCGAAACTCGAAGCAATGGGTGTGACGCCGGTCGGCAATACGTCGGCCGAATTCCAGGCGTTCATCGACAAGGAAACGACGAAGTGGGCCGAGGTCATCAAGGCCGCGAACGTCCCGCCGCAGTGATGCAGGCTGCCGGCCGGTATGATTTCCTTCGATGTCATTCCGGCCGGCTCATTTCCACAGCGAGTATAGTGCCATGCTGAAGATAAAAAACGGTCGCGACTTCGCCGGCGGCGTGACGATGATTTTTGCCGGCCTGTTATTCATCTGGTTCGGTCGCAATCTGGAGATCGGGAACTCGTTCCAGATGGGCCCTGGTTATTTCCCGACCATGCTGAGCCTGATCTTGATGGCGCTTGGCGCGTTGATCCTCATCCAGTCGCTGATGGTTGGCGTTGAAGAGGGTGAGACCGAAACCTGGAACTGGAAAGCTTATTTTCTGGTGATCCTCGCTCCCGTCGGCTTCGGTCTGCTGCTGGCAGGGCTTGGCCTTGCGCCCACGATGTTCCTGCTCATCGTTGGGGCCTCGGCTGCCAGTGGTTATGCCAACTGGCGTCACTCCATCCTGCTGGGCGTTTTCCTGGCGGGGTGCTCGGCCCTGCTTTTCACCAAGCTCTTGGCGCTCCCTCTTCGTGCCTTCGGACCGTGGATCCCCTTTATCGGTGACTTTTTCTAGGGCGTGCCAGTCAGCCCCGAAACCGGATTGTATTACTTATGGACATCATTTCTAACCTTTGGCTCGGCGCATCGACCGCTTTCCTGCCGATGAACCTGCTCTACGGCTTCATCGGTTGTCTTCTGGGAACTGCGATCGGGGTGTTGCCGGGGCTTGGACCAACGGCCACGATCGCGATGCTCCTCCCGATCACCTTCGGCTTGCCGCCGGAATCCGCCCTCATCATGCTGGCCGGCATCTTTTATGGCGCGCAATATGGCGGCTCGACAACGGCCATTCTCATCAATCTGCCGGGGGAAAGCTCTTCCGTCGTCACCGTGATTGACGGTTACCAGATGGCCCGTAACGGCCGTGCCGGTACGGCTCTCGCAACCGCGGCCCTCGGCTCCTTCTTTGCCGGCACGGTGGCGACCATCCTGCTTGCGCTTGCCGCGCCGCCGCTTGCCGCGGTCGCGCTCAATTTCGGACCGGCCGAATATTTCTCGCTGATGGTTCTCGGTCTTGTCGCCTCCGTTGCGCTGGCCAGCGGCTCTCTGCTGAAGGCCTTCGCCATGATCCTCTTCGGCCTGCTGCTTGGCACAGTTGGCACAGATGTTGAAAGCGGCACGCCACGCTATGTCTTCGATATTCCAGAACTCTATGATGGATTGAATTTCGTTGCCGTCAGCATGGGCATATTCGGTATTTGTGAAATCCTGCGCAATCTGGAAAACGAGCAGGAGCGTTCGGTTGGCGTCAAGCGTGTGACGGGACTGATGCTGACGAAGGACGATTTCCGGCGAATTTGTGCGCCCGTTTTGCGTGGCACCGCACTTGGGTCCTTCCTCGGTGTTCTGCCGGGCGGTGGGGCTATGCTGGCCTCCTTCGCTGCCTATGCTGTGGAAAAACGGGTTTCTCCCAACCGGGTCGAGTTCGGCAAGGGTGCGATCGAAGGGGTTGCTGCCCCTGAAGCCGCCAACAATGCCGGCGCGCAAACATCGTTCATTCCCATGCTCACCCTCGGCATTCCCGGAAACCCGGTCATGGCGTTGATGGTCGGTGCGATGATAATCCAGGGCATCACGCCCGGCCCGAATGTGATTTCCGAGGAGCCGAGCCTGTTCTGGGGCATGATCGTCTCCATGTGGTCGGGTAATCTCATGCTCGTCATTCTGAACCTGCCGCTGATCGGGCTTTGGGTCCGGATGCTGACCGTGCCTTACCACCTTTTATTTCCGGCGATCATCGGCTTCTGCTGCATCGGCGCTTACAGCATCAACAACAGCGTTTTTGATGTCTTCGTCATGGCAGGTTTCAGCATTGTCGGTTTTGCATTGAGCAAGATGCGTTTCGAACCGGCGCCGTTGCTGCTCGGCTTCATTCTGGGCCCGATGCTGGAGGAAAATCTGCGCCGTGCGATGCTGATCAGCCAGGGCGATCCGACGATCTTTCTGCGCAGCCCGCTTAGCCTGTCGCTGTTGATCTTTGCGGTTGCGGTGCTGGCGCTGGTACTGTCGCCGAGCATCAGCCGCAAACGGGAGGAAGCGTTCACCGAATAGTGAGATTATAACAATCCCATCAGGTCGTTCGGCGACTATCTTGCTGCGGACGATCCGAAGCCGCGTGGCGACGGCCATGAAGGTTGTCCTGTGCGGGGGTATCGATGTATCTGGGGGCGGATACTCATTTGAACCTGCAGGCACATGGAAACATCGCTTTATCTGCCCATCAAAGGCTTTCTTGAAAAGGCGGGTTACACCGTCAAGGGCGAGGTTGACGGTTGCGACCTCGTCGGTTTGAGCGATGGCGATCCGCCGGTTGTCGTGATTTGCGAGCTGAAACTGAGTTTCAATCTGGAACTCATTTTGCAGGCCGTCGATCGCGCGGCTATCGCCGATGAAGTCTGGATCGCGGCGCGGGTCTCGGCCAGGGGTAAAGGCCGCGAAGCCGACAGGCGTTACCGCGACCTTTGCCGCAGGCTCGGGATCGGCATGCTCGGTATCGCCGATACCGGCGAGGTCAGCATGATCGTTGGTTCGATATCGCCGATGCCGCGAACCAATCCGAAACGGCGGTCGCGGCTCATGCGTGAACACCGGAAACGACGCGGCGATCCAACAGCAGGCGGAAGCACTCGCGCGCCGATCATGACCGCGTATCGCCAGCAGGCGCTTGGCTGCGCTTTGGCGCTATCGTCAGGGCCGATGCGTGTGCGTCAGGTCAGGTCCAGCATTCCGGATGCGGGGAAGATCCTGCTTGCGAATGTTTATGGCTGGTTTGAGCGGCTCGATCGAGGAGTGTATGGCCTGACGCCGGCTGGATGTGAAGCCTTGCGGCGATGGCCGCAGCAGGACCGCATTTGAGGCCGCGGTTTCACACCACTCCATTCAGATCTTCGGCGTCGGCTTGCGTCCCCGACTCACCTTTTTGGGGATGCTCTTTCCGCATTCGTTCCACCAGGCCGTCAATGCTTTCATGGCAGGGCCAAGCCCTCTGGCCTTAAGCGGCCATCGGTTCGATGTCTTCTTCATTCAAATGTTCGGCGGCCCGGGTCATGATCAGTGGTAGGGGGACTACCGCCACGCCGCTTCTGGCTGAAAAGGCGAAGCCGATTTACCAGATAAGCGCTCGGCTGGCCGGAAAGGCGCGGAATAGCAGCGTTGCTATCATCTTTTTCGTGACAGTTAAGGCAAGCGGGAATATTTCGTGCCGAATCTCCGTGCTGGTTCGGCACATTCCTCCGCCTGGCGTGACGCGCCTTCCGTAACGCCAAGCTGTTGGCGTGAGCGTTGCCATGGGCAGCAATTCGCAGCTGATCAGGGCAAAGCTGACGACGGTTAGCGAGATGATCGACGGGCATGTCGAGATCGGCCAAGAGATTTTCCTTGAAACGTTTCAGACATCATATCCCCCCAGTCACCGCTCACGGCAATTGCATTGGCAGACTTAAGGACTGCTATTCGTACCGATCGTGGCGGCGGAGCCAGTCCATTCCTTCGGCTTCGTTGCGTCCCTTCGGGGCGAGATCGAGTAGCTGATAGGTACCCATCATCGCCTCGACGCCGCGCCCATAGGTGGAGTAGGTGCGGAAGACCTGGCCGGCGTCGTCCTTGTAGAAGGCGCTGATGCCCGGCCATTCCTCGCCTAGTTCCGGCCACTCTCCGAAATTGTAGTCGATCTTGCCGGAGGCGACCTCGTCGGGTGTGAAGCTGACACGGAAATCGTGATTGAAGTCATTTCCGAAGGACGACACCCATTTGAAGCGCCAGCCCATCCGTTTACGATAGCGCTCGAGGTCGGCGAGCGGTGCACGTGATATGGCGATCATGGCAACGTCGTGATGCGAAAGATGATTGTTCATGCCATCGGTATGATCGGCCATGAAAGAGCAGCTGGGGCAACCCTCCTTCCATCCCGGCGCGAACATGAAAT
The DNA here is from genome assembly GCF_027871645.1 of Agrobacterium sp. ST15.13.015. Lineage (NCBI taxonomy): Bacteria > Pseudomonadati > Pseudomonadota > Alphaproteobacteria > Hyphomicrobiales > Rhizobiaceae > Agrobacterium > Agrobacterium sp. ST15.13.015. The sequence goes on from NZ_JAQAHF010000035.1 coordinate 9,494, forward strand.
GCTGCACCAGAAGCTGCGATCGGCCATCGAAAAGATCGGCAAGCGTTCTAGGGCCATCGAGCGTTTCGAACACATATTCCTTCTCGATCCGCACCCATGGCAGCGCCAGCCGCTTTTGGGCGACCTCGTCCCGGTGTCGGGTAAGCTCTTTCTCCGCTTTCAGAAAATCCCGCCGGGCGGCGAGCCAGTCTTTGGCTGAAACGATTTTGTGGTTCATTGTCAGTCTCCTCGGGTTTTAGGGGATGGACATTGCCGCAGGTAAGCGGAAGCGAGCTTCAGCCAGGGCGGCAGGTGAAAGAGGCTCATCAGCAGGTACATGAAGGCCATGCCGCTGATCGGCAGCGCGACCGGCGGGGACGCGCAGATTCTCGCCTGCATGTCGTTCGCAGAAATCCAGGCCATCAACGCGAAGGTTGGCGAAGCTGCAAGAACGAGCCAGCCTGTGACCCCGCCTGATCGCGGGGTGTCCGAAGAGCGTTTTCTCGTTGGTTTGGACATTGTCATTACTGAATTCCCATTAAGGTTCGACAATGCTTCCTGCGATGCTTAACCTGACAAGAATATATGTCCGAATGGCGGGAGAATGTGAGTAACAAGTGTGACGGGATTTGAATGGACCCTCTGGTGACCTTTGCGGCGCGGGCGCTTGCGGCGGGTGATCCGCTTGCAGCGCTCAAGCGCATCGCCCTGCGTGCCGATGCTCCAGCACTCGCCCTGCGCGGCATTGCCATGGCGCAGCTCGGCGACCTTGCACGGGCGAAGGAACTGCTGGGAAGCGCGGCGCGCGCTTTCGGCAACCGGGCGCCCATGGCCCGTGCGCGATGCGCCGTTGCGGAGGCAGAGATCGCGTTGGTCTTGCGTGACCTTGGCCGTCCCATGGAGGGACTCGCCGCCGCCCGCTCTACCCTGGAGGCATTCGGAGACTTCGCGAACGCCGCGCATGCCGGCTATCTCGAAGCAAGGCGTTTGCTGTTGATCGGCCGTCTCGACGAGGCGGAGCGGGTTCTGGACGGCCTCGATGCTGGTGCGTTGCCGATGACATCGCGGGTAGGCTACGAGTTGGTAGTCGCGGGCATCGCGATGCGCCGCATACGCGCGAAGCCGGCTCGTGATGCGCTCGATCGCGCAGAAAACGCCGCGGAGGTGGTTGGCAATGCTGCATTGAAAGCCGAAGTCAATAGAGCCGTACGGGCCTTCGATGCGCCTGCCGCGCGGCTGGTCGCGCGTAATGGAGAACGGCTTCTTCGGCTTGATGAGGTGGAGGCGCTCATTGCATCGGGGGCGCTTGTCATCGATGTGTGCCGGAACGTCGTGCGTGTCAATAAAGCCTTCGTTTTTCTCGCGAATCGTCCGGTCCTGTTCGCGCTCATGCGCGTGCTCGGTGAGGCTTGGCCGGAAGATGTCCCGCGGGAGGAGCTTCTCGTCCGCGCCTTTCGCTCGCGGGAGGCAGATGAATCGCACCGCGCTCGGCTGCGGGTTGAGATCGGGCGTCTGCGCGAGGCAATCAGGCCCTTGGCGCAGATACGCGCCACCGAGCAGGGGTTCGTATTGGAGTCCCATGACGGCGGTGCGGTCGCGGTGCTTGCGCCGCCCGTCGAAGAAAAGCATAGCGACGTGCTGGCGCTTCTCGCCGATGGCGAGGCCTGGTCCAGCTCCGCGCTGGCGCTCGCGCTCGACGTCAGCCCGCGCACGGTGCAGCGGGCGCTCGATACTCTTGAGAAAAATGATAAGGTGGAGTGGTTCGGCCACGCACGCGCCCGTCGCTGGATTGCGACGAGCGTTCCGGGTTTTCCGACAAGCTTGTTACTCCCCGCCATCGGCATTTCAGGCTAGGATGAGGGCATGAAACACACAGCCGCCGAAATTATCCGTGAATATGGCCCTTTTCCCGGAGTGGATCACGTTCATGGGGTCAGCTTTGACGGCCGCCGCGTCTGGATGGCGACAGGCGGAAAACTGGAGGCGTTTGATCCTGACAGTGGAGACGTGCTGACCTCGCTCAATATTGCTGCGGATGCCGGCACGGCATTCGACGGCGAGTACCTGTTCCAGATTGCTGAAGCAGCGATTCGGAAGGTCGATCCACAGACCGGCGAGGTGCTCGCCACGATTCCCGCCCCCGGCAATGGAGGCGATTCCGGCCTTGCCTGGGCTGAAGGTTCGCTCTGGGTCGGGCAACATCGGGGCCGCAAGATCCATCAAATCGATCCCGAGACGGGAAAGGTGCTGCGAACGATCGAAACCGATCGCTTCGTTACCGGGGTCACGTGGGTCGACGGCGAGCTCTGGCACGGTACGTGGGAGAACGACCAAAGCGATGTCCGCCGCATCGATCCTTCAACCGGTGAAGTGCTGGAGCGTTTGGATATGCCGGCGGAAATGGCAGTTTCGGGGCTCGAATCCGACGGACGCGATCGGTTTTTCTGCGGCGCTGGCGATAGCCCCAAAGTTCGCGCAATACGCAGGCCAAAGCGATCTGAAACCCCAATGTGAAACAAGAGGCAATTCGCCGGTTTGTGCGATCTTTATTCGATGGCCCTCTCGGCGGTAACCGTCGGCCTGCGAGAAAGTGGTTGTCGCTTTGCAGCGTCAGCCCGAACGAGGTTGCCAGTTCAGAACAATTACATGCACTGCCGTTCCGGGTCGCCGACAGTCCGCTCTCGCGGCGGCTCTGCCGTTTTGTGGTGCCGATCAAATGGCAGGTTTCAGGTGGCAGTGCCATCGGTCGCCTGAAGCGTTGCGCCGATCAGCGTGGTGTCTTCGGCAACCTTGATGTCGATGCCCTGCGCAGCGACAATGCCCGAGCCGGAGGACCACTCCTTGAAGCCGTCCTCCTTCGAGCCGCGAACGCTCCAGTCGGCCGGGTTCACGCCAACCGTCAGACCGAAGGAGAAGCCGTCGCGCCAGCCCTGCGCCTGCGGCGAGAGGATGGTGAGATCGCGCCCGACATCGAGATTGACCGTCCCGCCGATGATGTTGCCGCCGAGAAGCGCCGTATCGCGGCCCGATGTCAGCGAGACGTTTCCGGCGGCGGTGATGGAGGCATTCGTCAGCGTCTCGTCATAGCCTTTCGACTTGCCGATATCGAAGCCGATCGAGGACAGGGAAAGCTGCAGGCCGCTTCATAACGTCGAATACAGCCAAAAACGTTAGCCCGCCTCAAAATTTCTGCTGAAGGAACTCAGAGTCTACGAAATATCCAGATCCCAACTCGTCCTGTAATTCTCGGGACAGCTTGACTCCTGCGTCGATATATTTAAATTTCTCTTCTTGGTTCGTAAATCCAGATAGTTCTGGATCATTCTCGTTAAAGGTAAGCTGGTAAATATTGTTCCATTGGCGGAGATTTACTTTCGTTCTCTCTGTGACTGGTAAATCTTCAATTTCGACATGCCCTATATAATTATCATCGCTCCGAAAAATTGGAGTATCAGCTAAATATTCGGGTAGAAAAATTAACCTTATCATCTCAAGGGCTTCCATTCACTTACTGGGTTTGCTCGTACAATGTATCCGTTTGATCCGATTCCAACGGGAACGTTTTGTTCCACTCCGTTGAATATGACTCGGTACACTGGAGCCGACCCCGACGTACCGACTATATTTCCTGCCTCGGCGGCATTCATGATTAATTTCGGAATTTCAGCAGGCTTTATTCCCTTATTTAAAAAATCGCCTTCGTGGCGTGTAACCGCCGTAGAGCCTGAACGCGTCATTGATGCGGTTCGTGATCTGCACATCGGAAGTCGCCGGCCTTTTGCCCGGAACAAGCTCCGCCTTTGCCTTGTTCGAAGGAACCCTGTTGAGGCTATCGAGTGTGTCCTGGAGGCGATCGACATGCAGGACATCGTCTTTGGCAATTGTGCCAGTCATCGCGATCCGGGCGAACGGCGGCAACAAGGTCAGGCGTTCGAGATCGTCATCGATACCCTCCCACCAGGCGTCTGCTTGCTGCACGAACTCGGAAATCGAGGTGGAACGTGCGACGTTGCCACTCAATTCCGCCATGTGGGGAAAGAATGCCTTATCGGGCTGCTGCTCCTTGTAGACCACCGCATCGATCCGCCCGGGCACAACGCGCAGGACCAGCGTTCTGCTGGCGGCGATGTCCTGCTCCGGCAACCAGGCCTGTGTCGTGGCAAACCCCTGTCGGCAAAAAGACCATTCACCGCCTTTAGTAATCCGCCGACGCTTTCATTGTTTTGGCAGGACAACGCCAAGGGTCTTGTCACGTCCTCCACGGCTTCGCTGCCAATGAGTTCGTGGCCGCCTTCGATACGGATCGTGTCCACGGGAAAACATGATGAAGCACCGGACGTCGTATTATCAGATGAGGAACCCGCAAATGTCTGGATCGTCAGGGCAGGCTCCTGCGATGCGGCGACACCTGGAACTGCCTGGCCAGCGTTTGCCGCCACCGGGTTGCGTTCCGTTTGTGCACAATGAGATTATCGGTGCGGAGATTGCCGGAAAGAAAACGTCGATCAGTCTGCGACCTCCCGGGGGGATCGATTGGCGTGGGGTTGTCTACAGCGACAAAATGGCGGTGAGACCAAAACGGAGTGACGATATGAAAAACGGAGCATGCACGTTCCGGCGTCGGTACCTCAAGGTATCGACAATCAGCTGCCTTGCCGCATTGTTGAGTTTCGGGGAAGCCGCGGCCACGCCGGCGAATATGACGGTGGAGCGCCTTCTCACCATCTGTGAAGCGCCCACTGTGCAAGAAGCGATGGTGAACGGCGACAAACTCGATTGGCAGCGTCTGTCCAATACCGACGTTGAGGAGTGGCGTCGCAGCTTCGCCGGTTATAATGGCGGTTCTGTTGATGTCGTGGGATGGCGCCATGAGGTGGAAGGCGGCGCGGAGTTACTGTCGTTCTGGATTGCCGCTGGACCTGATGGACACAAGGCGTGCGCATACACCACGCCAAGACCCTCCGGCTTTCTGGATGCGTTATCGGACCGGCTTGGGGCTCCAGACAATCTCGACAAGAATGATGTTATGGAAAGTGTAACCGCGGGGTGGAAGCGGGGCGCGGTCGATTATTCCTTTGTTCAGGTCGGCACGTCCGCCGTCATTAATATCAGCTCAAATCGATGAGATGCACTATTCCCGGGGCACAATAACAAGCACGTTGAACCCCTCATCAATATTGAATGTCTGCGGATTGAGCAGTTTGTTGCCATAGGTGGAACTGAACCAGCACGCGATCCCGTCATCATGAATTGCCGTTACGGTTTCCCGGACGGTTCTGTTGATCGCGTCTATGATTCCGATCGCGCTCTTGTCCCGCGTATTGAGATGTCTGAGCTTCTTTCGCGCAGGGCTTCCCGCATCGGAGACAACGATGGAGACCCTGTCCGTCGCGTAGCTCTTGACCCGAACCCGCAGTCGCTTCGGGCGAGACGCGTCAAACCGGTCGTTAATTTCCTTGATACGCGCCTCGATGTCAGCATCGGCGAGACGCACCTCAGGCAAAACATCATCCGCCGGCGCAAGCTCGTCGGCGAACTGCGCGCGCGCCACTTCCGCGGCGTGATGGGCATAGGCAAGATGTGTCACCGGCAGGGCCCTCAGCCATTGGCGCCGTTGCGTGATCGCCATCGACTTTGCCGCCTCTTCGCCTAGTTTGGCGACGGAGAAGTTCTCTCTTTTTTGCCCCTCATTGGTCATCAAAGTTGCCTGCCAGACATCGCCATCCGCCGTCTCGACGCGCCTCACGCCGGAAATTCCGCTCCGATTGTTCTTGCGCAGAAGCACGGCCTGCTCGTGATTGGTGGCGGGCGGGATGGCAAGGATAATGGCGTCACGGTAGGCGCGTGCCTGACGATAGGCTGCATCGCCCGAACCGTAGATGCTGTCCTTGAACAGCCTGACAATCCTGTGGCCGCGCCGCCTGAGGCTCACCCACCAGCCGGCACCGCGGTGTGCCCCGGCAGCTTCTTCTCGACGCAAGCCGTAGTGGTCAGCATCGTGCTTTGTCTGTTTCAGCCTTGCTCCAACCGGCACGTCCACCCCCGCCTGTCAAATTTCATGGGTAGTATTTTGCCCTATCCGGGTTGCAGAATTCATGTTGAGTCCTTGGTTTCGCCACAATGTTTGATTGCATTCTGTCGAGATTTTGACAGCTGATTGATTTTTTGAGCTCTGCTATCGAGGTTCGCAATGAATGACCAGCCCTCATCCTCTGACTTCATTCAGGCGAGTCGTGTGCTCAAGGTCAAGTCGCCTTTGGGCGAGAATCAGCTTCTGCCAGAGCGCCTGTCCGTCGAGGAGGGCGTATCGCAGCTCTTCGACATTCGTCTGACGGTGCGTGCCAAGAAGGAAGCGGTCAAGCCCGAAGAGCTGATCGGACGGCTGGTCGAT
>NZ_JAQAHF010000036.1:0-10648 GCF_027871645.1 Agrobacterium sp. ST15.13.015
CAGGCTCATAACCTGAAGGCCGCAGGTTCAAATCCTGCCCCCGCAACCAATATCAAAACAAAACCCCGTGCGCCCGCGACGGGGTTTTTTGTGTTTCGGGACTTATGAAATAACGACAAGCGTTAAGCTAACTTCGTCCCGCTTTGTCCTAATGCATAAGCGAAGTTGGAGGCTGCTCACTTCCGTCTGGCCTCTAACCTCGGAACCATCTGCTTTTTCCTTTGTTAGTGCCAACCTAAATGCAGCGCACGTTGTCGAGCCGACGCTCTTAGACAATATGACAGGTGCGTTTTCGCTTCGGAATCGGCGTCAGCGGTAAGGTGCAGCACGCTATGAACAAGTTCTTCACCCTTTTTGCCAGCCGTACCGCGTCCTTTTCAGGCTCGCCCACTGCGTTTGTCGTCGCGCTTGGCACGATCATCGTCTGGGGAGTAAGCGGGCCGCTGTTTGGCTTTTCGGAGGTCTGGCAACTTGTCATCAACACGGGCACCACCATTGTCACCTTCCTCATGATTTTCCTCGTGCAGAATTCGCAGAACCGGGATTCTGCAGCGATGGAAGCAAAGCTGGACGAACTCCTGAGAGCCGTGGAGCAGGCACGCGCAGATTTTATCGGGATCGAGCATCTCACGGAAGAAGAAATCGAGGAGATTCGCGCCCGGCTGGAAAAGGAAAACGGACCTGAAGGCGAAAAGCCACCTCCGCATCACGCCATGGCGCGACTGCTTTCCCGGCGTTAGGTCAGACGGTTTGCCAGCTGGCGGCGGCCGTGGCCGTCTCCTGTCGCCGGGACATAGTCACTTACACCAACATGCGGCAAAGCCCGCTGACAGAAGGAGCTATTATGTCTCTCAAGGTCTTAGCATTGAATGCGACACTCAAGTCTTCCACCTCGGCAGAGCCGTCGTCCACCGAAAAACTGCTGACATTGATCCTTCGGGAGCTCGGCAATCATGATGTGCAAACCGAGACGATCAGGCTCGCCGATCATGACATCAAGCCTGGCGTTACATCCGATGAAGGCGAGGGGGACGCCTGGCCGGCCATCCGTGAAAAGATCGTTGCAGCCGATATTCTTCTGTTTGGAACGCCGATATGGCTCGGACAGCCCTCGAGCGTGTGCAAAAGAGCGCTGGAGCGCATGGATGCATTTCTGGACGAGACCGACGAGCAGGGGCGTATGGTTTCCTATGGGAAAGTCGCCGCGGTGGCGGTCGTCGGAAATGAAGACGGTGCTCACCATGTTTCGGCGGAACTTTTCCAGGCCCTGAATGATGTCGGCTTCACTATTCCCGCAAATGCGGTTGCCTACTGGGTGGGAGAAGCAATGGGTTCGAAGAATTTCGTCGATTTCGATGAAACGCCGGACGCCGTTAACACCATGGTCAGCATGCTTGTGCGCAACACGGTGCACCTGGCTCTGCTCCTTAAGAACAGTCAATATCCGGGCGACAAGGACTGAGGTAATCAGGGCGGCCCTGCCGGCTTTTCCGCCAAGGACGTCGTATAAAACGGCTGCTACTCCTCACCATACCCCGTCCGGCGTCGCGGGTAAGGCGATCATCATGTGAGGCGGCATTCTCCCCTGCCGATAATTATTTTCGGAACTCTCTGCATGTCGATTTGTTCGAGAGGCGTTCATGCCGGCCCGAGATGGGTTTCCCGTCTGTCGGAGGAAACTCCGAAAGGGAGGCTCGCAATCCATGATCCTAGCGGAGGAAAAATCCACATGAAGAAAACTGTTTTCGTTGTGTTGCTCTTAGGCGGCGGTGCGCTGTCGGCTTTCGCCCAGCAGACCCCAACCGCCAATCCGGGTGGCGATACGCCGGCTGTCGCGACACCGGGCGCCAATAATCCGACGGCTCCGGTGGAGGGCGCCAATAGCTTCACTGAAGCGCAGGCCAAACAGAGGATGGAAGAGGCCGGGTACACGCAGGTCAAGAACCTGACGAAGGACGACAAGGGTGTGTGGATGGCATCGGGCATGAAAGGCGGCAAGACCGTGGCCATAGCGCTCGATTATCAGGGCAACGTCGTCGCCAAGTGAGGCGCGCAGGATTTTGGGAGAAGTGACATGAGAACCGTAACCGGACTTTTCGACGACTATGACGATGCAAGTGCCGCCGTTTCCGAACTGGAAAGAGCGGGCGTGCCGTCAAGCGATATCAGCATCGTCGGCAGCAACGCCGACAGGCGGCATGGAGAGGATTCCGATTCCAACGCAGCGGAGGGCGCAGGCACAGGTGCCGGCATCGGTGCGCTTGTCGGTGGCGCGGGCGGTCTGCTGACGGGGCTGGGATTGATGGCGATCCCGGGCGTGGGGCCGGTGGTTGCAGCGGGCTGGCTTGCCGCCACAGCGGTCGGTGCAGCGGGCGGCGCCGTTGCCGGTGGCGCTGCCGGCGGGCTTATCGGAGCCATGACCCGCTCGGGCGTTTCCGAAGAGGATGCCAATCTTTACGCCGAAGGGGTTCGAAGGGGCGGTACGCTGGTCACCGCCCGCGTCGAAGATAATCTGGTGCCGGAGGCCGAGGCCGTGCTCAAGCGGCAGGGCTGGGTCGACCCCGTGGAACGCCGCGCGGCCTATCGCGAACAGGGCTGGACGGGCTTCGACGAGGCGTCGAGGCCCTTTGCGCCGGAAGATGTTGAGCAGGAGCGTAACCGGTACCGCCGCTCCGCAATTTGACGAACTCACCCGTCAGCCGGGGGCATGGTTTTGCCATCGCCTCCGGTCAACGCCTTGCAGGAGCTGACATGGCCAGAAAACCAGATTCCACCGCATCATCCGCCACCGCCACCATTCACGACCAGAAGCTTGTTCGGGGGGATGGCGGAGAACTGCACCAGACCGCGACCGGCGACGAGCCCGTGCTAACGACCGCGCAGGGCGGGCCGATTGCAGACGATCAGAATTCGCTTCGGGTCGGTTCTCGCGGGCCGCTTGTCGTGGATGATTTCCATTTTCGCGAGAAGATCTTCCACTTCGATCATGAGAGAATTCCCGAGCGCGCGGTTCACGCGCGCGGTTACGGCGCACACGGCTATTTCGAGACTTACGACTCCCTTGCCGCCCATACCAAGGCCGATCTGTTTCAGCGGGCGGGTGAAAAGACCCCGGCCTTCGTGCGGTTCTCGACCGTCGCCGGCAACAAGGGGTCGGCCGACCTTGCGCGGGATGTGCGCGGTTTTGCCGTGAAGCTCTACACCAGGGAGGGAAACTGGGACCTTGTCGGCAACAACATTCCCGTCTTCTTCATTCAGGATGCGATCAAGTTTCCGGATCTTATCCATGCCGCCAAGCAGGAGCCTGATCGCGCCTTTCCGCAAGCGCAAACCGCGCATGACACCTTTTGGGATTTCATCAGTCTCACGCCTGAAAGCATGAACATGGTCATGTGGATCATGTCGGATCGGACCATTCCGCGCTCCTTCCGGTTCATGGAAGGTTTCGGGGTTCACACCTTCCGATTCATCAACGCGAAGGAGCAATCGACCTTCGTGAAGTTTCACTGGAAGCCGAAGCTCGGATTGCAGTCGGTGGCGTGGAACGAGGCGGTCAAGATCAACGGCGCCGATCCCGATTTTCACCGGCGTGATCTTTGGGCGGCGATCCAGTCCGGCAATTTTCCGGAATGGGAGCTGCAGGTTCAGCTTTTTGATCAGGATTTCGCCGACAGCTTCGATTTCGACGTTCTCGACCCCACCAAGATCATTCCCGAGGAGATATTGGCGCCGAAACCGGTCGGCCGGCTCGTCCTCGACCGGATGCCGGACAATTTCTTTGCCGAAACCGAACAGGTGGCGTTCATGACGCAGAACGTGCCGCCGGGCATCGATTTCAGCAATGATCCGCTGCTGCAGGGCAGGAATTTTTCCTATCTCGATACGCAGCTCAAGCGTCTCGGCGGGCCGAACTTCACGCATTTGCCCATCAATGCGCCCAAGTGTCCTTTCGCGCATTTCCAGCAGGATGGCCATATGGCGATGCGCAATCCGACCGGACGGGCGAATTATCAGCCCAATTCCTTCGGGGAAGGGCCAAGAGAATCGCCGTCGCGTGGATTCCAGCATTTCCCTGCCGAGGAGCAGGGCGCCAAGGCAAGGTTGCGGCCGGAAAGTTTCGCCGATCACTATAGTCAGGCGCGCCAGTTCTACATCAGCCAGACGCCACCTGAACAACGTCATATCGCATCGGCGCTCACCTTCGAACTCAGCAAGGTGGAAACTCCCGTCATCCGTGAGCGGATGGTCGCGCATCTTCTCAATATCGACGAAACGCTTGCCGCGACGGTGGCGCAGAGGCTCGGCCTGCAAGCCATGCCGAAACCGGCGGATGCCGCCATGCCAACCCGTCAGGATCTGGAGCCGTCGCCGGCGCTCAGTATCGTTCAGCGGGGTCCCAAACGGTTCGAGGGTCGCAAGCTCGGCATTCTCATTACCGACGGCGTAGACGTCAAGCTGCTGAAGGGACTGACCAAAGCGGTCGAGGCAGAAAAAGCTGTCTTCGAGCTTATCGCGCCCAAGGTCGGCGGGGTAACGGCGTCGGACGGCACCTTCGTCGAGGCACATCACATGATTGATGGCGGGCCTTCGGTGCTTTTCGATGCGGTGGCGCTGCTGACATCGGCGGCGGCCATCGATGAGCTGATCAAGGAGGCAACTGCGCGGGATTTCGTCGCCGATGCGTTCCAGCACTGCAAATTCATTGGCTACGACCAGTCGGCGCTGCCGTTACTGGAAAAAGCGGGAATTGCCGATGTCATGGATGAAGGCATGCTGCCATTGCCGGGTGAAGGAGGACTGGCTGCCTTCGTATCAGAGCTCGGCAAACTTCGAGTCTGGGCGCGCGAACCGTCGCTCAAACTCGGCAAGGCCTCCGTGCCGGTCGATAAGCAATGAAACACCCACTCTCACTCACCACCAAGCAACAGGAGACTAAAAATGGCTGAGAAGACATTGGAAGACCTTTTCCTCGATACGGTGAAGGATATTTATTTCGCGGAACGCCAGATTCTCAAGGCGCTTCCGAAAATGGCGCGGGCTGCGCAGTCAGCGGATTTAAAGGCGGCATTCGAAAAGCACAGGGACGAGACCGAGGTCCACGTGGAGCGATTGCAGAATGTCTTCGAGTTGCTCGGCAAGCCGGCACGCGGCAAGACCTGCGAAGCGATCCAGGGCATTATCTCGGAAGGCGAGGAAATCATGGAGGAGTTCAAGGGCTCTCCCGCGCTCGATGCCGGGCTGATTTCTTCGGCGCAGGCCGTGGAGCACTACGAGATCACCCGTTATGGCACCTTGAAGACATGGGCGGTCGAACTCGGCATGAAGGAAGCGGCCAAACTGTTCGAGCAGACGCTGGGCGAGGAAAGCGCAACGGATACGGCTCTCTCTTCGCTTGCCCAGGCACGCGCCAACGTAAAGGCTAAATCCAAGGCAGCATGAGCCGCACGCGGACGTGCCGCCGATACCGGCGGCGCGTCCAATTTTACAGTTGTCTCTTTCATGCGAGGCTGAACCATGAGGCTGTTTCGCGACAATGGATTGACGATTGTCCTTGTCCTGACTTCCCTTTTGACGATCGGTGGCATGCTTGCGACCGGCTGGGTCGTTTACAACGAGGAGCTCGCGCAGCATCAGGCGACGCCCCTGACGCTTCTTTCCTACGCAAAGAGCGGCCATTTTCTTTCCGCCCTGTTCGAAAACTGGGAGAGCGAATTTCTCCAGATGTCGGCTTATGTGATGCTGACCGCGTTTCTTTTTCAGAGAGGCTCGTCGGAATCCAAAGACCCCGATAAAGCTGCATCGCAGGACGAAGATCCCGCACAAAAAGCAGATGATCCCGAGGCGCCCTGGCCGGTGAAAGCAGGGGGATTTATCCGCACCCTCTATTCCTATTCTCTGGGATTGGCGCTGTTCTTCCTTTTCATCGTCAGTTTTGTTCTCCATCTGAAATACAGCGCTGACGCAGGGGCAGTGGAAGCCGCCATGCACGGTGAGCCCGAGACAACGCTATTTGCGCATCTGGGAAGTGTGGAATTCTGGTTTGAATCTTTTCAGAACTGGCAATCGGAGTTTCTTTCGACCGCGGTTCTCGTCATTCTCTCCATCTTCCTGCGCTTCCGCGGGTCGCCGGAATCGAAACCCGTTGCCGCTCCTCACAGCGAGACCGGCGGATAGGGAGGAGGAATTGATCGAGTTTTCTGCCGAGGGAGACTGGCGGCACCTGTGCGTCGACATGCAACGCGTTTTCGCCGAGGATACGCCATGGCATGTCGAATGGATGGACCGCATCAGCGAGGCGGTGGAGGCTGTGGTTCAAGGCGATCCCGCCCGATGCATCTTCACCTGTTTTGTGCCGCCGAAATCTGTCGAGCAGGCCGCCGGTGCATGGCGGGCCTATTATGAAAAATGGCCGATGATGACGCAGCAGTCGCTGGTCCCGGAACTGATCGGTGTTATACCAGCGCTGTCGCGCTACATACCGCCCGCCCGCATCTTTCGTAAAAGCGTGTACTCCCCCTGGCAGCATGGAGGCCTTGGCGACCTCCTGCGGGAGGAACGGGTTTCAACATTGGTGATTACCGGCGGTGAAACAGATGTCTGCGTTCTCGCCACCGTTCTGGGAGCGATAGACCAGGGTTTTTACGTCATTCTGGTCGAAGACGCGCTTTGTAGCGGAAGGGATGCGACACACGATGCGGCGTTGAAGCTGCTGTCCGGCCGTTTTTCGACGCAGTTGCAGGTGTGCGATACAGCGACCCTCCTTGCGGCGCTTCCCAGGCAATCCGCTCCGCGCTTCATGAGACCCTAATAGCGGAATTGCTTCGGGCGATTAGCGGAAGCAGCCAGCGGTCTTCACCGAAGACAAGGAACAAGGCTCCCCTAGCGAAGTTAGGCGCCTATCTTCACACGAACCGGAGGCTCCACCGTGGCCCAGACCGTTGATCACGAAACCAGCAATAGCCTCAATATCGAGGCGGCCAGTCCCAAGGTGATTAAGATCATCGTGGGGGAGCGGACGGTGCTTGAGGGCGTGCTGAACACCGGCAGCGTCTTGAGAGTGCAGACAAAGCAGGGCGCCAAGCCACAATCCATCGAACTTGCGATCGAGGACCTGGCTCGGTGAAGGTTGTGGTGTGCGACCGGATTAACCCTGGAAATTGCCGTCGCTGGTATCCCGTTCGTCGTAGTTCAAATCCCAGTCCTTCTCCGGTTTCTTGACGCCGGGCGGCAGTTTGTTGACGGTTGCGTCGTCCGAACCGGTGATAACCCTTGGCTTCGCGCTCGCCACGCCGTTGTTTTTCGAGGTTTTCTTCCCGCGCGCAAATTGCGGTTCGCTGTCCTTGTGAATTTGCTTCAGCTTGTCGTTCTTGTTCATGACGTCCTCCTTGATCCCTCCCTAACAGTTTTACAGCAGCGCTGTTCCCTCAATGCCTCAGCAAGATCGGAACCTCTCAACGACGCTGCGGTTAGAAGACCTGCAGGATAGCGGATCCGCCATTCCTGCAACCATAAGCGGAGATGAAGCGATGAGCCCACCCGACGAGGACACCCAGCCGGAGCCCGGTACGGACGATGCCCGCTCCGTCGATACTGAAGAAAGTCGCCGGGACAGGGAACAGGCGAGAAAGAACGCGGAACGCATGATCGAACAGAGGTGGCGGAGGCAACCGCCCAAGGGTGTAGATGAGGCCTGAAACCAACTGTCCTATCTAAAGCATCGCGCGCGCCTGCGCTTTTCCAATCGACGTCGTCGAAATCCTCATTGATGTCGCCATTGTACGTTGGCGTACAGCAACCAAGCGTCCGCCGAGACATTTCCCCATAGTGAAAGGATGGGAAAATGGCCAAGCACGCTGTGAGTGGAGTTTCCGGAAACACATTGAGTGAAGCGCAGCTGGAGGAGTTGCGCATCGGTATTGCGGAGCTGGCGCCGGCCCTGACGGCTTTTGCGCGTCGCTTCGTCAGAAACGAGGAGGATGTTGACGATCTCGTTCAGGAGACGATGTTGCGGGGGCTTCGGGCCCTGCATGGTTTTACCCCCGGCACGGCGCTGAAATCGTGGCTCTTCACCATTTTGCGCAACACGTTCTGCACTCGCTACAAGGTGTCGAGGCGTGAATGCGTCGGCTTGCCGGTCGGTATCGAGCAATCCATGTCTACCCCTGCCAGCCAGGAATGGCGTGTGCAGCATCAGGAGGTCATGCGGGCTATCCGCCATCTCGACAAGGACCAGAAAAAAGCTCTGCTGCTTGTGGCGGCAGGAACGAGTTATTCCGATGCCGCCGCCATCTGCGGCTGCCGGGTGGGCACAATCAAAAGCCGCGTCAACAGGGCGAGGGAGTCGCTACGTCGAAATCTGGACTGAGTGCTGGTGACAGCTAGCCGCGCGCCGCAGACAGGTGGGCGCTACCTGTCCTGCTGGTGACCTTGATGTGTCGTGTTTATCTTTATGTTTGCCTGCCTGCCGGTCTGGGTTGAAACCTTCTGTTCCTTGACGGCGGAGGTTTCTTCCGTGTTCAGACGGTCGTTGTCGCCGGGCCCTTGCTGGCTTCTGTTCTCTTCGGGAATGGGGAGTGTTTTCCTGGTCATGTTACACCTCGTCCGGCATGAGTTCGTGGAGCGACCCGAACCATGCTTGCGCAGGTTTGTTCCCCCGTCCGTCGACGCCTTTCATATTGCAGGCGAGTGACGCCACGGATGGATGAATGGGAAACCGGAACGCATCATTCCGTTCCTGGGCATGACGAGGTACGCGATTATCCGAAACCGTAGAGGAACGTCCTTTAAGGCCTCATTGAACCTGAGACCAAGCCGAACCGACAACGCGTAAGGCTGGAAAATCAGCCGACAAGCAATTTGGTTCGAAAATAGAGAGTTGCGAGCCGCTGAAGCTTCAGGGGATCGACAACGCCGCGATCATACATTTTCAGGACATAGCGGGCGACGTCTGCCCGGCACAAAGCCGGATCGCGTTCTGCGGACAGAACATTCTCGTAGGCTGCCTTAACGATGTTGATGTCTTCGTTCAGAAAAATTCCGGAACTCTGGTACTCGTGATTGGCGTGCATTTCACCTCCTTGAAACGCATCCTGCATTTCACAGCGTGAGGGAAGATGAACCCATACTATAGGGAAATGGCCAAACGTAAATGTTCGGAAGCGTACCGAACGACGATTGAGAAGGCCGTCCGGACTACCGGACCCCGCTGCTTTCGACAATGACGAGGTCGTCAAGCGGGATTTCAGACGGGTATTCGGGCAGAAAGCGGGCGAATACACGATTGCTTTCCTCTTCAGGCATGCCGTAGAGATCGCGCGCATAGTTCTCCAGCATCTCGCGGTTCCTGATCGTAATTCTCCCCCTTTCGGAACGAATGAACCCATGGCTTTCGAGAACGTGGAGGGCGTCCGTTACACTTGCGCGCCTCACGGCCAGCATGGTGGACAAAAAGTCGTGGGTCAGTGGCAGATGATTGCCTTCTATGCGGTCGTGGCACATCAGGAGCCAGCGGGCGAGCCGCTCCGTTACGGACTGGGTGGCATTGGAAGACGCCGTGTATTCCACCTGCGTTCTTGAGATGTGCAGTGCACAGACAAGAATCTCGAAAAAGACCCGATATTTTTCAAGAAGCGCTTCAAACGACCGCATGTCCATGACAAGGGCTTCGCCGGGAGCCTGTATCACGATTTCGGTCAGGTTTCTTTCCGCGCCAGCGACCGCCCCTGTCGGCACAAATCCCTCTCTCCCGACAAGTCCCGCTTCTGTTTTACGCTCCGATTTGGTGACGACCACGACGGAGGCAATGCCGGATGACAGGAAGAAAACACGCTCGACGGGCGCGCCGGCGGAAATCAATACATCGCCCAATGCGAGCTTGATGGGCTTACAGACGCCGGTTACTTCACGCCTGATGTCATCTGGCAGAAGAGAAAGCAGAAAATTCGCTTCGCCATCGCCCTCGGCTTGTTTCAACATAACACGTGCCTCGCTTTAATGTCTGATGCCCCCTCCTTGAGCCATCAAAGCGGAAACAATGTTTTCGATGTCTTCCGAACGTCCGGAGAGGACAAAAGGTCCCGGCTCGCTGTCAATAACCGTCTCTGGCACGAAAAAAAGATAAGGAATTGCCTCTTCGTCCAGTTGTTCGGTGAGACGCAGCATGACGTCCGCCTCGTAACGAACGTCAATAATCGCCGCGGCAAATTTGAGAGCGTCTTCACTTTCAATGAAGCTGGCCGAGTAGGGCCCCTCCAGGCCGATTTGGGCATGAAACCACGCCATTCGGATTTCCGATGTGACAGTATCTGTCATGCCGATGATTGCGATGGTGAGGCGTTTAACGGTCTGCATGCTTTACTCCTCGCGCACCATCGGCATGCGTGTGCCTGTTCCCCACCATAACGCCTGAGCAAGACGATTTCAGCCGCCCGGTCACTGAATTTATCAAATAAGCGCGAGGGGAGTGCTGCAATGTCAGAAATTGATCCCGAAAAAAAAGCGGCCAATACTCGAATTCGAGAGGTAATGATCTGATGTTCTAGTCACCTGGAACCAAAGTAAGCCTCATTTTGTTCAGCTTCTGTCACAAGAGCAGGAGTTTGTTTTATGGTTGGCAGGCAGGCGGACCTCGTCGTTCTGAGCGACGAGG
>NZ_JAQAHF010000037.1:0-8504 GCF_027871645.1 Agrobacterium sp. ST15.13.015
GCGGGGAGAAGTCCGCGGCAGCGGGATGAGGGAGCAAGCTCTCCGAAATCCGGCAGCGTGGCCCCCTCATCCGACCCTACGGGCCACCTTCTCCCCGGCGGGGAGAAGAAATGGGCCGCACCTTCAGGTGATCAAGAATGGGTGGAAGTAATCAGCCTCACGCCCCTGCCCGCAACGCAAAGAGCGGTGCGTCCTGCCCATCCAGCATGGCGGTGATCTCTTCCGCCGCAACCGGTTTCGAGAACAGATAACCCTGCAACTCATCGCAGCCGCACAGATGCAGGATGGCCGCCTGCTCTTCCGTTTCCACGCCTTCAGCCGTCACCGGAATATCGAGCGACTTTGCCAGCGCCACGGTGGCCTGCAGCATTTCCAGCGACCGGCCGCCCTTGTCGAGCGCCATGATCAGCGAACGGTCGATCTTCATCCGGTCGAAACCGAAGCGGCGCAGATAACCGACGCTGGCGAAGCCGGCGCCGAAATCGTCGAGCGCGATGTGCAGGCCAAGCTGTTTCAGCTTGTCGATGGCCGCACTCGCCCGTTCCGGATGCTGGATGAAATAACCTTCCGTCATTTCCAGCCGCAGCCTTTCGGGCGGCGTCTGCGTCGCGTCGAGAATATCGGCCACATGGCCGGAGAAGGCAGGATTGCGGAACTGCACGGGAGAGATATTCACCGAGAGCTTGATGGACGGCCATTGCTGCGCCGTCTCGCAGGCCTTGTGCAGGACGAGAAGGCCGAGCCGGTCGATAAGGCCGCTGGTTTCGGCAGCAGCGATGAAGATATCCGGCGGCACGAAGCCATATCCCGGCCGCTGCCAGCGGGCCAGCGCCTCCACCCCGGTAATACAGCGCGTGGCGGCGCTGACGACCGGCTGATAGACCACCTGTATCTCATCGTTCAAAATGGCGGAGCGAAGATCGGCTTCGAGCTGCAGCTTTTCCTCGCGCAGCGCATCCATCTTCAGCTCATAGGAAACGTAACGCCCGCGTCCGTTCTCCTTGGCCTGATACATCGCCATATCGGCACGCCGCAGCAACTCCTCGCCATTGATGTCGCCGGCGCGGGAAACCGAGGTGCCGATGCTGCAACCGATGCTCGCCACCCTTTCACCGATGCTGAAAGGCTCGGTAAAGAGTTCAAGAAGCGCCAGACACAGTTTGCGGCCCTCGGCCCAGACGTCGTTGCCCTGAATGGCGATGGCGAACTCGTCGCCGCCGAGCCGCGCCAGCACCGCACCTTCCGGCACCAGCACTCTCAGCGCCGCCGCCACGCCCTTGATCAGCCGGTCGCCGGCGGCATGGCCGTAGGAATCGTTGATTTCCTTGAAACCGTCGAGATCGAGATAGAGCAGCTTGATATCCGTCTTGTCATGGCGGCCCCTGTCGACCATGCGGTTCAGCCTGGCGAAGAGCCCGGCGCGGTTGCTGAGCCCGCTCAGCCGGTCGCGCAGCGCCTCCTCCCGCGCCGCCGCCTCATCCGCCTTCAGGCGGTCGAGTGTGGCCGAACCGATGATGAGCAGCACCAGAAAAAACGTGCCGGCAATGCCAAGCGCGGTAAAGACGACCGGACGCGCCTCATGAAAGCTGACGTCTCCCGGAAGGTGCGAGCGCCAGACGAGCCGGGCCAGCACCTCCCCCAGCGGATTGACGATATCCACATGGTTGGCGGCAGGCCCGTCGCCATATTGCAGTTCCAGACCGTCGATGACGTAATTGCGGGCAAGCTTGTCCACCGTCGCCTGCTTGAGATGACGGGCGAAAACCAGGTAACGCCGCTCCGCACCGACAGGCGGCAGCGCCCCGGACTTCATCCGCACGAGCGCAACCCCCGCGGCGGCGACGCCATCGCCGGTCTTGACGAAGCCGGTCACCTGCGAAGTGATACCCGGACGCATGGAGCGCACGCGCTCGATCATTTCCCTGAGACCGCCGGCAAAATAGGCGTCCGGCTTCCATGCCACCGGCTTGCCGTCCTGATAGGCCATGCGGACCTTGCCGTCCTCATCGATGACCACGGCCGTATCGAAGAGATCGTTATTGACCGTCATCTCGCCGTAATTGCTTGCCACCCAGTCGAAACGATCAGGGGCATAGACATATTCGGCGGCATCGTCCCAGGCGGCGTAGTCATTCAGCGTCGCGCCGAGCTGCTCACGAAAGGTGACAAGGGCGCCCGCCGTCGTCTCGCGCGAACGGGCATTGTCGAGCAGGTTGGCCTTTTCCCGGACCTGGCTCAAGGCGGATAAAACCAGCGCGGTGACGATGATAAGCACCAGCGCGAAGGTGGACAATACGACGCCCACGGCGGTTCTGCGCCCGACCGGCAAATAGTCCCTAATGTTGCGCGGCGCAATCCGCATAAAATCCCCTTCGAAAGCCTCATCTTCCGAAGGAAACATTCAAAAGCGGTTAAGCCGCATTGTGGCCCCGCCCCAAAAAACCACGGGTATAAAACGACAGTCTGGCAAAGGCGCTTAAAAATCCTTCCCTGAAATGCCCCGGGTTTTTCATGGAAGGCGGATTTGCATCCATCCGGGAAAGAAAAAACCTCCCCCGCGAACGGGAGAGGTCGTGATTTTTTTAGACCGGGATGGCGACAAGTGTCAGCGGTTTTCGCCTTAAATACCGGTCTGATCCAGTGCTGGAGCGACTTACCAGGACGGGATGACCGTGCCGTTGTACTTTTCCAGAATGAAGGCCTTCACTTCCGGGCTCTGGTAGGATTCAACCAGCGTCTTCACCCACGGCTTGTCCTTGTCCTGCGCACGAACGGCGATGACGTTCGCGTAAGGGGACTTTTCGCTTTCGATGGCGATGGCGTCCTTCTTCGGGTTCAGGCCGGCAGCCGTCGCATAGTTGGTGTTGATGACCGAAGCGTCGGTATCGTCAAGCGAGCGTGGCAGCTGGGCAGCGTCGAGTTCGACGATCTGGATGTTCTTCGGGTTTTCGGTGATGTCGGCAGGCGTTACCTTGAGGCCGGCTTCTTCCTTGACCTTGAGCACGCCCTTGGAAGCGAGAACCAGCAGCGCGCGGCCGCCATTGGTCGGGTCGTTCGGAATGCCGACGGTTGCGCCGTCCTTCAGCTCGTCGAGGTTCTTCACCTTCTTCGAATAAACGCCCATCGGGGTGGTGATGGTGGTGCCGACGCTGACGAGATCGAACTTGCGGTCAGCGATCTGGTTGTCGAGGTAAGGCTGGTGCTGGAAGGAGTTGGCCTGCAGCTCGCCATCGGCCAGCGCCTGGTTCGGCACGACATAGTCGGAGAATTCGACGATATCGATATCGAGACCCTTGGCGGCCGCGATCTTCTTCACCTGCTCCATGATCTGCGCGTGCTCGGCGGGGGTTACGCCGATCTTGATGGTCTCGGCCAGCGCCTGACCGGCGGTGAAGAGAGCGGCGAGCGAGGCCGCGAGAATGAGTTTCTTCATGGGTGTCTCCTTGGGTTGTTATTATAAACGCAGTTAATTCTTCCGGGTCCGCTTGTCGAAGCTGCGGGCCAGCCTGTCGCCGGCGCTCTGCACCAGCTGCACCAGCACGATCAGCACCAGAACCACGACCAGCATCACATCCGGCATGAAGCGCTGGTAACCGTAGCGGATGCCGAGATCGCCCAGCCCGCCGCCGCCGACCGCGCCGACCATGGCCGAATAACCGATGAGGCTGACCAGCGTGAGCGTAAGCGCCAGCGTGATGCCGGGCTTGGCTTCGGCAAGCAGAACCTTGGTGACGATCTGCAGCGGCGTGGCGCCCATGGCGCGGGCGGCCTCGATCAGGCCCTTGTCCACCTCGCGGATCGCCGCTTCCACCAGCCTTGCGATGAAGGGCACGGTTGCGACCGTCAGCGGCACAATGGCCGCGCTGGTGCCGATGGAAGTGCCGGCGACGAGGCGGGTGAAGGGAATGATCGCCACCACCAGAATGATGAAGGGCGTGGAGCGCGCGGCGTTCACGACGAGGCCGAGGATCCGGTTGGTCATCGGCGCCGGAAACAGCTCGCCCTTGCCGCTGGTGGCAAGGAAAACACCCATGGGCACGCCGATCAGCGAGCCGACGATGCCGGCAACGGCGACCATGTGCAGCGTCTGCAACAGGCCCTTGGAGAGAAGGCTGAACAGCATATCAGGCGACATAACCGAGCACCTCCGTGTGAAGACCGGTCTCAGCATAAAAGCGATTGGCGCGGGCGGTGACATCCGCCGAGGCCGGATAGGAGACGACCAGCGAGCCAAAGGGCTGGCCGGAAATTTCCTCGATGGTGCCGGCAAGGATGTTCACGTCCGGGCCGATTTCGGCGACGAGGCGCGCCGTCAGCGGCTGGAAGGCCGTCTCGCCGAAGAACACCAGACGCACCAGAACGCGGTCGCCTTCCGCCGCCTGCGGTTTCAGGCCCGAAGTGACCCAATGCGGCAGCTTCACGCCGACCGAGGACGACAGTAGGCTGCGGGTCGTCTCGTGTTTCGGCGCGGTGAAGATGTCGAAGGTCGTGCCTTCTTCCACGATCAGGCCCCTGTCGATGACCGCCACCTGCGAGGCGATGGTCTTCACCACCTCCATCTCGTGGGTGATGAGCAGCACCGTGAGCCCCAGCTCGGCATTGATGCGCTTCAGCAGTTCAAGAATGGATTGCGTCGTTTCCGGATCGAGCGCGGATGTCGCCTCGTCGGAAAGGAGCAGCTTCGGCTGGGTGGCGAGCGCACGGGCGATGCCGACACGCTGCTTCTGGCCGCCGGAGAGTTCCGCCGGATAACGATTGGCCTTGTCGGAAAGCCCGACGAGATCGAGCAGCGGCGCAACGCGCGTTTCGATCTCCTTCTTGCCCATGCCGGCGATTTCGAGCGGCAGGGCCACATTATCGAAAGCGGTGCGCGACGACAAAAGATTGAAGTGCTGGAAGATCATGCCGACGGAACGGCGCAGCGTGCGCAGGCTCTTTTCATCGAGCGCCGCGACATCGACGCCATCGACGACCACGCGGCCGGTCGAGGGCTTTTCAAGGCCGTTGGCGAGGCGGATGAGCGTGGATTTGCCGGCACCGGAGCGGCCGATGATGCCGGTGATGGAGCCTTTCGGCACCACGTAGTCGATACCGGCAAGGGCTGCGAAACCGGGCTTGCCGCCGGCGCCGCCAAAGGTCTTGGTCACGCCTTCAAACGTGACCATAGGCTCCTTTGCCGACCCTTCAGGGACCGCCTGTTCTTGGCGCGCGGGGGATGCCGCGCTGGATGGAAAACTCATTGTAAACTCTGGGAATGCGTGACGGATCGGGTCTCAAAAAATCCTG
Source organism: Agrobacterium sp. ST15.13.015 (assembly GCF_027871645.1). Lineage (NCBI taxonomy): Bacteria > Pseudomonadati > Pseudomonadota > Alphaproteobacteria > Hyphomicrobiales > Rhizobiaceae > Agrobacterium > Agrobacterium sp. ST15.13.015. The sequence continues at coordinate 5,287 of NZ_JAQAHF010000037.1, forward strand.
TTGCGGTGCTGAACCGCTCTCTTCATGCAGCCTTCGGGCACATTCGATGACAGCTGATTTTCCGGGTCATTTCGTCAGGCTTTCACTCAGAAATGCCGGGGATCGGCAATTCGATGGCGCATACTTGCCCGCACACGCCACCTTTTAACAGGGATGTTTTTTCAATTATCTGAAAAGAGAGGAAAAATCTACCGCAAAGCCGCGTAGGCGGCCCTGCGGCAGTCAAGATTTCGCGACGATATGAAAATCACACGCGGCTGGTGAATTCCTCGAGCGGGCGGCGCACCTTCTTCAGGTTCACCAGCCAGTCGCCTTCCGGCTGGCGATAACCGAGCGGCAGGATGGTGACGGAGCGCAGGCCCTTTTCACGCAGGCCGAGGATTTCATCGAGCTTCGCCGGGTCGAAGCCTTCCATCGGAGTGGAATCCACGCCCTCGAAAGCGGCCTGCGCCACGGCCATGCCGAAGCCGATATAGGCCTGGCGGGCGGCGTGCTCGAAATTCACCTGCTGGTCGCGCTGCGGATAGGTGGAAAGCAGCATCTGGCGATAGGCTTCCCAGCCTTCATTCTTGATGCCGCGTTCTTCGTTGACCAGATCGAACATGTGGTTGATCCGCTCTTCGGTGTAATTGTCCCATGCTGCAAAGACCAGCAGATGCGAACCGTCGGTCACCTGCGCCTGGTTCCAGGCGATCTCGCGGATCTTGGCGCGGACTTCCGGATCGGTAACGACGATCACTTCGAAGGGCTGCAGGCCGCTGGAGGTAGGCGCCAGCCGCGCCGCCTCGACAATGCGCTCGACCTTGTCTTCCGACACGGCCTTGGAAGGATCCATTTTCTTGGTGGCATAACGCCAGTTGAGTTTTTCGATAAGCATGTTCGTTTTCCCTGGGAGGACCATCCCGCCCTGCCCCTTGGTCGCCAGAACGGGTGCTACGCCTTCGTAGCCCGTCTGACATAGGGGGCAGGACGGCGCGCGCAAGCAGGCACCGCGGGGTAACCGACAAAAAAGTTTTGAAAACTGATAATAAGGGGAGAGAACTTTATTGCGGCTGGCGCTGACACGTCGCCTGCTACCGGATGCGGCGCGTAAAGTTCATGCACGGCCGTCCCCCAACCCTCATTCCTGTGCTTGTCACAGGAATCCAGCCGACACACGTCCGCGTGGCGGAAAGACTCTTTTCAGCCCAAGGACTTGGGCTGGCTGGATCCCTGTGACGAGCACAGGGATGAGGGAGGTGACCGTTACGGCTTCGCCAGACCATGGTTCCCCTTCGGAAAGCCCGAAGCCAGCGCGCTGTACCATTTGCCGCTGTTCTTCAGCGTCCGCACCTGCGTGTCGTAATCCACATGCACGAGACCGAAGCGCATGCGGTAACCCTCGGCCCATTCGAAATTATCCATCAGGCTCCAGGCGAAATAACCGCGCATCGGATAACCGTCGCGGATGAGATCGGCGACGATACCGAGGTGTTCGGCGTAATAGTCGAGACGCGGCTGGTCATCCACCTCGCCGTTTTCGACGCCCATATTATAGCAGGCGCCGTTTTCGGTGATGTAGCAATCCGGCAGGTCGTAACGCTTGTAGAGCGTCTCCACCAGCGACTGGAGCGCCGGGGCATAGACCTCCCAGCCGATATCGGTCTTCACGTCGCTGATGGCTGGAGCCGCTATCGTGGCGGGGAATTCCGCGCCCGGTGTCGCATCGTCGGCAACGCGCATCGGCGTGTAATAATTCAGGCCCCACCAGTCTAGCTTCTGGCTGATGATGGAAAGGTCTTCCGCCTCCACCACCGGCATGCGGCTTCCCAGCGCCTCCATCATCTCAGCCGGATATTCGCCCTTGAAGACCGGATCGAAAAACGCGCCGTTGTGGAACTGGAAGGCTCGTTCGGCGGCCTTGAGGTCAGCGTCGCTATCGGAAGCCGGGATGACGGAATGGGCGTTCAGCACCAGCCCCACGGGCACTTTCGGCGCGACATGGCGAGAGGCTTCCACGCCGAAACCATGGGCGAGATTGATGTGATGCATGGCGGCAAGGGCTGCCTCCATGTTGCGCTCGCCCGGCGCGTGAATGCCATAGAGATGGCTGAGCCACACCGCGCACCAGGGTTCGTTGAAGGTCGCCACCGCATCCAACCGGTCACCCAGACGAGCCATCACGGTCTTGGCGTATCGCTGGAAAGCGTGCGCGGTGGAGCGCGAGGCCCAGCCGCCATCGCCCATCAGCGTCAGCGGCAGGTCCCAATGGTAAAGCGTCGCATAGGTCTTGATACCCCGCGCCTTGCAGCCATCGACGAGGCGGTCGTAGAAATCCAGCCCCTTCTCGTTGATCGGCCCAAAACCATCCGGAATGATGCGCGGCCACGCGATGGAGAAACGATAGGCCTCGACACCCATGTCCTTGATGAGATCGAGATCCTGCTCCCAGCGATTATAATGATCGCAGGCAATATCGCCATTGTGACGCTCGAAGACATGGCCCGGCATGTTGCAGAAGGCGTCCCAGATGGAGGGCTTGCGGCCATCTGCCTTCGTGGAGCCTTCGATCTGGAAAGAGGCGGTCGCGACGCCGAACAGGAAATCGCCGGGGAAACGGGCGGCTAGCGTTTTGGGATCGGTCATCTGCGAGGCCCTTCTCTGTCCATCGAGCGTGAAAAGATCAGCAGCGGTTTAGACCATGTCGGCCGGCAGGTACAGTCGTGGGCGGCAGGAATCTACAACGTTTCAGGATGCGCAGTTAACAAGTCCAAAGCGCTTTGCATGCGGGAGTGCCGCCGCAGCGGTTTGCCGGCGGCGCAAGCCATCGACCCGGCGAATGCGGGTAGAAGATGGGAGGTGGAGGAAGTCGTTGCATTCACCGGGCCGCATCATCAGGGCCGTCAGGGCAGCCCGTCGGTCACAGCCTTTTCACGGCACCTATCGGATCGGTCCTTCCCGCCTCTGGCCCGGCGGAATGCCTTTCCGAAACACGGTTTGCCAGAACCATGCTTGTCGATGCCGGCCTCCGGTTCGCGAAAGGCGCCGCGCGTATCGCCCTTCCGTTCCGGTTGCGGGAGGAATGATGCGGCGGAAATGGCGGGTGGGGATGGAAGGGGAAGGATTTTTCGGGAAGTGACTGGAAAGGAAGGAGGCTTGGCGCAGAGTTTTCCGCATCTTTTGGAACAGAACGGAGAGCAAACCCCCTCATCCGGCCCTTCGGGCCACCTTCTCCCCGG
>NZ_JAQAHF010000038.1:0-3794 GCF_027871645.1 Agrobacterium sp. ST15.13.015
ACGATCGTCAGCACGTTCAAATCCGACAGCGTCGGGGTGGCGCGGGCAGAACAGATCGGGGTGAGCAAGGTTACGAATGTCGGCCAGACGTCGCTGGAAAGCGTCGGAAAGTTCAAGAAGATTGCAGTCGGTGAAGAGTTCGTCATCGAATGCGGCGATTCCAAATTCATCATGAAGGCGAATGGCGAGGTCATCATTCTTGGCAAGACCTTCAACTTCGTGGCGACGGATCATTTTCAGCTTCGCGGCAAGCCGATCGATCTGAACTGACGGAGGCCGGGTCTTGGAACTTCAGAACCGCCTGCCGTTTCCCGCCATGGCTTTCCGTCAGTTCGATGCCGAAGGAGGGCTCGATTGTATCGTCTCCGTGCGTGCAACATTCACGCATGCTCAGGGCGGTTCGCTGGATGTCGCAGCCGAGCAGGAAAGTTTCCAGTGGGAGGATGCCTATGAGGGCGATCCGCACCAGACCGTCCTCCTGCGCCAAAGCGACCTTACCCCGGACAAGCCCGGCACGGATATAACCTTTCTCGGGAATGCGTGGTCTGCGAGTGGCGAGCCGGAGAAATCCTGGCGTGCCTCCATCCGTGTTGGTGGAATTTTCAAGGAAACCGAGGTTTTCGGCAAACGCTTCTGGCAACCTGTCGTTAAGGAGAAATGGGCAGGTTTTTCTGCCAGGGAAGCCAAACGTGTCATAGCGGATTGGAAACTGAGCGATCCTGAACCGACTAGAAACGTGGCCATATGCTGGCGCAACGCTTATGGCGGCGCGATCCCTGGCACAGGTGATGCGGGGACGGAAACACCGATTGACGTGGAGCGCCGAAACCCGCTTGGGTGCGGCATCGTCAATCTTGAGATGCCTGCCGACGCCGGGCCTGTTCCAGCTCCGCAGATCGCTGCCGTTGGTGAGCATTCCGATTGGCGGAGCACGCCGGAACCGCAGGGATTTGGACTCGTTTCGCCTTGGTGGCAGTTCCGTCAGCAATATTCCGGAACTTATGACGACGGTTGGCGGGAGGAGAGGCACCCCCTCTTGCCGCGTGATTTTGATGCACGCTTCTGGCAGGCGGCCCATCCTGATCTCATCGCGACGCCTCACCTCAAGGGTGACGAGAACTACGAGCTCGTTAATCTGAGTTCTCAGCATCCGGTCGCGAAAGGCTCGTTGCCTGGCCTTACCCTCGGTGTCCATTGCTCTCGCGAAGATCGCGACGAATGGCATGTGCTGAAGCTCGATGGCGTGCAATTCGACTGGCGCAATGACGGACGGGTGCTTCTGACCTGGCGCATCAGGTTTCCTCTTCCCGATGCCGGTGAAACAAAACTCACCCTGACGCGCGTTCGTCTGAAGTCGCCCGAAACCGAAGCGGCTTTAACCGAGAGGGAGACAGCATGAGCATCCCCCGCGACAATTATATCGGAGAGCCCCAATATCCCGGCACATGGACCACGGCGACACCGCGTGAGGGACTGCGTGACATCGATGAGGCGCGTATCGTCTCTTTGGCGCCTGATGTATGCCTGACACCGGTTGGCTCGTCGGTGGTGCCTATTCCCTATCCGGTCGTGGATTTTTGCGGCCATGATAAAAACTACACGCCGTCTGTTCGGTTCACCGGCAAAAAGGCAATGGTGATGCGTTCGTTTACGACACATGTGCACGGCGACGCGCCCGGTAACCGTAAGGGGGTAAAATCCGGCACGGTGGAAAGCATCTGCGAACCCATCGGGCACGCTGATCAGGTGCGTGCCGAAGGCTCGCATGTCATTCGCCACCTCGATCGTTTTTATATGAACAGCAGGAATACCCAGGGTGAGGCGATCTTCGTCCGCAGCACGCAGACCTATGATCCTCCCAAGGACGATGATCCGGTGCGGGGATCGCTCCGATGGCAGGACGGGTCGGACGAAGGCCGGGTTATGAGCGATGCGTCGCCCGAGCCGTTGATCATGGGTGCGCAGTATGCGCAGGCTCAGACCGCTACCATTCCTCAAAGCGGTGGTGTTGCAAGGCGTGGAACATATGGTCGGCCAACAACTACGGTTGACCCACGGCTGTTAAAAGGTCTTCGCTTCTGGTCGTCTGCCAGAGGAGCCGCCGAGATCATGGATATGGTCCAGCAAATCAGCGAGGATCGTGCGGTTCAGGATTCGGCGGGGCAACTCGGATTAAATCTGAGCGATCCGACCGACGTTCTGGTTGCAAGAGCCCACGCTTGGTCAAAATATCATATTGATGCTTCCCCGTTTTACTGGGACTTCCCCAATTCGCAGGTTGGTCGAGACGCAGCAACCAAGGCCATAACGTCCATGGAGGCTGCCGCGCCTGGAACCTTGGGCGAAGCGCTGCAAGGAGATAGAACGCAACTTGAAAAATTGCGCACAGCAATAAAAAACGCGGTCAGCGCGGCAACAGCAGCGGCATCAGTTCGTGTGTCCGGACAGCCCTGTGCCCGCGAGGCGCTAGGAGCTCCTGGCAAATATAGAGGGGGCGCTCATTTTGCGACGGCCCTCCCACTTGGCGACAATTTAGATAGCCATCATACTCCTGCTAACTCTGCCTCCTACTTGCCCACGTGGGCAGGTCCAGCCATTCAAATGCTTCCAGAAGACCATCGAGCTACACTCTCATATGGAAGAAAGGTAACAAGCCCCTATATTTCCACACAAGCTCGTTTGATAAACTCCGGTCAATTTATGAAAGCCATTAATATGGATATTCTCGATATCAAGCGTATCGCTATGTTACGTGGTGATCCGACACGCTACGACGCTGCCATAGCTCAGATGATGGCATATGCAGAGTGCCTTAAACGCGAAGGAATCATAAAGTGACAGACAAGTCGGGAGCGTGGGAAGTTTTACTGGGAGAAGGCATCGGTCCGCTGAGGCTTGGTACATCTAAAGAAGTGATTTCGAAAATGGAGGGATTTGCTGAACCCGAACTCGTGCAGGATGAGTCAGTGGCAATTTCGGACTTTGAGAAACTGCTAAACTCGATGGGGCCTGAGATGGGTCTCGATCCCGAGGAATTTAAAGAGATGATTGCGGCGATGCAGTCTGAAGCTGCGGCAGAGGTTCGGTGGATTCCCCAAACCAAAAGCCTGCCAGTTGTTTTTTTTCACGGAGATATCCTTATTCGTATCGTTTTGTCAGCTGAGTGCCGTCCAAAACTTGAAGGGCGAAATATTTTCGAGATGCCTGCCAAAGAATTTTATGAACTGGTGATTGCCAGGTCGCAATCCGTCTTCAGGAAACGTAATGAAATAGTCGCGCCCGACATCTCCATGCGCTTCACACTTCCCAAGAAGTCCGATTTCGAGGACGGAAGACCTATTGAACTGCTCGTTTTAGAGAAAAATAGGACGGAGGAGTTGATCGCTGACGGATATAAGCAATTGCCGATCTGAGGCACGAACTCTCCAGTGTCTTGGTCTTTGGACATCTAAAGGGCGGGCTGCTGGAACGAAACTTCGAGGGCTTGAGGCAGTAAGCGATGGATCTAGGTATCTGATCCGGGGACATAGAAAGTGTTAACGGGGGATGTATCAAAACAGAATGCGCAATACGCTAAAAGGGTGCATATAAAAAATTAAATGGACGACGACGATTTCGAAGAGTTGCACGGCAAATGGGAGCCGACACTCTGTCACGCCGCCATGGCCGACAACGACAGCCAGTGATCTGAACCCTTCAAACTGGACCGTTTTTGGTTAGAGTTTTCCGGTGCATTTTCCTGGCTGGGAAAGGAACGGAAGACGATGAAAGCATCACAGTTTTCGGACGCACAG
>NZ_JAQAHF010000039.1:0-3179 GCF_027871645.1 Agrobacterium sp. ST15.13.015
GTAAGAAGCGAACGCAGGGAACTGAAACATCTAAGTACCTGCAGGAAAGGACATCAACCGAGACTCCGCAAGTAGTGGCGAGCGAACGCGGACCAGGCCAGTGGCAATGATGAATAAAGCGGAACGATCTGGAAAGGTCGGCCATAGAGGGTGATAGCCCCTTACGCGTAGAACAGTCATTGTCCTTGAGTAGGGCGGGACACGTGAAATCCTGTCTGAACATGGGGAGACCACTCTCCAAGCCTAAGTACTCGTGCATGACCGATAGCGAACAAGTACCGTGAGGGAAAGGTGAAAAGCACCCCGACGAGGGGAGTGAAATAGAACCTGAAACCGGATGCCTACAAACAGTCGGAGCTCGCAAGAGTGACGGCGTACCTTTTGTATAATGGGTCAACGACTTAGTGTAACTAGCAAGCTTAAGCCGGTAGGTGTAGGCGCAGCGAAAGCGAGTCTGAACAGGGCGATTTAGTTAGTTGCATTAGACCCGAAACCGAGTGATCTAGCCATGAGCAGGCTGAAGGTTGGGTAACACCAACTGGAGGGCCGAACCCATAACTGTTGCAATAGTTCGGGATGACTTGTGGCTAGGGGTGAAAGGCCAATCAAACTCGGAAATAGCTGGTTCTCCGCGAAATCTATTTAGGTAGAGCGTCGACCGAATACCCTCGGGGGTAGAGCACTGGATGGGCTATGGGGACTCACCGTCTTACTGATCCTAACCAAACTCCGAATACCGAGGAGTACTAGTCGGCAGACACACGGCGGGTGCTAACGTCCGTCGTGAAAAGGGCAACAACCCTGACCTCCAGCTAAGGTCCCCAAGTCATGGCTAAGTGGGAAAGGATGTGAGGATCCCAAAACAACCAGGATGTTGGCTTAGAAGCAGCCATCATTTAAAGAAAGCGTAACAGCTCACTGGTCTAAATAAGGGTCTTTGCGCCGAAAATGTAACGGGGCTAAAGCCATGCACCGAAGCTGAGGATTTGCGAGTAATCGCAAGTGGTAGCGGAGCGTTCCGTAAGTCTGTGAAGGCGGACCCGTGAGGGCTGCTGGAGATATCGGAAGTGCGAATGTTGACATGAGTAACGATAAAGGGAGTGAGAGACTCCCTCGCCGAAAGACCAAGGGTTCCTGCTTAAAGTTAATCTGAGCAGGGTTAGCCGGCCCCTAAGACGAGGCGGACACGCGTAGTCGATGGGAACCACGTTAATATTCGTGGGCCTGGTGGTAGTGACGGATCTCGTGTGTTGTTCAACCTTACTGGATTGGTTGGGCGGCGAAGAGGTTCCAGGAAATAGCTCCACCGTATAGACCGTACCCGAAACCGACACAGGTGGTCAGGTAGAGTATACCAAGGCGCTTGAGAGAACTATGTTGAAGGAACTCGGCAAATTGCACGCGTAACTTCGGAAGAAGCGTGACCCTTTTGTACGCAAGTATGATGGGGTGGCACAGACCAGGGGGTAGCGACTGTTTATCAAAAACACAGGGCTCTGCGAAGTAGCAATACGACGTATAGGGTCTGACGCCTGCCCGGTGCTGGAAGGTTAAAGGGAGGGGTGCAAGCTCTGAACTGAAGCCCCAGTAAACGGCGGCCGTAACTATAACGGTCCTAAGGTAGCGAAATTCCTTGTCGGGTAAGTTCCGACCTGCACGAATGGCGTAACGACTTCCCCGCTGTCTCCAACATAGACTCAGTGAAATTGAATTCCCCGTGAAGATGCGGGGTTCCTGCGGTCAGACGGAAAGACCCCGTGCACCTTTACTATAGCTTTACACTGGCATTCGCCAAGGCATGTGTAGGATAGGTGGTAGGCTTTGAAGCAGGGACGCCAGTTTCTGTGGAGCCATCCTTGAAATACCACCCTTATCTTCGTGGATGTCTAACCGCGGTCCGTTATCCGGATCCGGGACAGTGTATGGTGGGTAGTTTGACTGGGGCGGTCGCCTCCGAAAGAGTAACGGAGGCGCGCGATGGTTAGCTCAGACCGGTCGGAAATCGGTCGTCGAGTGCAATGGCATAAGCTAGCCTGACTGCGAGACTGACAAGTCGAGCAGAGACGAAAGTCGGTCATAGTGATCCGGTGGTCCCGTGTGGAAGGGCCATCGCTCAACGGATAAAAGGTACGCCGGGGATAACAGGCTGATGACCCCCAAGAGTCCATATCGACGGGGTTGTTTGGCACCTCGATGTCGACTCATCGCATCCTGGGGCTGGAGCAGGTCCCAAGGGTATGGCTGTTCGCCATTTAAAGCGGTACGTGAGTTGGGTTCAGAACGTCGTGAGACAGTTCGGTCCCTATCTGCCGTGGGTGTAGGAATATTGACAGGATCTGTCCCTAGTACGAGAGGACCGGGATGGACGTATCTCTGGTGGATCTGTTGTCCTGCCAAGGGCATAGCAGAGTAGCTATATACGGAATGGATAACCGCTGAAGGCATCTAAGCGGGAAACCAACCTGAAAACGAGTGTTCCCTATCAGAGCCGTGGAAGACGACCACGTTGATAGGACGGGTGTGGAAGCACAGCAATGTGTGAAGCTTACCGTTACTAATAGCTCGATCGACTTCTTCGTTCCCATTGAATATGTTCATCGAACAAAGTTCGATGACATCATCTTCTGTCCTCACGGGCCAAAGGCCCTGCGGACGGCGCGCGCCATAAGGCGCGACGGACTAGCGTCCTGTATGGCTGCCTCGCTCGGTCTCGAGCAAAGGTGGAATGCGGATCGGTCACAGAAAGACGTGTAAATTAAATAGAGCTTTGGCTCTCCAGCTTCTCGAAAACAACAGTCATGTGAAAACATGAACAAGGTTGCTTTGGCCAACTGGTCCCTCATATCAAAGGTGACCGTATGGCCGATTGGCGTCCCCCGTGAGCGACAAGCGAACGGGATAAGGCATGCCAATCCAAAAATAGCAACATATGTTCATGCTACCGCATGAACATATGTTGCGTTTTGCCGACCTGGTGGTTATCGCGGGGCGGCTGCACCCGTTCCCATTCCGAACACGGCCGTGAAACGCCCCAGCGCCAATGGTACTTCGTCTCAAGACGCGGGAGAGTAGGTCGCTGCCAGGTCTGCAAAACGCAACTCAAAATCTTCTCAATCACTAAAGGGCAAAAAAGCCCAAATCAAAAGGCCGCAAATGCGGCCTTTATGCTATAATAAAAC
>NZ_JAQAHF010000041.1:0-2016 GCF_027871645.1 Agrobacterium sp. ST15.13.015
GAGCGCCTGTCCGTCGAGGAGGGCGTATCGCAGCTCTTCGACATTCGTCTGACGGTGCGTGCCAAGAAGGAAGCGGTCAAGCCCGAAGAGCTGATCGGACGGCTGGTCGATATCTCCATCGAGATCAGCCAGGGCGACGGCGATGGCGGCGGTGTTCGCCGCCCCTTCAACGGCCTGGTGACGGAGCTGCATGAAGGCCCGCCTATCACCCGCGGCATGCGCTCCTATGCGCTGACGATCCGCCCGCAAATGTGGCTTCTGTCGCGCCGGTCGGATTGCCGTATCTGGATGGACAAGACGGCGGTGGAGGTCGTCGAGACGCTGTTTTCCGAACACGGCATTCCCGCTCCCGATACATCGGGCATCATCTCGCCGCCGCCCGCACAGCATTACAGCGTGCAATGGAACGAGACGGATCTCGATTATCTCACCCGCCGTTTTGAAGAGGACGGCCTGTTCTACTGGTTCAGCCATGAGGATGGTTCCCACAAGCTGCATGTGGCCGATAGCGCCAGCGGCTGGCTTGGGCCGTCGCCGGCAGCCCAGGGGGAGGGGACGGTGCGTCTGGCGCAGGGGTCTTCGGATCGTAACCACATCAACGACTGGGCGCGGCGTTTTTCCTATGTTTCGGGTCAGCGCGCTGGCGCGGACTGGAATTTCGAGACGCCGGGCATGGTGCCGGGCACGATGACACCGTCGCTGGTGCAGATGCCGGATGCGACGAAGCGCGAGCTTTACGAATATCCGGCCCGCATCAAGACGGTGGAAGAGGCCGAGCGCGCGCAAAAACTGCGCACCCAGTCCATCGAAGCCGATCACGACCGGGTTTTCGGTTCGTCGACCTCGCGCATTCTGGAGGCCGGCCGCCGTTTCACGCCTTACGAGGTCGCCCACCCCGAACACGCCTATGAAGAACATGTGATCATCAGGGCAAGCCACAATATCGTCGATCTCTCTTATGAGACCAATGGCAACGAGCCGGAATATCGCAATCACTTCGAGGCGATCCCCGCCCGTGTGCCGCTGACGCCGCACCGGTCAACAAAACGCCCGCGCATCGAAGGTACGCAGGTGGCGATCGTCGCCGGACCTGAAGGCGAGGAAATCCATCCTGACCAATATGGCCGCATCAAGCTGTGGTTCCCGTGGGACCGCAAGGCGAAGAAGGATGGCACGGATACGTGCTGGGTTCGTGTCAGCCAGGCATGGGGCGGCGGCACATGGGGTGCGCAGGTCATTCCGCGCATCGGCATGGAGGTGATGGTCGCCTTTGTCGATGGCGACCCGGATAAGCCGCTGGTCATCGGCGTGGTCAACAATCCGGCCAATTCCGTGCCTTACGACCTTCCGGCCAACAAGACGCGCATGGTGCTGCGCTCCAACAGCCACAAGGGCGACGGTTTCAACGAAATCACCTTCGAGGATGAAGCCGGCAAGGAGAACCAGTTCTTCCACGCCCAGAAGGACCAGACGACGCGGGTTCTGAATGACCGGACCAAGCGCATCGACCGGCATGAGGTCGCCTCGGTCGGCGGCAACCGCGCGGTAGAAGTTTCCGGCAACCAGAAACACGAGATCGGCGGCTCGGTAAACACCGTCGTCGGCGGCACGGGACCGATGGCGATGATGGCCATGGCGGGCGTACAGGCGCTCTCCGGGCAGACGGCGGGGCTGCTTTCGCAGGCCGCCCAGATCGCCGGCGGCGGTGGCCCGGGTGTCGCGGCCTTCGCCACCACACTCGCCTCATCCGCACTCGGCTTCCTCGGCGCAGGCGGTCTTTCATCGCGTGAGGGGGTCGTTTCCGGCCCGAGCCCACGTGCGGATGCGGGTACGGCGCTTGCCGGCTCCGGCTCGGGCGTCGGTTCCGATGCTTCGGGATTGTTTCCGCTGCCGGGCATCATGAACACGATCGTCAGCACGTTCAAATCCGACAGCGTCGGGGTGGCGCGGGCAGAACAGATCGGGGTGAGCAAGGTTACGAATGTCGGCCAGACGTCGCTGGAAAGCGTCGGAAAG
>NZ_JAQAHF010000042.1:0-1277 GCF_027871645.1 Agrobacterium sp. ST15.13.015
CGATCATCCGCCATCAGGCTGCGCAACATTCGTGCCTATGCTCATGCCCTCGTCAGCGCTGCAGGCCCGCTTCCGCCCTCGATGCCATCGCCGACGTCCTCGGTCGCATCATCGTTGCACCAGGATCGAAAACGGCGCATGGTCGACGCGTTATTCGCCGATCCGCAAGGTCAGTCCCGGCTTGGCCTGGTACTGAAAAGGTTCGTTCAGAACGGCCGACTTCAGCGCTTGCGTTTCGCGATCTGGATCTTCCTGGCACGGATTGCGTTGGCAACCGTCTTGATGACCAGGTCCATGAACGGTTTGCTGAACTTGCCATAGCTGATCGTCAGCGGGTCGTAGCTGACAGGTTCGACGTGAAAGGACCCCGGAAGCACGTCCGCATTGGCGTCATCGAGAATGAGCCAGGTTGGGCCACGCCCCCTCAGCGTCAGACGCTTGCGCTCGGTATCGGGTACCTTGATTGCCAGCCGGTCCGGTCCCGGCTCCTTCGTCGTCAAAGGGAAGATGACGACGCTTTTGCCATCGGATGTGACGGGAACAACGACGCAGGCGGGCCGCGCCTTTCGCCCGCTCTCCTCGCCGCGGTCATGTTGATGTGTCCAGAGATAATGATAGGAAATGACGAGGCCGGTTTCGGGATCAATCATCGTTGGCGCCATCGTTTTCGATGGAGTCGGCAAGTGCCAGCAGCCCGTCCTCGATATCGCCGGGCATCGTGTCGAGCGAGAAGGCACGACGTTGATCCTGTTCGCCGCGCAGGCGATCATAATCCTCGATCGCCATGAGAACGAACTTCGGCTTCTTATGATGGGTGATAAACACCGGCTCGCGCCGTGCCGCGGTGGTCACGTCGCCGACATGCTTGTTGAGATCAGCGGTGGTGAATGATTTCATAGCGGCCTCTGTCCAGAATATCCATAATATCCATATAGGCGAAAAGGGCCTCCATATCCAGCCCTGTGCGAGACCAGGAAAGCCGGAGGCGGGCTCGATGCCCGCGGCCGGTTTCGCCATGCGGCACAGGAAGAAGAGCCCCGCCTTGTCCGACGAGGCTCCTTGGGTTGCGGTCTCAGGCCTCGCGCTTGGGGCGGTTCCAGATGAGGGCGTATTCGCCGTCCTTCTCGCCCGGCCAAAGGGCTGCGGTGATCGGGGCATTGAAGCTTGGATCGTCCAGCTTGACCGAGATGTATTCCTCGCCGTCGTTGGAGACCGCCTTCCAGCCGGCGCCGACCTCGACGCCGTTGCCGGCGGTGATGCGGAAGTCCGGGGCGTCG
>NZ_JAQAHF010000043.1:0-1261 GCF_027871645.1 Agrobacterium sp. ST15.13.015
CGGGACCCGTTGCAATATCCGCCGCCTTGCCCTTTCTGGACATTTTGGAAGCGTATCACCCGCCCGCCTTTGTGTGAGGCGGGCTTTTTCGTGGTCTTGAGGGTGGTTTGGGTGATTTCAGGCGCGGTGAGGCCTTGTCGGCGTCGTCAATGTCACCCAGCGGCGCATGTTGAAAGCCATGGCCGCCAGCAGCACCTGTGCGCTGGCCTTGATCAGCCCACGGTAGCGGATCACGCCAAGCCCCATGCGGTTCTTCAGCGTGGCGAACGTCGTTTCGACGGCAGCCCGGCGTTTCGATATCAAAAGATTGAGCCGCGCAAGACGCGGCGACAGGACGCGGTGATGCCGGTTCGGCCGGCGCATCAACCGCGGCTTGATGCCTTTCGCCTTCAAGGCTTTCTCCCGCATGTGCGTATGATATGCCCCATCCGCCAGAACGCAGGCCTCATCGCCGACGATCAGTCGATCGGCGACGACCGTATCGTTCACATTGGCTGGTGTGGTGATGATCTTGCGGATCATGCCGGAACCTTCATCGACACCGACATGCGCCTTGTAGCCATAGGACGAGCCGTGCTTGCCCGCATGCCGGACAAAACGGGCATCCGGATCGACTGCCTGCTCGCCACACCCGGCTGAACCAGGATGATCAGGATTTTCGGGCTTGCGCCCATCTGCAAATCCAGCACCCGCATCGAGGTCGCCATTGCGCCCGCTCGGGGGCCGGGCCGCCGTCGTTTCGATGATCGTCGCATCCAGCATCGTGCCGCGCCGCAGGATCAGGCCGGCGGCATCGAGCTGCCGGTCGAGTTCTCCAAACAACTTCTCCAGCAGACCTGCGTCAATCAGCAGGTTACGGAAACGGCAAAGCGTGGAATGATCCGGAACGGCCTCCTCAAGCGTCAGGCCGACGAAGCGTTTGAACGACAGCCGGTCGCCCAGCGCTTCCTCGAGCTCCATGTCGGAAAGCCCGTAGAGCGACTGCAACAGCAGAGCCTTGAACATCACCAGCGGTTTATAGGCCGGACGCCCGGCGCCTTTGTCATCGCGAAGACGCGACAGGAGCTTCTCGAACCGATACCACTTCACAACGCTCGACAACCGTTCCAGCCGACCGGAACCCTTCGCCTGCGGCATCAGCGCCTCAACGAAACTGAACTGCCTGTTGTCCCGAACCGACATCGCAACCTCTCCGTCATCGCGACAGGAGTGAATCACAATCGTGGGATTTTGCAACGGGCTCCGGCGGGGAGAAGAAATA
>NZ_JAQAHF010000044.1:0-1247 GCF_027871645.1 Agrobacterium sp. ST15.13.015
ATCTACATCAACGCGCCGATTGGCATAGAGCATGCGGACCTTTTCGGGATCTGCCTTGATATCCCTTTCGTAAGCATCCGCCATTGCTTTCAGCGCCGACCCGGCGTCCGCTTTCTCGACAAGGGAGCCGGTTGCGGCGAGCGTTTCCACGAGCTTCTTGTGATCGCCAGCCTGCAGGGCTTCCACCACAGATTTTTGACTGTCAGGCGTCCAATGTCCCGCCTCGTAGGGCGTTTGGTTCACCGGCTCCATTTGAACAGTAGGACTTTCCTCGCCACGTCCGGCCCTAAGTTCCTCGCGTTTCGCGATCCGGTCGATCGCGGCTGCGTAGTCCGGCGAGACTGGGAATTTGTCCTGATAGAGCTCGCTGCCAGGCTTGCTGAGTTGGCTGGCCAAGATGTGTCTGTCAGCCGTGTCGCTTTGCACGGTGAAAACCTGGGTTCGTTCGTCGGCCTTGCTCAACAGGGCGCTCGCGGCATTTGAGCCGAAAATGGCACTGTGCAAGACATAAACCTGATCGACGCGCCTGCCATCGTCGTGATTTCTGATTTCGTAGGCGGAGCCGATGATTGTCGTGGGCCCCTCAATCTTATAGCCCTTGACACCCCTGTCACCCGGCTCGCCGGTGCTGGCCTCGAAGGTCTTGCTCTGACTGCTGCCATCGGGTTTGAAGGTAACGGATTTGCCTTCGATCTTTTCGATCCGGCCGGCTTCACCGGCAATGAGATTCCTATAGCTGCTAGTGACGCTGAGCCTGTCACCGACCCTGAAACGGATATCCTTGTTGTTAAACGCCTTGAAGCTGACAGGGTCGCCACTCAGGCGACCGGATGCAAGGCCCTGCTTTTCGATCTCTTCGGCAAGCAAATCTACATGATCACGTTTGTTGGCGTAGAGAGCGCGGACTTTCTCGGGGTCCGCACTAATGTCTCTTTCATAAGTCTGCGCTATCGCTTTCAACGTTGATACGAGATTTGTGTTCTCAACAAGGGAGCCGGTTGCGGCTAGCGTTTCCACAAGCTTCTTGTGGTCGCCTGCCTGCAAGGCCTCGACGATTCTTTTCTGGTTATTGACTGCCGCATCGGCAGCGTCGGGCGGCGTTTGGGGCGCCAGGTCTATCGGGGCGGAAGTTTTCTCCTCGCCACGTGCCGCGACAACTTCCTGGCGTTTTGCAATCCGATCGATGGCGGCTGTGTAGTCCGGCAAGGCTGGGAATTTGTCCTGGTAGAGCTCGCTGCCCGGCTTTC
>NZ_JAQAHF010000045.1:0-1236 GCF_027871645.1 Agrobacterium sp. ST15.13.015
TGAACCGCCCCAGGTTTCTGGACCATCTGAGGCTAGAGTTTTCCGGCTTCATTCAGGGAGGCGGGCTGGTTGAGCCTCCTGATTTCATCAGCGAGATCGGTACCTTATTGCCGATCGCACCATGCGGCCGAAACTCATTATAGTCTATACGCCAATCCTCCATCTTTTCGCGGGCATCCGCAAGGGTCAGGAACCAGTGCTGATTCAGACATTCGGCGCGGAAGCGGCCATTGAACGCTTCAATGAACGCATTGTCGGTCGGCTTGCCCGGGCGTGAGAAGTCCAAGGTGACGCCTTTGGCGTAGGCCCAAAGGTCAAGATCGCGAGACACGAACTCAGTCCCCTGATCGACACGGATCGTCTTCGGGTAGCCAACTTTCCGGCATACCCGTTCCAAGGTTTGCACGACATCTTCACCTCGATAGCTGTGACGTGGATCAAGCACCGGCACATAGCGCGAGAAGGTGTCGACCACCGTGAGCACCCGCAGTTTCTTGCCGGTCGCGAGTTGGTCGTGAACGAAGTCCATCGCCCAGACATCGTTCGGTCCAACGGCCATTTGCCGATCTTCCCGCAGCTTGGCTTTGACCCGTCGCTTCGGCGTCTTGTTACGCAGTTGCAGGCCCAAGTCTCTGTAAATGCGATAGGTTCGCTTGATGTTGGTCCCCCAACCCTCGCGCTCCAACAATACATGCACGCGACGATAGCCGTAGCGAACACGTATCTCGCAGATCTCACGAATACGACGTTCCAGACCGGCCTGATCGGCACGGCGAGAGGTGTAATGGTAGGTCGACCGATCGAAGTTCAGTGCCCCACAGGCACGCCGGATCGAGATCATCCAATCCCGGCACATGCCTTTCACCATCTCGCGTTTCCGAGCAGGCCTTAGAGCTTTCGCCGAATGACATCCTGCAACATCTCACGGTCCAGCGTCAGGTCCGCGACGATCTTCTTCAACCGCGCATTCTCGTCCTCGAGCTGCTTCAGCTTCTTCATCTCCGGCGGCAGCATGCCCGCGTATTTTTTCTTCCAGTTGAAATAGGTCGCCTGGCTGATCCCCGCCTTCCGGCAGATCTCCGCAACCGACACTCCTTCATCACCCTGCTTCAGAATGAACGCCTTCTGTGCGTCCGAAAACTGTGATGCTTTCATCGTCTTCCGTTCCTTTCCCAGCCAGGAAAATGCACCGGAAAACTCTAACCAAAAACGGTCCAGTTTGAAGGGTTCAGATCA
>NZ_JAQAHF010000046.1:0-1181 GCF_027871645.1 Agrobacterium sp. ST15.13.015
GATTGGTCAGGTCGTAAGTGGCATAGGCCATGAAGCCGACCACTGCGCCATAGAGCAGCGCGGTCGTCCATTCTCCTGTCTGAAAGGCCGGGCGAACCGCAAGAAAGGTCAGGCCGGCGGCATAGATGAGGTAAAAGACGACCGCCGGAGCAAGCCGAAAGTTTTCTGCCAGAAGATCGCCGATGGCCGGGCGGTAAAGGCGCGACGCCATCGTGCTCAACCAGATGAAATCAATCACCAGAAAGGCGACGAGGGTAAAAAGGTAGGCTGCGACATAGGTTTTCATTGGTGTTTTCCTTTGCAGGGCCTCGATAAGGGAGCGACGATGGCGGGTCGAGGCAACGTGTAGATGTGGCTAGTCGATCCTTGTCCAATTTATGCCTTTGCACAGCAGACCGGCGACGATACAGCCTTTCGTGGTCATGCCGTTGCCGTTTATTGTCACTGTTATCCTGTAGGATTTATCCCGCTGGGGGTCGAAAGCGGTGCCGGAATAGCTGCCTGCCTCTGTCTGCTTTATGTCCATGATCAGCCGGTCCCCGGCCTTTTCCTTCGGGGTGCCCGGCTTGATCCAGGTGTTTGTGGCACAGATATTTTCACCGCAGGGCGCAATCAGTACTTTCGCCTTGCCGTCTCCGCGTGCCCAGTTGCCGTCGATATCGGCCGCCGTCGCGCTGGACGCGGCCAGCAGTGGCCATAGGACGGAAGCAACCGTCAATCTGTTGATCATCATTGTCTCTCTCCGCAGTTTGGTCCCGCCTTATCTGTGTTCGATCGTGTAGAAGCCCACATTTATGCTCCCTTCGGCAAAGCCCGCCTCGCAATAGCAAAGGTAATAATCCCAAAGCCGTCGAAAGCGGTCATCGAAGCCGAGCAGGGAAATCGCCTGCCACCGCGCATGAAAACGCTGGCGCCACTCGGCGAGCGTGAGCGCGTAGGACTGGCCGAAAAGTTCCTTATCGGTGAGCTTAAGGCCGGTTTTGTCGACCGCTTTTTCGAGCGCGGCATCTGAGGGCAGAAAGCCGCCGGGAAAGACGTATTTCTGAATGAAATCCGCCTTGCGCCGATATGTATCGAAGCGGCTTTCTTCAATCGAAATGATTTGCAGCACCGCACTGCCGCCCGGTTTCAGGCATCTTTTCAGCGTTTCGAAATAGCTCGGCCAATAGGCCTCGCCGACT
>NZ_JAQAHF010000047.1:0-1166 GCF_027871645.1 Agrobacterium sp. ST15.13.015
CTAGTCACCTGGAACCAAAGTAAGCCTCATTTTGTTCAGCTTCTGTCACAAGAGCAGGAGTTTGTTTTATGGTTGGCAGGCAGGCGGACCTCGTCGTTCTGAGCGACGAGGATAGAAATTTCCTCGAATCTCAGGTGCGCCGGCATAAAGCGCCACGCTCCTTGTCGGATCGGTGCCGAATGGTCTTGCTGTGCGCGCAGGGTCTGCGGAGCAAGGATGTAGCCGAGCGGCTCGGGGTCCACGAGCACACGGTAGGCAAGTGGCGCCGCCGGTTCGTACACGATGGTATCGAAGGACTGACGGACGAATACCGGACAGGTCGGCCACGAACTGTCTCTGATGCTCAGGTTGCCGAGGTCGTCGAGCGTACATTGAATGCCACTCCAAAGGATGCCACGCACTGGTCCATTCGTTCGATGGCTGCCGACAGCGGGCTGTCACACACCACCATCCGCCGGATATGGACGGCATTTGGTCTGCAGCCGCATCGTGCCGAGACATTCAAGCTTTCTTCCGATCCCCTCTTCGTTGACAAGGTGCAAGACATCGTCGGTCTTTACATGTCACCGCCGGATCGGGCAGTCGTGCTTTGCGTGGATGAGAAATCGCAAATCCAGGCATTGGATCGCGAGCAGCCCGTTCTGCCCATGGCGCCGGGTGTCGCCGAACGGCGCACCCATACCTACGTCCGCAATGGCACAACGTCGCTGTTCGCCGCGCTCGACATTGCCACTGGTGCGGTGATCGGTCATTGCTACAAGCGTCACCGGGCCACCGAATTCCTCGACTTCCTGAAGCGGATTGACGCCGAAATGCCCAATGGACCGGATGTGCATCTAGTGATGGACAACTATGCGACCCACAAGACGCCGAGGATCAAGGCCTGGCTTGCTCGCCGTCCACACTGGCATGTTCACTTCACACCAACTTCAGCATCCTGGATCAACCAGGTCGAGCGGTGGTTTGCAGAGCTAACGCGAAAGCAGTTGCAGCGCGGCGTACATCGTTCCACCGCAGAACTGGAAGCCGACATCCACGCCTTCATCGAAACCCACAACGAGAACCCCACCCCATACAAGTGGGTCAAGTCCGCCGACCAAATCCTCGCCTCGGTCAAGCGATTCTGCCAGAAAACAATGAGCCGAACTTCAGATTCAGGTGACTAG
>NZ_JAQAHF010000048.1:0-1142 GCF_027871645.1 Agrobacterium sp. ST15.13.015
GGATGAGCGACTGTCTTTGATGTCAAGCGTTTTGCCATGGTTTGTTGTCTCTGATGATGGCGTTGAGCATTGTCAGAAGCTTTCGCATGGTTGCGACGGTAGCGAGGATTTTCGGCTTTCCGGCTTCCACGAGGCGATCGCGAAAGGCCTTGAGGACTGGATTGTGCCGTGCCGCCACCAGCGCTGCCATGAACAACACCGCCCGGACCTTGCCCCTGCCGCCACCGATGAAGCTTTTGCCCTTCCATTTGCCCGATTGCCGGGTCCAGGGAGCAAGGCCCGCCAGCGAGGCGATTTGACGCCGGTCGAGACTGCCCAGTTCCGGCATCTCGGCAAGAAGCGTGCGCGCCGTTGCAGGCCCCACACCGGGCACGGAGGTCAGCAGCGCCTCACGCACCCGCCACACGGGGGATTTGCGGATGTGATCGTCCATTTCCGCATCGATGCTGTCCACCTCCCGGCGCAGGGCGGCAAGCAGGCGCTGAATGCTTTTGCGGGTCGATTTCTCCAGCGCCATGCGTAACCGGTTCTCTTCGGCCACGATCATCTGCACGATCTGCCGCCTGCGGTCGACAAGTGCCGACAAAAGCTGGGTTTGCTGATCACGCAGAGGCCGGATCTGTGGCTTGGTGGCAGACACGAAAGCGGCAATCACCGCCGCATCGACCGCGTCGGTCTTGGCACGGCGACCGATGGCATTGGCATAGGCGCGCACCTGCGCCGGATTGACCACGATCACCGCAAATCCTGCCGCCGAAAGCCGTGCCACGGCCAGCGTCTCGAAGCCGCCTGTGGCTTCAAGCGCCACGATATCGGCATGCACCTCTTTGAGACGCTCTACCAGATCGTCGATCCCGGCATGGCTGTTCTCGACGAAGAACGCCGTGCCCGATGCTGCGAACGCCACATCCAGACGGTCCTTGGAAACGTCGATGCCAACACTATTATCCATCTTATCCCATCCTTGCCTAATCGGGCTTCGCACACGCAAGCGGCCCCGGCGACTGTTCGGGTTCGATGAAAAAGCGGAGGGAGACCCGGGCTCATCCACGGGATCAATGTCCCCAGGGGGGATCGGTCTTCCATCCGCCACCGCACAAGCGACAATAGCACAGCGCGGCGAAATCAAGTTACAAGGGGGC
>NZ_JAQAHF010000049.1:0-1108 GCF_027871645.1 Agrobacterium sp. ST15.13.015
TGAAGTCGGAAAATTCCGCCTCCCAGCGCTGCACCAGCTGTGCGAAGGCCGCGTCGTCCTGCATGCGTCGTTCCAGTTCACGGCGCTTTTCGAGCGGCAGCACGCCCAGGACATATTCACCGGCGAGGATGTCGTCGTGCGAATGCTTGCCGCCGCTCTGTTCGCCCGTTGTCATCGCTGCATGCACTCTCTGAGTTTGAGAAGACTGCGTCGCAGCCAGGTTCTGACCGTGTTGAGCGGCACCCGCAATTCTTCGGCGAGTTCGAGATAGCTCAAGCCCTCGACATAGGCCCGACGCACCGCCTGCGCGTGTACGGTCTCAAGCTCGCGCATGCAGGCTTCGATCCTGCGGCCTTCATCGGCGAGAACGATCTGCTGCTCAGGATCGCGGGCGCTCTCGTCGGCAAGATCGTAGGCTTCCTCGATGTCGTCGGTTATGGGCTTGCGGGCGCGGATCGTGTCTATTGCATGATTGCGGGCAATGGCGGCAAGCCATGTGGCGGGTTTGCCGGCGCTCGCGGCAAATGTCCGGGCCCGCTGCCAGACCTTGATATAGATTTCCTGCAGCGCCTCCTCGGCTTCCGTTCTGTCACGCAGGATTTTCAGGCAGATCGCGAAAAGCTTCGGACTGGTTGCCTGATAAAGCGAGACGAATGCTGAACGATCACCCATGCCGACGCGGTTAATAAGGCTTGCGATCTCTGTGCCCTGCATTCGAACCTTCCTTGCTGCGCCTCCTTTATAGGATCGTATTTCGCAGGAAGACAAGAGATGCATGCTCATGCTGCGAACCTGGCAACGACTGGGCCGCAGGGTTATCGCACTTAAGCGGCCGGTAAGAGGGGATGTCGTCATCACAGGCCCGTCGGATTTTCCAGCGGGCCGACCAGCCGCACCGTGAGGAAATAGCCGATTGTAGCCGCTGCCGCGGAGACGAAGGTTCCCCATAGAAGATCGGCGACGGTCAGGGTCGTGGACCAGCTTTTGAGCGTCGCCTGATTGGTCAGGTCGTAAGTGGCATAGGCCATGAAGCCGACCACTGCGCCATAGAGCAGCGCGGTCGTCCATTCTCCTGTCTGAAAGGCCGGGCGAACCGCAAGAAAGGTCA
>NZ_JAQAHF010000050.1:0-1076 GCF_027871645.1 Agrobacterium sp. ST15.13.015
AGCATGATGGTGAGCCCGATGCGGGTATCGAGCAGGCCGGCATTGCGGAAGATCAGATAGATCGGCACCAGCACGGCGACGGCTGGCATCATCTTGGTGGAGAGCATCCACATCAAAATGTCCTTGGTGCGCTTGGTCGGCGAGAACGCCATGGCCCAGGCGGCGGGAATGGCGATGATCAGCGCGATGATCGTCGAGCCGAGCGACAGCACCACCGAGTTCATGAAGGGCTTGAAGTAATCGCGCTGGGTCTGGACCGTCACATAGTTTTCCAGCGTGCCCGACGGAATGAGGCTGAAGCCTGCGATCGCCTCCGGCTCGGTCTTGATCGAGGTGAGGAAGGCATAGAGGATCGGGAAGAACAGCAGCAGCGCCACGGCCCAGCCCGCGATGGAAAAGCCGATCTTTGCGCGAGTGGTTGTCTTGCGGGCCATGATGTTTCCCCCTTACCGGTCGAGATTCTTGCCAACCGCCCGCATCAGGAAGATGGCGACGATATTGGCGAGGATGACGGCGATGATACCGCCGGCCGAAGCGCCGCCGACGTCGTAGCCCAGAAGTGCTGTGCGATAGATGAGGAAGGCGAGGTTGGTGGAGGCGTAACCGGGGCCGCCATTGGTGGTGACGAGGATTTCCGCGTAGACGCCGAGCAGGAAGATCGTCTGGATGAGGATGACGACGGTGATGGCGCGCGACAGATGCGGCAGGGTCAGGTAGACGAAGCGGTTGACGAAGTTGGCGCCATCCATCTCGGCGGCTTCCTTCTGTTCGCCATCGAGCGACTGCAGGGCGGTCAAGAGGATCAGCGTTGCAAAGGGCAGCCATTGCCAGGCGACGATGATGATGATGGACAAGAGCGGAAACTGCGCGAACCAGTCGACCGGCTGGAAACCGAAGAAGCGCGAGAGATCGGCAAGCACGCCGTAACCGGGATGCATGATCATGTTCTTCCACACCAGCGCGGCCACCGGCGGCATGACGAAGAAGGGCGAGATGATCATGATGCGCACGATGCCCTGGCCGAAAATGTCATTGTCGAGCAGAAGCGCAATGGCGATGCCGCCAACCACCGTGAT
>NZ_JAQAHF010000051.1:0-829 GCF_027871645.1 Agrobacterium sp. ST15.13.015
CGAGCCGAAGGAGCTTCATGATATCCGGACCGGCACCTTCGCGGTCGGGACAAACAACCAATACTTCACGAACCTCGACTTCGTGAACGGCATGCTGCGCGACCAGTCGATGTACACGTGGTATCCGTTGCTGCTGACGTTCCAGGATGAGCGATTTACCCTCGAGCAGTGCTGCGCACTCGTGCACCGCTTTGACTACGCATACAGCAACTATCTGCGCTACAGCGGCTTGCAGGAAATGGGCGCTTTTGCCGAAGCGATCACCAAATATCTTCCGACGGCTGGTAGCCGCGACGAGGCGGTTGAGGCCGTCAAGGCGTTCCTGGGTTACCTCAACCGTTTGGCCGCCTGGTCATTCCATTACTTCCCTTGGAGCATCGGAAAACATCTCACTTACGAGACCCCGGAAGGTTCCATCGCGGCCCTGGCCGATCCCTCTCGGCGTGTTCAGATCCGCGACGGTCAAAAGGTACGGCTTACCTGGGAGCCGCTGGGCATCAGCGTCATTGCCTATCTCGCGACGAAGGAAAACCCCGAACTCTGCAACGACCTTATTCAAGCTCTGCCCTTCACGGTTGTTCAGGACCATGCCGTTGTCAGCGGTGAATCCATGTACGCGTGGGCGCCTGTCGTGAGCACCGCAAAGGTTAACGTCAAGGAACGGCAGTGCGATGCTCCGGTCGGCCGTATCCGCTATTCCCAGGGCACCGGCAACAAGGTCATCGTCCAGTATGGTGAAGTCACCGAAGATATTGCGACACCGGTTCTCGGTGAGATCCTGCCGGAGTATGCCGACGATATCTATAAGGTTGGTCGCGCTGTTCTGGAA
>NZ_JAQAHF010000052.1:0-637 GCF_027871645.1 Agrobacterium sp. ST15.13.015
TGATGCGACCGAGGACGTCGGCGATGGCATCGAGGGCGGGAGCGGGCCTGCAGCGCTGACGAGGGCATGAGCATAGGCACGAATGTTGCGCAGCCTGATGGCGGATGATCGTCAATCCGGCTGACGTCGTCGCATTCCATCCACCCCGAGCTGGCCACACCGACGCGACCTCGATGGATCTGGTGTGACCGAAGGACGCCTTCGTCTCGATCGCCTTGACCGCAACGGCCGCTCACAACTTTCTTCCCCTGCGAACAGGTTCGCATTCCTCGCGCGACCAAGAAAGCCGCTCCCGGCCGTCCTCCACTGACGGTTCCGGCCGCCAGGCGGTGCGGTGTCGATCGCCCCCGGTCTTAACACCGTCATCGAGGCCGCGATCGGCGCGGCCCGAACAACCGGAAAGGAACGCGACCATGGCAGTCATCGGCGAATTCACCACCAACGGCAACAACTCGATCGTCGGCACGGTGCGCACGCTCACCGTCAGCATGAAGGCCCGCCTGAACCCGATCGAGCGCGTCTCACGCGACGCCCCGGACTTCCGCATCACCGCCGGCAACGGCGTCGAGGTCGGCGCCGGCTGGAAGGCGGTCTCCAACGACGGCGAGGAATACATCTCGGTCAAGCTGGACGATCC
>NZ_JAQAHF010000053.1:0-574 GCF_027871645.1 Agrobacterium sp. ST15.13.015
GTGGATGCTCTCCACCAAGATGATGCCAGCCGTCGCCGTGCTGGTGCCGATCTATCTGATCTTCCGCAATGCCGGCCTGCTCGATACCCGCATCGGGCTCACCATCATGCTGACCTTCATCAACCTGCCGATCGTCATCTGGATGCTCTACACTTACTTCCGGGAAATTCCCGGCGAGATTCTGGAAGCCGCCCGCATGGATGGCGCATCCTTGTGGAACGAGATCGTCCATGTACTGACCCCGATGGCGGTTCCGGGCATTGCCTCGACGCTGCTCCTCAACGTCATCCTCGCCTGGAACGAATCCTTCTGGACCATCCGGCTGACGACCACCAATGCAGCCCCGCTGACGGCCTTCATCGCCTCCTTCTCGAGCCCACAGGGGCTGTTCTGGGCAAAACTCTCGGCCGCCTCGATGATGGCGATCGCCCCAATTCTCGTCATCGGCTGGTTCTCGCAGAAGCAACTCGTGCGTGGCCTGACCTTTGGCGCCGTGAAATAAGGAACGACAAACATGGGCAGCATTTCCCTTCAGAACGTGTCCAAGCTCTTCGGTGAGGCAAAGGTCATCCCG
>NZ_JAQAHF010000054.1:0-549 GCF_027871645.1 Agrobacterium sp. ST15.13.015
GGCGAAGGCGAGTGGGCTTGGCACGGTCTTCTGGTCAGCCTGCGCCAATCGCAGGAGCAGGTACGCGATCAGGGCGACAGCGATCTGGATGCGCACGGCATTTTCTGACGTGCCGAGGAAATGGCTGATCTTCAGCGTCTGCTTGACCCAGCGGAAGAACAGTTCGATCGCCCAACGGCGCTTGTAGAGATCGGCGATCTCGTGAGCCGGTGCATCGAGATCATTGGAGAAGATGCGCAACACCTTTCCCGTCTCGGTCCTGATGGTGATCTCGCGGACCGGATCGCTGAACGGATTTTTGCGGCTTTTGGCCTGGCGGGCCGGCAAAAGGCCGATGCGGTCGGACAGGATGACACCGTCGCCGTCCACCGCCTGCTCATGGGTGACCGTCAGCGGCGTATGCGACTTGAACCGGGTGACGATCCGGCATCCGGCTTCGTCCAGCTTGGCCCACCAGCCGAAATCATAATAGCCAAGATCAAAGACATAGGTTGCGCCTGATGCGATCGGCATGGCCTTGGCAGCCGTGATGTCGTTGATATTGGCCGG
>NZ_JAQAHF010000055.1:0-523 GCF_027871645.1 Agrobacterium sp. ST15.13.015
TCCTGGGCGTGCTGCCGCTCGAAAAGCGCCGTGAACTGGAACGACGCATGCAGGACGACGCGGCCTTCGCACAGCTGGTGCAGCGCTGGGAGGCGGAATTTTCCGACTTCAATGCCGATTACCAGGAGCAGGCACCGAGCGCCGCTGTTCTTGCGCGTATCGAAGAACGCCTGTTCGGCGGCAGGACGGTCAATACCAATGGCAGCCTCTGGAATTCCGCGTCCTTCTGGCGCTGGATCTCGGTTGCCACCAGCGCAACCGCCGTGGCCGCCATCGTTTACGCCGCCTTCCCCGAAAAATGGCAGGGCGCCACTCCGTTGGTGGCCGAACTTGCAACGACCGACAGCCAGGTTAATCTCCTCGCCTCCTACGATGCGGAATCCGGACGGATGCACATTGTGCCTGTCGCAACCGGCAAGACCGACGAAAAATCGCTGGAACTGTGGCTGGTGATGGATGGCGGCAAGACCCGCTCGCTCGGCGTCTTCCAGCCCGGCACGAATGGCGATCTTATAATCCCCGC
>NZ_JAQAHF010000056.1:0-512 GCF_027871645.1 Agrobacterium sp. ST15.13.015
CCGGTCAGCGACAGTTCCGGGAAAACCAGAATGTCCGGCGCTGTCGTCGCCTTCGCTTCTGTGGCCAGTGCGGTGATGCGGGCGATGTTGTCTGCGATCACGGAGGAGGGGCGAACTGCGCAACGGCCGCGCGCGATTTGCGCCCGCGCGGGATCGGTCTGTACGAGTTCACCGAAATCAAGGGCATTGTCGGCTTCGGAGATTGACCGTTACGACCCATCCCGTATCCGTGACGCGTTCATCGGGACTCGCCTCGAAATCGGGAAGCGTTAAACCTTCATCCCCATCGCGCCGTGCCGACAGCGATAACAGGGCCGGTTGCCTGACCAGTCGGCGAGCCGCCGAAAGGTTCGACGCTGATCGCGAAGGTGGTGCCTTCGGTGATGCTGTTGCGCATGTCGGCGGGGATTATAAGATCGCCATTCGTGCCGGGCTGGAAGACGCCGAGCGAGCGGGTCTTGCCGCCATCCATCACCAGCCACAGTTCCAGCGATTTTTCGTCGGTCTTGCCG